>NZ_JBFEFH010000041.1:0-46004 GCF_040717455.1 Tautonia sp. JC769
GACCCGGATGGTGGCCGAGGAGCGCGTCGAGCGCGTCCCGGTGACCACCTGCCGCTATGTGACCGAGGAGCGGGTCGATCGCGTGCCCGTCCGTCAGGTCCGTTATGTGACGGAGACGGCGGAGCGCCAGGTGCCGTTCCTGGTCGAGGAACAGGTGCCGGTGACGGTCCAGCGGTGCGTGCCCCACGTGGTCGCCCGCCCGGTCCCCGTGACCGTCACGTCGATGGTGCCCGTGGTGGTGCCCACCTGTCTGACCTGCCCGTAAGATGTGATGCTCGACGTCGCGTCGGAAGGCAACAAGGGCCCTGGCAAACCGCGTTTGCCAGGGCCCTTTTGCGTCGTCTGGGCGCGAGCAGATCGGGTCAGGCGTTGACGACCCGGTGGTCGATCTTCTCGGGCCGATACTCGCCGAGGCCGAGATACCCGGAGAGGATGACGTGCTGGGGTTGCCGCATGTCGAACCCCTCGCGTTCGGCGTCGATGCCGAGCTTGCCGACGGCGCCGACGGGGGCCAGGCCCATCTGGCGACGCTTGGCGTCGATCATGTCCCACTCGATCCGGTCCATGGCCACGGGGTCGGTGGCGAGCAGGAGGGCGTTGTTCTCCCAGGTCCAGTGCGGATTCTCGGCCCGGGCGAAGGGGCCGCCCTGGTAGACGCCGACGATGCCGTCCATGATCTGCAGGACGCACTTCTTGCGGATGATCGGGTGGCTGACGACCTCGGGGATGAACTGGTTACAGACGTTCGCCTCGGCCGAGCTGTGCGACCGGGCGACGTTGTTGACCAGGCCGTGGCTCATGTTCTTGAGCGCCCCGGTGATGCCGGCCGAGCCGTGGTCCTTGAGGACCGGCAGCAGCACGACCTTGTTCACCTTGCGCGTGATGAGTGTGCCCAGGTGGGAGCGGAAGGCGCGGTCGTCCTTCGGGTCGTGGTCCTTGTGGATCAGGTTCATCGAGACGTATTCGTCGGGATCGTAGCCCGAAACTGCGTCGCCGTCGGGCCAGGCGATCTCGAGCTGCGAGGGGTCGTTGCCATAAGTCAGGCCGCCCCAGGAGATGCCGTCGGGGACGCCGTCGGCCATGCCGGCGTCGAGGAATTCGGAGCGGTAGCGCTCGAAGACGAACATGTCTCGGGTCTTGACCCCGGCGGATTTGAGCCCCTCGACGATTTCGAGCATCAGCTCGGTCGAGCTATTGGCCAGGGGACGGCCGACGGGGTTCATCTTGATGGCGACGACGTCGCCGGGCTCGAAGAAGGAGCGCCAGGCGGAGACGGCGTCGTCGGCGCCGGTCAGCTCGGCCATGCCGCGATCGAGGGCGCCCTTGATGGCGGCGCGATCGCGGACGCCGTTGTTGATCATGCCGGGCTTGCGGACCTCGATGACCCGGCCGGGGTAGGGGCCGGGGATGCCGAGCGGTCCGTCGAGCGCGAGCGGGTCGGCCGCGGCCCCCGGTTCCTGGGCCGAGGCTCGGAGACCGCCCAGTGCCGAGAGGGCCGCCACTCCGGTCAGGAAGCCGCGACGGGGGAGGCGTAGTCCATCGGGTGCGGGATGTTCGTGCATCGGCTCACTCCTTGAATCGGGAACGAAAGCGGGAGTCGGGCAGGCCCTACCGACTGTTTTCCGGGATGTCTTCGGATCGGTCAAGCGCCAGGAGGTACTTGAGGACGAGGGCGTAGGAGGATTCGTAGACCGCGGTGTCGACGTTCTCGAAGCGGTCCTTGTCGGAGTGGATCAGCTCGAAGCGGTCGAGGGGCAGGCCGTCGAAGGTGATGGTGGGGATGCCGACCTGATCGAAGGGGATGGAATCGGCCCCGACGCCCCGGATGACGTGGCTTTCGAGCGGCAAGTCATGACGCTTGGCGACCTCGTGCGCGATGGCTTCCAGGGCGTCGTTCGAGCCGTTGGACCAGATGAACGGGCCGCCCGCGCCGAGGCACTCCAGGTTGACCATCGCCCGGACGGAGCCGACCCCGTCGTCGCCGAGATCATCGACATAACGCTTCGAGCCGAGCAGGCCGAGCTCCTCGTGCGCGAAGCCGATGAAGACGAAGGTGTGGCGGGTGGGGACGTCCTTGATCGCCTGATAGAGGTTGGTCGTCATGCAGGCGCCCGACCAGTCGTCGATGATCCCGTGACCCGCGGGGACCTTGTCGAGGTGGCCGCCGACGACGATGACCCGGTCGGTCTCCCCCGGTTTGGTGGCGATGACGTTCTGGAGAACGGGCTGCTCGGGCTCTCGGCCGGGGACGTCCTGGAGGGCGATGGCATCGGCCGGCGCCCCGGCCTGCTCGAACAGCTCCTTGAGCTTCGCGACGCGATCGGGATTCTCGAGGGGGGCCGAGGCCAGTTCGCTCAGGAGCTCCTCCGCGGCGACCGGGCTCGGGCTCGGTGTCGTTTCCTGGGCGCTCGACGTGAGTGCCGACAGAAGGACGCACAGGCCGGTGACGGGGGACGCGAGACGGACGTGAGGCATCGTGAAACTCCGAGGGTGCGAATCGGGCGAGGCCCAGGACCGTTGCCCCCCGTTTGGTTCGCGGGGTCGAAGGATTGGTCCGGTTCCTCGGGGCGGCGAAATCGGTCGAGCGCGGTGAACCCTCCGGCCACTCGACGCGACCAGATCCGGAGGGCAGGGGAGTGCCGACGCGGCTGGTCAACTCGGGAGGGGCCGGATCGAGGTGCAGGGCCCGGGACTCATCCGATCACACGGCGTGATCGGATACAAGGACCCAGGGCATCCTCGGGCCATTCGCCCCGGAGGATCGCCGCGAGGAGCCGCCGCGGGATACTCACCATCGCCCTGGCGACGATCGACGGCGTGTCGCCCGGGCCAATCTTGACGAACGACGCGGGGAGGCTCATACTACTTACCGTTCGGTATAGAGGCGGAGGTGAGCGTGTCTGACACCGTGAGAGCGACGGCTCCGGACAAACAGAAGGGGGATGCGGCTCGGGAGATCCTGCGAGCGGCGGCCCGTTTGTTCGCGGATCGGGGGTTCGACGCGACCTCGGTCCGGGAGATCGTCGAGGCGGCGGGGGTGACCAAGCCGACGCTCTACTATCACTTCGGGAGCAAGGAAGGGTTGGCCCAGGCGCTCCTGTCGCGCCCCCTGGGGCAATTGATCGACGAGCTGCGCGGGATCGTCGAGCGGTCGAGCGACCCGCTCGAGGCGCTCGTCGCCCAGGTCGAGGCGCACTTCGCCTTCTGTCGAGAGGATCCGGACCGGGCGCGATTCGTCTACGCCTTGTTCTTCGGGCCGAATTCGCCCGGCCTGTCGTCGCAGGTGGCGAACTACGGCAAGCAGATGACGGAACTCTTGATCGAGACGACCCGGCGGCTGGCGAATGCCGAGATCCTCGCCGAGGATCGTGCTCGGCGGTGTGCCGCGGCGGTGCAGGGGCTGATCACGATCTACACGGCGGATTATCTCTATCAAGGCGCGAACCTCGAGGCGGGGCTGGCGCGTCGCCTGGTTGAGGACTTGCGTGCCGGGTTCGGGGCGGTTCGGGCGAGTGACGGGACGGGGATCGGGTGACAGGGACTTCATTGATTGGGGCGTTCATGAACGCGATCGTGTCTCGACGCCGGCGGGGAACCTCGGGTGCCCTCGCCCCCTTGCTGGCGGTTCTGGTTGCGTTGGGGTCGGGATGGGGGTGCGGGGAGGCCGGCGACCGGTCGCTTGAGGGCACGACGGCCCCGGTCGCCCCGGTCGTGGTGACGACCGCCCCGGCCGTCCAGCGGCCGATCGAGCGGTCGATCGAGGTGGTGGGGACCCTCTTCGGGTGGGAGGAGGTGACGCTCGGCTCGAAGCAGACGGGCCGGGTGATCGCGGTGAAGCATGACGTGGGCGATCGGGTCAGCCCTGGCGAGTCGCTGGTCGAGCTGGACCCGGTCGATGCCCGGTTCGCGGTCGAGGAGTCGCGGTCGAGGCTCCTGGGAGAGCTGGTGAAGCTCGGGATTTCGTCGGAGGTGGCGGATCGGTTCACCTCGCAGTACGGCATCTCGGAGGCGATCCTCCAGAACGACGAGGTGGTCGAGATCATCCGCAACACCCCGCCGGTCAAGCAGGCCCAGGCGACCCTGGAGCTGGCGGAGATCCGGTTGAACCGACAACGCCAGCTCGCCTCGAGGAGCGCGGGGACCGTCCAGGAATTGCAGGATGCCGAGAGCGAGAAGCGGGTGGCCGAGGCCGCGCTCGACAACGCGACCCTGACGGCCCGGACGGTGATCGCCAACGCGCTCTCGACGTATGTGGCGATGGAACAGGCCACGGAGGTGCTCCGAGAGATGACGATCGAGGCGCCTCGGCCGTCGGTCCTGCCCCCCGGGGTGGAGTCGATGGGGGAGCTGCGTTACGCGATTAGTCAGCGATACGTGGCGGAGGGGCAGTTCCTCCGGCCGGGAGACTCGGTGTATGACCTGGTCCTGGAGCATCCGTTGCGTCTTCGAGCGGACGTCCCGGAGCGTTACGGCGCCCGGGTCGCGGAAGGCCAGTCTGTGGAGTTGAGCGTGGCGTCTCATCCGGGCACGAGCTTTCGTGGGACGATATCCCGGATCAACCCGAGGATCGATCCGGTGAGTCGGACCTTCGAGGTCGAGGCGGAGGTTGCGAACGAGGATCTGGTCCTGCGTCCCGGGAGTTTCGCCAAGGCCCGGGTCGTGACCCTGCGCGAGGATGACGCGACGCTCGTGCCGATCGAGGCGGTGGTCAGGTTCGCCGGCGTCGTCAAGCTCTTTCTGGTCGATCCCGAGAGCGGCGGGGATCGGGTCAGGGAGGTTCAGGTCCGGACCGGGGTCCAATCGGGCGAGATGATCGAGATCCTCGACGGGTTGCCCGAGGGGTCGGTGGTCATCACCAGCGGCCAGACCCGGCTCGCCGACGGGAGCACGATCGTGCTCCGGGGCGAGGTCGGTGCCGAGGCGATCGAAGGGCAGGAGGGGGACGCACCCTCCCCGGAAGTCGCCGGGCAGGGCGAGTGATTCGACGGGCGTGCACCACTCCCGTGCGGCTGGTTCGGGCCGCATTTGCTGCCAACGTCCGGATTGCAGCGTGAAGGCCGAGAGTCGTCGAGGGCCGGCGCTCGGGCGGCCTGGGTCGGTCGTGATGGTTTCCTGCGGACACGACCGAAGTCTTCGATCGAGATCTCCATTTCAAGCGTCGAGGCCGGAGCAGCCATGACCATCTCGGACGTTTGCATCAACCGGCCGGTGTTCACCTGGGTCCTGGTCCTGATCCCGGTGGTGCTGGGGGTGGTCAGCTACAACCGATTGGGCGTGGACCTGTTCCCGGATGTCGAGTTCCCGGTGGCCTCGGTGACGGTGGTCTTGCCGAACGCGAGCGTGGAGGAGATGGAGACCTCGGTCACGAAGCCGATCGAGGACATCCTGAACACGATCTCGGGGATCGAGGAACTCCGATCCGTGACCTATGAGGGGATTTCGGTCCTCACCGTGCAGTTCGAGCTGTCGAAGGACGCCGACGTCGGGGTGCAGGAGGTCCGGGACAAGGTCAACGCGGTGCTCCCGATCCTGCCGGAAGGCATCGAGTCGCCCGTGGTCTCGAAGTTCGAGACGGACTCGATCCCGATCCTGACGATCGCGGTCTCGGGCCGTCGGGACTTCCGGGAGGTCACGGAGCTGGCGCGTCGCCAGATCAAGGAACGGCTGGAGACGGTCAGCGGCGTGGGGGCGATCTCGCTGCTCGGCGGCCGGACCAGGGCGATGAACGTGATCGTGGACACGGACGCGCTCGCGGCCCTGAATCTCTCGATCGAAGATGTTCGGTCGGCCTTGCTCCGGCAGAGCCTGGAGGTGCCGGGGGGCCGGGTCGATCGCGGCAGCCGGGAGGAGATCCTCCGCGTGCTGGGCCGCCTGGAGACGGAGCAGGAGTTCAACGACCTGATCATCACGACCCGGGGCGGGTATCCGATCAGGATTCGGGACATCGGCCGCGCCGAGGATTCGATCGAGGAGCCGCGGTCGCTGGCGAGGCTCGACGGCCAGAACGCGGTGAGCCTGGTCATCCAGAAGCAGTCGGGCACCAACACCGTGCAGGTGGCCCATGAGATCAAGGAGCGGCTGGGGGAGCTGAGGGAGGCCCTGCCGCCGGACATCGAGACGGTGATCATCCGGGACCAGTCGCGGTTCATCGAGCAGTCGATCGAGGAGGTGAAATTCCACCTGATCCTGGCGGGGATTCTCGTCTCGGGAACAATCTTGATGTTCATCCGGGACTGGAGGACGACGGTCATCGCGACCCTGGCGATCCCGACCTCGATCATCCCGACCTTCCTGTTCATGGACGTGATGGGGTTCACCCTGAACAACATCACGATGCTCGGCCTGATCCTGGCGATCGGGATCGTGATCGACGACGCGGTGGTCGTTCACGAGAACATCTTCCGGCACATGGAAGAAGACGGGATGGACGGGATGACGGCCTCCCGGATCGGCACGCGAGAGATTGCGTTGCCGGTCTTCGCGACGAGCCTGTCCCTCATCGTGATCTTCCTTCCGATCGCGTTCATCGGCGGGATCGTCGGGAGGTTCTTCGCGAGCTTCGGGTTCGTCGTGGCCTTCGCCGTGGCGATGAGCCTGTTCGTGTCGTTCACCCTGACGCCGATGCTCTGCAGCCGGTTCCTGAAGCTGGAGGAGGTCCGGGATTCGGGGCCGGCGAAGTCGAAGGCCGGTGTCTTCTATCGGGTCGTCGATCGGGGCTACGGCTGGATCCTCGGCTGGTCGTTGCGGCACAAGGGGGCGATCGTCGCCCTGGCCTTCGCGACGATCGGGGCCACGGTGCCCATCGGGATGGCGACCGGCTTCTCGCTGATCCCGAGGGACGACCAGAGCGAGTACGAGGTGGTGGTGACGACGCCCGAGGGCTACACGCTGGATCAGACCGATCGGGTGATGCGCGAGCTGGAGCAGCGGATCCGCCAGTTGCCGGGGACGAGGAACCTGTTCACGACGATCGGCTCGCTCTCGACCGGGCAGCAGGTCAAGGGGCAAGGGGACGTGACCCAGGCGTCGGTCTATGTCCGGATGGAGGAGCTGTCCGACCGCGACGTGAGCCAGTTCGAGGTGCAGGACCAGGCCCGGGAGCTGCTGGACGTGTATCCCGACCTCCGGCTCAGCGTCAACGACGTGTCGGCGTTCCAGGGGGGGGGCCGGGCCCAGATCTTCCAGATGAACCTGGCGGGGCCGGATCTGGAGAAGCTGGCCGACTACGCCCAGCAACTGCTCGAGCGTCTGGAGGCCCACGGGGGGATCACCGACCTGGATACGACGCTCTCCCTGAGCAAGCCGGAGGTCCGGGTGGCGATCGACCGGGAACGGGCGGCCGACCTGGAGATCCCGGTGGCGACGATCGGCGACAGCCTCCGCGTCCTCGTGGGCGGCCTGCCCATCACGACCTTCCGCGATGGTGGGGAACAGTATGATGTCTGGCTCCGGGCCCGATCCCAGGACCGCGATTCGCCCGAGGCGCTCGAGAACCTGAACCTCGCCTCGCCGACGGCGGGCCTGGTGAAGCTCACGAGCCTGGCCCGCCTGGAATCGGACCTGGGCCCGACCGAGATCGAGCGGCTCGACCGGGAGCGGATCGTGACCGTCCTGGGGAACCCGACCGACTCCATGCCGCTCGGCCAGATCGTCTCGCTCTCGAACCAGATCCTCGACGAGATCGGCATGGAGCCGGGCTATCGGGCCGTCGTGTCGGGCCAGGCGAAGACGCTCGAGGAGACGTTCGTCTACTTCACGGTGGCGTTCATCCTCTCGACCGTCTTCATGTACATGATCCTGGCCGCCCAGTTCGAGAGCTGGCTGCAGCCGGTCGCGATCCTGATGGCCCTGCCGGTGACGGTCCCGTTCGGCCTGCTCTCGATGCTGCTCTGGAACACGCCGATGGACCTGTACGCCATGTTCGGGCTGTTCATGCTGGTCGGGATCGTCAAGAAGAACGGGATCCTGCAGGTCAACGCCACGAACGACCTGAGGGCCGAAGGGTGGCCCAGGCACGACGCGGTGATCGGCGCGAACCACCTGAGGCTCCGGCCGATCTTGATGACCACGGTGATGCTCGTGGCGGCGATGATCCCGATCGCGCTGGGGCAGGGGCCGGGGGCCGGATCGCGGGCCAGCATGGCCAAGGTGATTATTGGTGGGCAGATGCTCTCATTGGTCCTCGCGCTGGTGGTCACGCCGGTCTTCTATGTGTTGCTCGACATGTGGACGAACTTCACCCGCCGGATCGGCATTCGCTTCTCGGTGCATGATGACGGGCGATCGCGGGACGAGACCCCGGCGGGCGCGGAGACTCCCGAGCCTTCGGGAGAGCTGACGGCGCTCACCGCCCCGGGATCGGAGCATCGTTGACACGTCGCACGAACTGAGGCGAGATGGATCGTGGTGATCGACTCGACCGAGTCGGAACCGACCACTACCCCGGGGACTGTTGTGATGGCCACCACGACTCCTGAAGACCGTTACCCGCTCATCGAGGACTCGACCATCGAGTTCCCGTCGGCAGCAGACCGCGGGAGGGTCTGCCTCCGGGTCCGGTGCGATGGCCTGACCGATCGGGGCATCCGGCGCTCGAACAACGAAGACAACTTCCTGATCGCCCGCCTGACCAAACGCCTCGACGTCTGCCGGAGCAGCATCCCTCATCGGGACGACGGTCGGGCGGCCGAGGAGATGGCCCACCTGCTCGTGGTGGCCGATGGACTGGGGGGCGAGGCGGCCGGGGAGGAGGCGAGCGCCCTCTCCATCGCCACGGTTGAAGACTTCGTCTTGAATTGCTTCAAGTGGTTCCTGCACTTCGAGCCCGGCGAGAAGGACGAACTGGTCAGGGAACTTCGCGAGGCCCTGGAACGGGCAGACCAGGAGGTGTATCGCAAGGCCCGATCGCACCGGGGGTTGAGCGGCATGGGGACGACCCTGACGATGGCCTACTCCGTGTGCGACACCCTCTACATCGCCCACGCGGGGGATTCGCGGGCGTACCTGCTCCGCGAGGGGCAGCTTGCCCGGGTGACTCGGGATCACACCTATGCGCAGATGCTGCTCGACTCCGGGGCGATCAGCGAGCAGGACGCGCAGCGGTCGGGGCTTCGCAATGTCGTGACCAACGTGGTCGGCGGGCCGAGCGAGGGCGTTTACGTCGAACTCCACAAGCTCCGGATCCAGGACGGCGACGCGCTGCTGCTCTGCACGGACGGCCTGACCGAGCCGGTGCCCGAGGCGATCATCGCAGAGGTGCTGGCCGAGCATGACCACCCCGGGGAGGCCTGTCGGTCGCTCTTGCAACGGGCCCTCGATGGCGGAGGGCCGGACAACATTGCCATGATCCTGGCACGATTCTCGATCCGATACGGTTGACTTCAATGCGTCGAGCGCCTCAGAAGGTCCGACGAGGACTTGCAACGCGGGCCGGATTTGTGCCATTATTTCGGCTTCCTCGCTCCGTTCCCGGGCTCGTTGGACGATGGGGCGAGGCCCCCCATCGGTCGCGGTACGAGGGGCGGTCGCCCGGTCCCCTCGGAGCGAGGCCATGATGAACCAGTGGCAGGGCTGGCTCTACGCTGCCGCCGTCCTGATCCCCTTGATTGCGTTCGCCATCCAGATCGTGGCGAGTCGGGGATTGCGACATCGGAATGCCTGGGTCGCTTCCGGGGCGATCGGGGTTTCGTTCCTCTGCTCGGCCATTGGCTTCGTTTCGTACTGGCTCGAATCGGGTGGGATGCCCGCGCCGCATCATCATGCCTCCTCGCCGGGAGACGGTGCCGAAGTCCCCGGCGACCGGTTCGGAGCGGGAGCCCTGGATGACGGGCTCCCCGATCGCGGGCATCACGGGGGAGGTCACGACGAGAAGCTTGCCTGGACGGGGCAGTGGACCTGGGTTGCGCTGGGTGATCGCCTGGCGGACGACGGCCGGGCGCTGGCAATCCCGCTCGGGATTTACGTGGATCAACTGACGGCGATCATGTTCGTGATGATCACGCTGATCGCGTCCTTGATTCACGTTTACTCCATGTCGTACATGGCGGGGGACCCTCGGTACCCGAGGTTCTTCGCCTATCTCTCGCTCTTTTGCTTCGCGATGCTGGGGCTGGTGGCGGCGGACAACGCCTTCATGGTCTTCATCTTCTGGGAGCTGGTCGGACTCTGCTCCTATTTGCTGATCGGGTTCTGGTACGAAGACCGGGCGAACACCGACGCGGCGAACAAGGCGTTCATCACCAACCGGGTCGGCGACGTGGGGATGCTGCTCGGCCTGGGCCTGCTCTGGACCCAGTTCGGCACGTTCAATCTCGCGGACCTGAACGCGGGCCTCGCTCAGGTTGAATCGAGGCAGGTTGATCACCTGGGGCGGATGACGGCCGACGATCCGGGCAAGGGCGTCGCGGTGTCCGTGGGAGGCGTCGAACGCCCGGCCCCCTACTGGGTCCTGGTGCTGGCGGGCCTCGGGATTTTCGCCGGGTGCGTGGGGAAGAGTGCCCAGTTCCCCCTCCACGTCTGGTTGCCGGATGCCATGGCCGGGCCGACACCGGTGTCGGCCTTGATTCACGCGGCGACCATGGTGGCGGCGGGCGTCTATCTGGTCGGGCGGTTCTTCCCGTTGTTCACGGCCGAAGTGTTGCTGATCATCGCATATACCGGGGGGGTGACCCTCTTCCTGGCCGCGACGATCGCGTTGGTCCAGGTGGATTATAAGAAGGTCCTGGCGTATTCGACCGTCAGCCAGCTCGGCTTCATGATGCTGGCGCTGGGCGTGGGCGGCTGGGCGGCCGGGCTGTTTCATCTGCTGACCCACGCCTTCTTCAAGGCGCTGCTGTTCCTGGGGGCGGGGAGCATCCACCACGCGGTCCACACGTACGACATGCGACCCCTCGGCGGCCTGCGCCGCAGGATGCCGATCACGGCGACGACCATGCTGTTGGCGACGCTGGCGATCTCCGGGGTGCCCTTGTTCAGCGGTTTCTACTCGAAGGATGCCATACTGGCCTCGGCGATCCACTTCGTCCGGGCCGAGCCGAAGCACCTGCTCCTGCTGATCTTGCCGGCGGCAGGCGCGGCGATGACGTCGTTTTACATGTTCCGGATGTGGTTCCTGATCTTCACCGGGGAGCCGCGCGGGACGTCGTCGGGGGTGGCGGTCGATGGCGACCCGATGGCCCATGCCCACGAGGGCGGGCCGCTGCTGACCTGGCCGCTGCGAATCCTGGCGGTTCCCACGGTGGCGATCGGCTGGCCCCTGACGGTCCTCCCGCTGGCGATCTTCGGGCTCCCGTTTCACCCGGTCCTGGAGAACTGGCTGGCGTACGGGGAGCCGTTGCCCGCCCAGCCGCTCGGCTCGGCGTCGCTCTGGGCGGCTTCGACCTCGCTCCTGGTGCTGGTCGTCGGGGTCGGCCTGGCGTTCCTGTCGTATCACCCGAGCAAGACCATCCGGCGGATCGACCCGGCCCGGATGGCGCATCACATGGGCGGGCTGTACGCGCTGTTCGTCAACAAATGGTATGTCGACGAGATTTACGACGCCCTGGTGGTCAGGCCCATTTTGGGCATCGGCCGGGGCCTGGCCAGGCTCGATCGCGTGGTGGTCGACGGGATCGTCGACGGCTCGGCGGCGCTGGTCGTGGTCCTGAGCCGTTGGAATCGGATCGTCGATCGTGCGGTCGTCGATCGGTTGGTGGCCCTGGTGGCGCAAACGGTGTCGGTCCTCGGTGGCATTTCCCAGCGATTCCAGGCCGGTAAGCTTCGGGGATACCTGATGCTGCTGTCGCTGGCTGTCGTGCTGTTCTCCGTCGGCATTTACGTCTGGATCAGCCGCTAGGCGATCCTCGCCCCCGCAACCCCATCCGTCCGGCCGCAGCCGCTTCGAGATCGATCATGAGCGATAACGTCTTGCTGAGTCTGCTCTGGGCTGCCCCGGTCGTCGGCAGCGTGCTGGTCCTGGCCTTGCCGGGCCGGAACGACCTGGCGATCAAGGCCACGGCGCTCGGCATTACGGCGATGACCTTCGTGCTCTCGCTCGTGGCGTTCGGCGCATTCCTCTCGATCGGGGAGGGGAGACCCGATGCCTCCCTGGTGGCCCGGGCCGGGCAGAACCTGGTGGAGGCGGGAGAGCAGGCCGGCATCCCGGCGGTCCGCGACGCCGCCGGCGACCTCGTGTATCGAGGCCCCTGGATCCCGTACTTCAAGATCGAGTATTTCCTCGGTCTTGATGGGATCAGCATGAGCCTGGTCTTGCTCACGGCGCTGATCAGCCTGCTGGCCTGCCTGGCCTCCTGGGGGATCGAGACCGGGGTCAAGGGTTACTTCTCGCTGTTCTTGCTGTTGCTGGGCAGCATGATGGGGGTCTTTCTCGCGCTCGATCTCTTCCTCTTCTTCGTCTTCTTCGAATTCATGCTCTTGCCGATGTATTTCCTCATCGGCGTCTGGGGGGGCGAACACCGGGAATACGCCGCGATCAAGTTCTTGCTCTATACGCTCTTCGGCTCCGTCTTCATCCTGGTGGCGATCCTCCTCCTGTACTTCTACGCGCCGGAAGGGGCCGAGGCGCTGTATACGTTCGACCTGATTCGTCTGATGGGGGCCTCGGAGCACTTCTCGGGGACGATCTTCGGGTTCGGCGTGCAATCGGTGGTCTTCGTGCTCTTCCTGATCGGCTTCCTGATCAAGCTGCCGGCCGTGCCCGTCCATACCTGGTTGCCCGATGCCCACGTCCAGGCTCCGACGCCGATCAGCATGATCCTGGCCGGGGTCTTGCTGAAGATCGGCGGCTACGGGTTGATCCGGATGGCCTGGCCGCTGGCACCCGTCGGTGCTTACGAGCTGTCGTGGTTCGTGGCGGTGCTGGGGGTGGTCAGCATCATTTACGGTGCGCTGGCGGCCATGGCCCAGACGGACTTCAAGCGACTGGTGGCGTATAGCTCGGTGAGCCACATGGGCTACGTCATGCTCGGCCTGGCGGTGATGAATCTTTTCGCGCCCCAGTACTATGCGTACGGGGTGAACGGGGCGATGTTCATGATGATCGCCCACGGCATTACCTCGGCCGGGATGTTCTTCCTGGTGGGGGTGGTGTACGACCGATTGCACACCCGAGACCTGGCCCGCATGGGGGGCCTGATGAACGTCATGCCCGTGTATGGCGGGGTGACGCTCCTGATCTTCTTCGGCGCGATGGGGTTGCCGGGGCTTTGCGGGTTCGTGGCCGAGGTGTTCGTCTTGCTCTCGGCCTTCAACTACAGTTACGTGCTCGCGCTGCTGGCCGCCGCCTCCCTGGTGCTGACGGCCGGATACATCCTCTGGACCCTCCAACGGGTCTTGCTCGGGCGGAACGAGGCGGTCCGGGGTTTGCCCGATCTCTCGATCCGGGAGCGGATCATTGCCGCTCCGCTGGTGGTCCTGACGGTCTGGCTCGGGATCTTCCCGCAGACGCTGATCGGCTGGATGAGCCCCAGCGTCGACCGCATGGTGGAGCACGTCGTTGCGGCGAACGGCCTCGAGTCGCGACCCGGGCCCGAAGCCGTCGCCGATGAAGCCGATCCGGATCCGCTGGATTCCCTGGCGCAACGGATTCAAGAATGATCGAACGAGACGGTTTGCGGACTCGTCTCTTCGCCCGGCCCCCTTCACCGAGACGGGGCGGGGCGATCAGGTTTCGAGGGAGAAGGGGGTGAAGTTGGTGTCGTGGTCGTAGTAGTCCTCGTGCTCGGCTCGTTTCAAGAAGCCGACGACGGCGTAGGTCATGGGCGTTGCGACCACTTCCCACATCACCTTCAGGGTGTAGTTGGCGATCATGACGGTGATCACGTCGTCCCAGGTCCATCCGGGACGACCGAGGAAGGCGATCGGGTAGAAGAGCATCGAGTCGGCCGCCTCGCCCGTGAGGGTCGAGCCGATGGTGCGCGTCCAGAGGTAGCGTCCCCGGGTCCAGAGCTTCATCTTGGCCAGGGTGTAGGAGTTGATGAATTCGCCCGCGAAGAAACCGGCCATCGAGGCGAGGATGATGCGCCAGGTGCCGCCGAAGACGGTCTCCCAGATCGATTGATTCGGCCAGTTCGAGGCCGCCGGCAGCGCGATCACGACCTGACTGACCAGCGCCGCGAAGGCGAGCGCCCCGAACCCTGCCCAGACCACCTTGCGAGAGCGTTTGTAACCGTAGACTTCGGTCAGGATGTCGTTGAACAGGTAGCTGATCGGGAAGAACAGCACACCCGCCCCGAAGATGAATCCGCCGACCTCGACGCGCTTGGGCGCCGAGATCAGGTTCGTGCAGAGCAGGACCGTCACGAAGGCGGCCATGATCAGGTCGTAATAGCGGTAAACCCGGCCGTAGCCCCTGGGCATGATGTGGGGGCTGGCCATCGCGGGCGTGGGATCACCGGTCGCCGGCTCGGGCCGGGCCGATGAGGGATCGTTCACTGACTCCATGAAGGGGTCCGTCCGAGAAAGGGCAGGCAGTCCGGGGACCCCGCCGTGGGATCCCCGGTCGTTGAACAGCGTGACGGGCCGGGGCCGGTCAGCGGGGCGGAAGCGGAGAGGGAGAGGCAGCGGGGAGGTTGATTCCGGCCGATCAGCCCGATCGGGTGGGGTCGCCTGGAGGGCGTGGCCTTCTGCCGGATCGAGGGGCACTCAGCCCGAGGCCGAGTGCCACCATCGCCAGACCGAGGGCCACCCCGAGGTAGAGCAAAGGCTCGATCGGTTGCCCGAAGACGGAGCGATTGCGGCCGAAATTGCCCAGGAGCAGGCCGATACAGGCGATTTCAAGGACCGGTCCGATCAGGCGAAGGGCGAGTCCGATTCGGGTGGTTGTCATGGCCAAGTGTCAGCGGTCCCCGGGCGATCAAGCAGTCCAGCGATCCGAATCGTCCTCCGCCGGAATCACCATCGCCAAGATGATATACAGGACGATTCCCGGAATGCCAGCCGTGAAGGCCGTGACCACGGCATAGGTGATCCGGATCAAGGTGGGATCGATCCCGAGGAACCGACCGAAGGCCGAGCAGACGCCGGCGACCATCCGATCATGCCTCGGACGGCGGAGCGACCTGAAGGTCCAGCCGCCTTTCCCGGGCCCCACTTCCCAGGGATACGACGCGGACGATGGTGCGTTCGCCCCCGTGTCGAGCCAGGTCAGGCAATGCTTGCATTTAATCGCGGCGTCCTGGATCTCCTCATCACAATATGGGCATCGTTTGGACATCTGCCTGCAATCCTCTCCGAAGCTTCGCGCGTGGCGAAATGATGATGGTGCGAGTGACCTTATCGAGTACTTCGCTCTGATCGGGGAGGGCTTGAGTGGTTTCGGTGAGGGCTCGCAGGAGCGGTTCCCCTCGCCGGTCGAGCGAGGGCCGCGATCTCGACGTCCGCCGATTCGGGGCATCGGTCGTCGCCGCTTCGATTCGTCCGGCAGCCAGGCTTGACGACCTCCTGGGTCGATGGGAGGGTCGTCAGACTCGATCGAGGAGTGTCCTTCCTTGGGGAGCCCGTCCCTCGTCACGGCCGATGAGCGGTTCGGGGCCACTCGATTCGGGACTCGGGCGAGAGCCTCCTGAGGCGACCAGGCGTGCCCCGATCCCCAGCCCTTTGCTCATCGCTGCGGGGGCCGGGGATCGGTCGACCGAGGTCGGGACTCAGGCGAGCGATTCGGGGACCACGAAGGGAGCCCGATACGGCCGGGTCAGCAGCGCGTTGGCGTCGTCATCCTCGATGAACCGTTCGGTCTCGGGGTTGAAGCGGAGGCGACGGCCGAGGCGATACTGCATCCCCTCCACGGCCAGGCCGTTGTCGTCCTTGAGGTGCTCGACCATCCGTTCCACGGTCTCCTGCACAACCTCGTCGGAGCCGATCGCCTGGTCGATCGAATCGAACGACTCGGGGGCGCCGAGCTGGTAGGAGACGTTCGCCAGGTGGCAGGCGGCGCTCGAATAGTGTCCTTCCAGGATGTCGGCGTTCAGGTCGTCGGCCTTCCGGCTCCTGACCGCCTCAATGAAGTTGGCGAAATGGCCGTCCCCCGGGCCTCGGGAGGCCTCGACCTCGGGAAGCGGTTCGCCGTCCCCCTCGCCCTCCGGGTAGAAGCGGCCACCGGCGACGACACCTTCCTCGTAATGAAGGATGTTGCCCACCTTCTGGCCCTTGTAGTCGTCGGTCGGGAGCCCGCGGACCTCGAAGATGAGGAGCGTGCCGTCGAAGTCCATGACGGAGACCTGGGTGTTGGCCGTCTCCCCCTGGTCCTCGTAGCCGAATCGGCCGCCCAGGCTCACGACGCTCGTCGGCAGGGTGGCGTCTGGGATCATCCAGCGGGCGACGTCCATCTGGTGGACCCCCTGGTTCCCGATGTCTCCGTTGCCGAAGTCCCAGAACCAGTGCCAGTTGTAGTGGACGAGATTCTCGTGGAACGGCCTCTCCTGCGCAGGCCCGAGCCAGAGGGAGAAGTCGACCTCCGACGGGGGCGTCTGGACGGGTTTGACGCCGATGCTGGGGCGAGGCTTGTAGCAGAGCCCCCGGGATGCGAGCAGCTTGCCGTACTTGCCGGACCGGGTGATCTCGAGCAGTTCGGCCCAGGAGCGGCGGGATCGCCCCTGCGTGCCGTGCTGGACGATTCGATCGTACTTGCGGGCGGCCTCCACGGCGATCCGCCCTTCGTGGACATTGTGGCTGCACGGCTTCTCGACGTACACGTCCTTCCCGGCCTGGCAGGCCCAGATGGACATCAAGGCGTGCCAGTGGTTCGGGGTCGCGATCGAGAGGGCGTGGACGTCGGGGTTGTCGAGAACCTCTCGGATGTCCTGGACGGTCTCGGGCGTCGATCCGCCGCGTTCGGCGGCCTGCTTCACGCGTTTGTCGAACGTCCGGACGTCGGCATCGACCAGGTGGCTGATCCGCACGCCGGGCATCCCGGCGAACTCGCCGACGTGCGCACCGCCGCGACCGTTGAGGCCGGCGATCGCGATATTGATGGTATCGTTGGCGCCGAGAATCCGACCGGAAGCCTTCGTCCCCCCGATTGCGAAGCCGGCGCCGATGGCCGCCACCGAGCCCGAGAGGAATGTCCGTCGCGTCGTGCGAGCCATGAGTCGTGTCTCCCCGTGGTCGAATGCCGGGGCGGCCTTGTTCGCCCCGTCGCAACCCCAGAATGACATCTCCAACAGCGATTGAAAGAAGATTTTTCAGATCGGATGGGCGACTCCTCCGGGGCGATGGGCTACGATGGCGGCTTCTAGGCCCCAGGATTCAGGAGGAGCTTCCCATGCGTCACCGATTGAACGTCCCCCTCTTCGCCCTGGCGATGAGCCTGCTGATTGCCCGGCCGAGTGGGGCGCAGTCGATCGCAATCGAGGTCGACGCCGGCGCGCACGCCCGGATTCAAACGCCCGTGTCGACGCTGATCAGCTTGCCCGAGACATTTACCGACGGGGACGTGGTGATCCTGAAGTCGATCGACGGGCAGACCCTGCTGGGCCAGTTGACCGCGCCTTCCCTCCTGAGCGATCCGGCCGAACGCGACGAGGGCGTCGTCCGCGAGTTGCACTTCATCCTGCCCGAACTGGCGAAGGGTGAAACGGCCCGTTTCGATGTCTCGGACTCGGGGGCCGACCTGAGCACCATCCCCTCATTCGCCTGGGAGCACTCGGAGGATGGCGATCGTCTCGTCCGGGGGGATGAGTCGATTCTGTTCTACGTTCGACCCGAGCTGGATGAGTCGAGCCCCGAGGCCCGCGAACTGACCTTCAAGCCCTTCCACCACCTGTTCGCTCCCGACGGCCGACGTGTCACCAAGGGCCCGGGGGGGCTCTTCACCCACCACAGGGGCCTGTTCTTCGGGTTCAATCGGGTGAGCTATGGCGACGGCAAGCAAGCCGACGTCTGGCATGCCCGAGGGAAGGCGTATCAATCGCACGAGGAAACGCTGTCCGAGGAGGCCGGACCGGTGCTCGGTCGGCATCGCGTCAGGGTCGGCTGGCACGGCCAGGAAGGGGAGATCTTCGCCCTCGAAACGAGGGAAGTGACGGCCTACGCGGCGGAGGAGGGGTATTTCATCGACTTCGCCGCCCTGGTCGAGACCGAGGCTGGTCCGGTCATGCTCGATGGCGACCCGCAACACGCCGGGGTCCACTTCCGTGCCGATAATCACGTGGCCGATGTCTCGAAGGGTGAGACGTACTACCTCCGGACCGATGGCCGCGGCGCGCCGGGCGAAACCAGGAACTGGGAACCGAAGACGGGAGAAGGCCCGGTCAACCTCCCCTGGAACGCCATGAGCTTCGTGATCGACGGCGACCGCTACACGGTGGCGTACCTCGACCACCCTGAGAATCCGAAGGAAGCTCGCTACAGCGAGCGCGATTACGGTCGCTTCGGGTCGTACTTCGAATATCCGTTGACCGAGGACCAGCCGCTCAAAGTGCGCTACCGACTCTGGCTGCAGGCCGGGGAATTGAGCCTCGAACGGGCCTCGGGGCTGGACGCGGACTTCGACGACCCGGTCCGTGTCCGGGTCGTGCAGGAGTGACGCGAATGCCAGGATGCCCCGGCCCCTGGGGACTTATGGTGCCTGGTCGGCGACCGGCTCAAGCCGGATGAGCAGGTCGCGCGGCCGGCACAGATCGCGGATCGATCGCATGATGTCGCCATCCTCGCCGGGAGGAGGGATGCTCGGGGGCTCGTCGTCCTGAATGGATTTCCTCCAGGCTTGGGCCTGAGCGGATCGGTGGCGCGCGAGCGCGTTCAGGACCTCCTGCGCGGCGACGACGGTCGGGAATTCGGTGAGGCCCGTCAAGTCGATCCCGTCGGCCAGTTCCGAGGCGGTCACGACGGCCATCGGCTGAGGATCGCCGGTCGCCGATTCGGCGGCAAGCAGTCGGTAGCGACCGTCTGCCAGGCCCGTCACGGTCAGCCGGTATCGGTTGAGCCGATCGGCCACCGTGGCAAGACGGATTGATTCGGGGTCGCAGCGCGGGTCGATGGGCATTGGCAAGGGAGAGTGCCAGGAGAACGACAGGCCCTCGTCGTCCCTCGTCAGGTGGCTCACCTGTGCCGACGAGGATCGGAGCGTCTCGGCGTCGATCCGCGCCTCGGCAACCAGGGCGGGGGCGTCCCAGCTTTCCAGCAAGGACTGGGCGATGAGCCAGTGCCCGGTCGGGTTGGGGTGGACGCCGTCGGGCATGATGGAAAAACTGACACGAGCGGACCGTCGGGCTGCGACGTGCTCGGCAAGAGTGGAGTTCACGTCGGCGACCCGCAGGTTCTCGTCGGCCAGCGATCGGACCCAGGCGGCGTAGCGGGCCAGTACGGTGTCGTAATTCACGACCGGGAAGCGGTAGCCATATTCGGTCGCGTCCGGGTCGCTGACCTGGCGCCGGTAAGGGTCGTAGGGCGGGGGGGTGAGCAGGTCGACTCGGGCCGAAGCGTCGTTTCGGGCCCGATCGATCAGGCGAAGCATGCCCCGTTGATAGGCTTCGAACCGCTCGGGAGCGAACGGATGGTAGATGCCATCGTTCATCCCGTAGCACGCAACCACGATGTCAGGTTCCCAGGCGGTGACATCGCGATCGAAGCGATCATGGATCCAGGGGCGGCGGGATGGGTGATCGGGTTCGCTGGTTCCGGCCGCGGTTTCACTGCTCAGCCCGTGATTGATGATGGTGATCGTACGATCGGGGAATCGTGTGAGCAGGAAGGCCTCGACGAAGACGACGTAATCTCCGGCCTGGGTGATGCTGTCGCCAATCACGACCACGCGCGAGCCATCGGCGGGGATTCCCGACGGTGAGTCGTCGCTGGCAAGGGCCGGCCCGAGCGAGCAGGCCGCGAGCACGGCGAGCACGCCAAAGAGAGCAGGGGGGCGATTCACGAGGATACTCCTGATTGGGAAGGACCGACACCGGAGTGCCGGTTCGGATTGACCCCGATCATTATTCTCGGTATGCCACCGGGGATCGACCTGGCGGTCTCCGAGGATCGCTTGCGCCCAACCGCTGAATCGACCCGCTGAACGGAGTCGCCGGTCATGTCCGATCAGGTGCCATCTCGGAAGGTCTCGGAGATCACCGCTGATCCCGGGCAGCACTCGACCTTGGAGCCCGCCTCGACGCTGATAATGAACCGCTCGGACGAGGTGATTGATCGACTCGAAACGCAGATCACCCGGGAGCTGGAGACCTTTCGGTCCAGGCAAGCCTCGACGATCGTCGCCGAGGAAGCCCGCAAAGGGGAACGAGACCAATGCATCCGGCGACTCCGGGAGCGGCTGATCGAGCGCAAACTGTACGCCACCTGGCTTGAATCGGAGGTTGAGGCACGCAATCAACGGATCGACGAACTGTTCGAATCGACGAGAAAGGCATCCGAGGATCTGCGGCGAGCCGAGTCCGAACTGGCGGCGCTGCGATCGTTTCCCATGCGAGCTGTCCTGAGCCGAGCCCGTGAGCGAAGCGGACGGGTCGCGCTCGCGGTTCAAGAAATGTTGCGATCCCCTGGAGCATTGGCGCGGTCAACCTGGCAGCGTCTTGGACTGGGCCGCCCGCTGAATGCGGTGGAGGATCTGGGAGGACTTCAGGGATCGCAGGAGAAGCTTGGAGAAGGCGAGGGGCCTGCCCAGGAATGCCTGGAATCGACGCGAGATCGCAATGAGATCCTCAAATGGATTCCGCCGCGACGCGACCCGTACGAGGTGTTTCTCCAGAACCAGGAAATCAGTGATGAGGAACGTATTGATCAGCTGCGGTCAATGAATGATCGGCCCACCTTTTCGGTTCTGGTCGTGAGGGGGCATGCCGTCCCCCGTCACTATCGAGAGACGGTTGCGTCACTGCGATCGCAGATCTATACCGATCGAGAGGTAATCTTCATCGACGGTCCCGGATCGAGACGGGCGATGACGGATGAGTGCCACTCTCGGGACGAGGATGAGCAGGACGAGCTTGACGCCCTGCGAAAGGCCGCCGGTCAGGCTTCGGGTGATTATCTCGTTTTTGTCAATCAAGACGTTGTTCTCCAACACGATGCGCTCCTCGAATTCGCCTCTGCGATTGTGAACGCACCGGAATCTCCCGACTTGGTCTTCGGGGACGAAGACAGAATCGACGCTGACGGTAACCGGTTCCATCCCAGGTTTCGCCCGTCATGGTCCCCGGAGCTGTTGCTCGCGTATCAAGCGGTCGGGGGGACCCTTGCTGTTCGACGCTCAGTGTTCCAGGCGATCGGGGGCATCCGAACAGAGTACGGGCAAGCCTGGACTTACGACCTGGTCCTGCGCATCGCCGAACACACGGATCGGGTGGCGCGCGTGGCCAGGGTTGTCGGTTCTGTGTTTGCGGATCAACGTGAGAGCGAGCCGTTCGACCCCAGTTCGGTCGAGATGATCCGGCAATCTGCGCGGGCGCTGGCGGACGCGGTGGGGAGGAGAGGGATCGCTGCTCGGGTCGCTCAGCCCGCGTGGGCGTCTCGGCTCCGGGTGCCGGCGTTCGAGCTCGATTTTCCGGAGCATGGGCCAGGGGTGGCGATCGTGATTCCGACCCGAGATCGGGCGGATCTCTTGCGGCGCTGCCTGGAATCGATCCGCGCAAGGACGACATATCAGAATTACGAGATTGTCGTCATCGACAATGGGAGTCAGGAGGACGAAACCCTTGAGTACCTGGATCGACTCGGTCCCGGCTGCAGGGTCATCCGGATCGAGAATGACGAGAGAGGGTTCAGTTATGCAAGGATTCACAACCAGGCCATCCAGCAACTTGGCGATTCGTTCGAATTCGTGGTGCTCTTGAATAACGACACGGAGGTCGTCCGCCCCGAATGGCTGAGCCAACTCGTCGGCTATGGGCAGATCGCCGGAGTGGGGGCGGTGGGAGGGCGGTTGCTCTATCCGGATGGGCGTCTTCAGCACGCGGGGATCGTGACGGATCTCTTCGGCGGCGGGCCTGGCCACCCGTTCAAGGGGCTCCCCTGGTGGCACGCCGATGGGCAATTTCTCGATCGAGTGGCGAGGAATGTCAGCGCCGTGACTGCTGCGTGTTTGCTCGTGAGGAGAGAAACCTATCTGAAAATCGGTGGATTCGATGAGGACCGGTTCGCCGTCGGTTTCAATGACGTGGATTTTTGCCTGAGGCTTTCCGAGATGGGGCTCCGATGTGTCTACGCACCACGAGCAGAGTTGTTGCATTTTGAGGGAGCTTCACGCGGGCTGACGCTCGACCTCGACGAACAGCAGCGGTTTCAGGAACGATGGGGGCGGCGCAGCGATCCCTACTTTCACCCGGCGTGGTCACGAGATGAGCATCGACCGAGGATCAGCACACGGTATCAGGGTGCACCTGTGCCGATCAAACATCAACCCGTTCGAGTGCTGGTTGATCTTGATCGACTCGATGGGCGGGGTTCGTCGCGATTCGTCACGAACCTGGTCGAGGGGTACCGCCACGAGACGAGGATCGTTCCGGAAGTCTGTTGCCGGGTCGATGGGCCGATGGGGACCATCCTCCGGAGGTCGGGGATTTCGGTTTCGGTCGTGCCCATCGAGCCCGGGCTGAGTGTTGCGGACCGGATTCAGAGTCTGGCCGATCACTTCGACCGCAGTGAATGTGATCTGATTCATGCAGTCGGAGTGGACCAATTTCCGACCCTGCACGCGGCCCGGCTTGCACGGATCCCCTCGCTCTGGAGCATCCGGGACGCGGTCGATTTTCGGGATGCCTTCCTGTCCCTGGATGACAATTCCGCCAAGGCCGCCATCGAAGCGTTTTCGACCGCCTCTCGGGTGGTCTTCCCCGCCCGGCAGATCCGCAATCTGTTTGCTCCGGTCGAATCATGCTGGAATTTCGAGGTAATTCACGAGGCTGGTCCCATGCCGTCCGGCTGGCCAGATCGGGGAGACATCGTGGAGGACGCCCGGCACCACCTACCAGGCTCGGCAAGGGTGGTGACCTGTCTCTATGGTGAGGACAGGGATCAGGTCGGCGCGATTCTCGATGCGTGTTCCACGCTTGTCCGATCGGTGAACGAGGTGGATGTTCAGATCATCGGGATCCCCGAAGTCGGGTCCTGGCTCAGAGACCATGAACCGTTCGCACGTCTCGGTCCGCGAGCCCGGTTCGTCTCGATGTTCGATGATACTGAGCTGAAGCAAGCGCTGGCGAGAACGGATGTTTTCGTGAACGTTGCTGGGCGTGACCTCAGCCCGGAGGTTTCATCGATCGCGGAGGGGCTTCGGAAACCCCTGATTCAGAGCGACGTGGACGGAATGGACGAGTCGATGGGGCAGGCTGCGCACGTTTTCATGTTCGATCCGCGCGATCAAGACTCGTTGCGATCCCGGATCGAGGCGATTCTGAAGACCCCTGAGCATCATCGCGTCTGGGGGCGAATGGCCTCGCCTGCTCGTTACCAGGACATGGTCAGGCAGTACGAGCGCCTGACGCTGGAGGCGCTCCGAAGCCATGCCAATCAGTCATCCGACCACGCTCGTGCGGCGCGTGACGTGGCGTGATCCGGTGGGCGTGCTGCCCCGGGCGGATTACACCGGAGAACTGCGGAGCGCGATCGAGTCTTTCACGCCGAGGTTCTCGTAAATCTGTCGGGTTGCATCACTTTTATTGAGTGTGTAGAAGTGAATGCCCCGGACATGAGCATCGAGCAGGTCCCGGCACTGTTCGGTGGCCCAGTGGATCCCGACCTTGGCGACCTGCTCGTTCGAGTAATCGGGCGCACATCGTTCGATGGCTCGAACCAGGCGGGCAGGGAACCGAGCACCGAGCGCCAGGTCGGCCATGCGGACCATCCCCTGCCGGGAGGTGATCGGCATGATCCCGGCGATGATCGGCACGGTGATGCCTGCCATCTCGCAGCGTTCCCGGAAATCGAAGAAATCGCGGTTGTCGAAGAAGAGTTGGGTGCAGATATACTGGGCGCCGGCATCGACCTTGCGCTTCAAATAGTCGAGCTCGTGCAGGCGATTCGGCGTGGACGGATGCCCTTCGGGGAAGCCGGCCACCCCGATCCCGAAGCCTCGCGGGTCGGGCGGAGTCGGGTGACTGGCGATGAACCGGACGAGCTCTTCGGCGTACTGGAAGGCGTCGTTCGCCCGGTCGTAGCCGGTTTGATCGCGCGGTGGATCGCCGCGTAAGGCCAGGATGTTCTCGATCCCCGAGGCGGCGTATCGGTCGAGGATCGCCACCAGTTCATCGCGCGTATGGCACACGGAGGTCAGGTGCGAGACGGCGGTCAGGTTGGTCTCATTCTGGATGCGAACGATCAGCTCGTGAGTCCGGTCTCGGGTCGTGCCACCCGCGCCATAGGTCACGGAGACGAACGACGGTTGCAGCTCCTGAAGCTGGCTGATCGTCTGGAAGAGATCTTCCGAGGCCTTGGCCGTCTTCGGGGGGAAGAACTCGAAGCTGAAGGTCGTCGGGTGCTGGGCCAGGATGTCGCTGATGTGCATGGTTGCCGTCGTCCACTCGGAAAAAGAGACCCTCCCCTCGCTCCATCACCGAGGCAGGTGTTCGATAGGGTACTCGCTGCCGATCTCCCGGCCAAGGGCGATTCGGCGGCATCTGCTCTGGTCCCCTCGCGTTCCGATGACGACCTGCCGGGCAGGTCGCATTGCGCCGGCTTCGAGTTTCCGGGCAATTGTGCCGATGATTGAACGAAAGGACGAGGTTCGCGCCTCGTCCGCCCGAGCAGAGGCAAGGTCATCTCGCACCCACAGGGCGAGTCGATCCTGGACGCCTGTCGACATCCCAGTGAACCTCACCCTGATTCCGGCAACTCGGGTGACAGGGACTCGAACCCGAAAGGGGTGGGGAATGGGAGGAGAGAGTCGATGATCCGATTCACGGTGCGATCGCTTCTGCTAAACCGGATTCCTCGACTCCCTGAGGAGCGGGTCGTTGAGCTTCAGCGACGACGGCTGCAGTCGATCGTCGCTCACGCAATCGAACATTCCGCGTTCTATCGATCGAAATACCGGGGGATTGACCCGAGGAATGTGCGCCTCGAGGATCTTGAGCCGACGAACAAAACCGAATTCATGGCGAATTTCGATCAGGTGGTCACGGATCCGTCGATCCGGAGGGCCGAACTCGAACGCTTCCTCGACAACCCGGCCAATGA
Organism: Tautonia sp. JC769; assembly: GCF_040717455.1. Taxonomy (NCBI): domain Bacteria; kingdom Pseudomonadati; phylum Planctomycetota; class Planctomycetia; order Isosphaerales; family Isosphaeraceae; genus Tautonia; species Tautonia sp. JC769. The sequence goes on from NZ_JBFEFH010000041.1 coordinate 25,117, forward strand.
AGGTCGTCGATTCCTGGGGCGCTATATCGCAAGCCACACGTCCGGGAGTCAGGGTCAGCCGATGCTGATCGTGCAGGACCGACGGCTTGCCGATCTGATGTTCGGCCTGCAGATGACCCGAGGGAACGCCCGGAGAGCGACCCCGGCCGAGGCCCTGAAGCGGGTGATCTCGCCGGCCCGCCTGGCCATCGTGACCTTGAAACGGGGCTTCTACCCCTCGGCGACGGTATTCGAGTCGATCCCCCGGGCGGCTCGGGTCTTCATGAAGGTGCTGTGGTTGTCTCAGACGGATCCGGACGTCGTCCAGCGTCTGAATGCGTTTCGCCCGACGATCCTGACCGGCTACGCGGGGGTCCTCGAAGAACTGGCGTTGAAGTCCGAGGCGGGACGCCTCCAACTCGCCCCCGAACTCGAGCAGGTCGTCAATAATAGCGAAGTGCTGACCGACCGCGCACGAGACCGGATCGAATCGGCCTTTCGCTGTCATGTCATGAACAACTACGCCACCGGGGAATGTACCTTTCTGAGCAACGGTTGTTCGACGGACGCCGGGGCTCATGTCAACAGCGACTGGGCGATCCTCGAAGTCGTCGACGCCGAGAATCGTCCGGTCCCCGCGGGGACGCCGGGGTCCAAGGTGTTGATCACCAATCTCGCCAACCGGACGCTCCCCTTCCTTCGGTACGAGGTCGGGGATGTGGTCACGATGGCAACCGACCCGTGCCGATGCGGGAGCCGATTACCCCGGGTCGAGCGGATCGATGGGCGAACCGCCGATACGTTCTGGGTCGAGGACACGGGGCACTATCGGCAATTGATCTCAAGCGTTTTCAAGAATGCGTTTGATTATGCCCGCGAGGTGCGGGAATGGCAGGCGATCCAGGAGGAACGCAACCGGTTTTTGCTGCGGATCGAGTTGCTGCCGGGCGCTTCGCTCAACGACGTTCATCTCCGAGAGGTCCTGGATCGCCAACTGGACATGTACCGCTTCCGGGATGTCGTGTCGATCCGGACGGAGGTCGTCGATCGGCTCGGACCCGACCCGAAGACCGGGAAGTTTCGCAGGATCGTGAGCCGGGTGGGTGCCCCGATGGACCTGGAACAGCGACTCCGGATCGACTCGGGTCATCCGCCTGTCCGCCCCATCTCGATCACCAGCCAAGCATCTCGCTCAACTTCGCCGAGAGGACCATCACGGTCAAGCATCCAGAAGTGATCGAGGCGAAGAGCAGCCCGCCCGAGGCGATCTCCCGAGCGGCTCGTGCCCGGGGATCGCCCGGTTCGGCGATCAGATCGACCGTCGCGATGATCGCACACCGGAATGTCTCGGCGACGAGCACCAAGGCGGCCGAGACGATGAGGAAGCACCAGCCGGTCGACGAAACACCCAGGATGACCGCGCAGATGGCGATGAGGAGGCCTCGATATGCGTGCGCGAAGAAGCCGGACTCCGCCCTGATGGCGAGCTTGATCCCACGAGCCCCTTCGTCGAACTTCGAACGAGTCGTCGCCTGCCTTGGCTCGGTGAGGATCTGAGGTCCTTCTGAACCCTCGTCGATCTCCTGCTCCGGAACCTGTGCGGGCAGCACCGAAACCGTCGGTTCGCCATCGCCGTGCGTCCTGGACTGGAAGAGATGCGGTTTGCTCATTGGATTGGCGCGAAACGGAGGTCGGGTCGGAACGGTACCCCTGATGCCGAACCGATTCGGGTTCTCGGGCTGAACCGAGGCACCATCTCAAAGACGAACGAGTAATTGTCCTGGAGCGGGGTGTAATTGAACCCCACGGTCGTCAGGAAGTCTGCGCCGATGCGCGTCAGCGAGAAGGTCGTTGAGAGCAACATCCCCTCACCGAAATCGTAGAGGCCGCCGAAGGTCCCATACCACTTGGGGCTCATCCAGTACCCGAAGCTCGTGTTCAGGGCAGAGGTGTTGATGGGGCCCGTGTTGAGGATGGAGTATGCAACGAACATCGTCCCCCGGGGGGGGCGGCTGATGTTGACACCCGCGGTCACCACGCTGATCCCGTCGGTATTGTTGTTGGGGGACCTCGGGTCGCCGACAATGTCGAAATAATCGAACCAGCCGGAGGACACGATGCTGGTTCGGTCGCCGAGGAACCACTCGTATTGATACTGCGTCTGACCGAACGGGAGCCCGAAGTTATCGCGCTGGGCTTCGGGGTAGTAATAGGTCGAGAGATCGAGGGTCATGAAATCGATGATCCTGCGATCATCGATCGGGCCTCGCTTGGTCTGAAGCCGCTGCAAGGTCCCCAGCCGGACCGTCTGGATGCTGTCCTGCACGTCGACCGATCCCGTGATCGGCGAGGAGGTCCTTCGGAGGGTCAGCAAGAGGGGGTTGTACTGGGCGGGCAGCACGCCGGTCCCGTACTCGTTCAGCGCGAAGTATCGCCGGACCAGTTCATAGGTGTTGTCATCCAACTCTTCCTGGACGCCGATTCGATTCAGGCCGAGCGTGGAGTACGCATTGCGGTAGTCCGCGTAGAGAACCACCTTGTGCATCAGGCCGTGGAGGTTGAACAGGTCGTTCTCGACATCGGAGAAGGCGCGATAGAAGGACAGGTCGGCTCTCGCACCATAGGCTCCCCATGCCCGCCCGAGCATCGATCCCTGGGGGCCTCGAATGTAGTCCTGGGCCGTGAGTGCAGGGTCGTATCCCAGCGCGGGCAGCGGATTGGTGTATTGATTGTCCCACCCGATGAGCTGACCCTGGACATAAGGGGTGACTCGGACCGCCTGGAACTGGAGCGGCAAGTCGATCTGGTGATTCGTGTACAGCCGGCCGGTTCGGAACGGTCCGCTGGTCGAGCTGCTCGGGTCGAAGGGGAGGAATCCGAAGAAAATCCCGGGATTGTTGACCTCTGACGCGGTGTGGGTGTTCGCGTAGCTCACGCCGGTCCGCTGGTAATACGTGAAAAATCGACCGAGCCCAAGCGGAGCGTCACCGAGCCGGAAGTACTCGACCTTCGGGTACCATTGCGACTGGGTGAACCAGTCGAGCGGCATGGCTTCGGCGGTCGCGGTGATCGCCTGATTCCGCCACTGGCGGATTCCGTAGATCCGCGTTCGCTGGTCGAGGCCCGAGTCGAAGAGACGCTTGAAATACTGTTCAAGGAAGTGCCGATCGGAGATGTAGGCGGCTTCGAGCTGCACGCGGAAGTCGTCGAGCGGATCGGCGTCCTTGGCCAGGAACGACTGCATGTGGCGGTAAAGAACGCGGCCGCGGAAGTCCTGGAACGGCGGGACGCCGTTGCGGAAGGCGACGAAGAGGGGCGGGCCGTTGGTTACGATCGCCGGACCGCCGCCGAGGTTGTCGATGCCCCGATCGTAAATGCCCCAGAGATCCAGGTAGCCGAAGTAATTCGTATCAATATTCGGAAACAGGTCGGTGCCGAACAGTTCCGTCGAGAGATCGTCGCCGAAGTAGCCGAACTCGCTGCCGAGGGCGGGTCCCCGGTCGCTCAGGTAGTCGATGTCGATATTCCAGCTATCGACCCACTTCGGCTGCCGGAGGCCCAGCAGTCGGAACCCGTCCCAGTCGGTCAGGATCATCTGACCGAACAGATTATTGGCGCGGAGCGAGATCTGCTGGAGCGGGGGATTGATGTCTTCCGTCGTGGTCAGGAATCGCGGCCAGTAGAAGAACGGGACCGGACCCAGGAAGAAGGTGTTGTTGCGCGCGTCGATCAAGAAGACGTCCGACTCCGTCGGCTCATCGACCGGATTGAGAAAACGCCTCCGGAACGGCCCCCGGCGCTCGTCGGGGGCGAGCTTGAACATGTCGACGACACTGCTCGTGAAGCGATACCCGGGGTTGGCGAACGGGCTGCCGGTCGATACGGCATTCCGGGCCTGGATCGTCGGGAGCCCCAGCGTCGGCTGACCGTCGGGACCCCTCACGACTTCCCGGTACTGGGCGATCGAGTCGGCCATGGTGCGCAGCGGGGTCAGGAATCCCGGCGCATATTGCTCCAGCTCGGCGTCGAGGGCAAGGAACCGCTCGGTCTTCAGGTCTGCATAGAACCGTCTGGCCTGGTAGCGGACCTGATCGTCCTCTCCCGCGAATTCCCGCTCGTCGCGCCGAAGGTCGACGTCTCCCTCGAGGTACACCTCGAGCGGGTCGTCGACCGACTGGGTCGAGGTCCCCAGATCAAGCCCGCCCCCGAGACTACTGCGCGTCCAGATGACGGCTTCCTTGGACGTGATGTCGACGAGCCCCATCTTCGGGTCGTCGACGACGATCTGGATGCCTCCCGTCGCGATGTAGGTCTCCGTTCCGTCGCTGGTCCGGGCGAGACGGCGGAACTTGGTCAGGCTCGGATTGAGCGGATAGATATTCACCACGCGCTGCGATCCCGGTGCAAGCGGCATGATCGCGATCGGATTGCCGTTGCCTCCGCCGGGACGAGCCTCGTCCTCCAGCTCGTCGTCGGGGAGGGGCAGGATCTCGGGAATCTCGGCGGAGCCGCCCAGATCGATGTCGATCTCGGGCAAGAGCGGCATCTCGGGAAGGGTCGCTTCCGGGAAGTCCGGCTCCACAGAGTCTCCCTGAAGGAACTGCGTGGCCGAGGGATCGCGGAAGGGAGAATCGTCTGAAGGTCCCGGCGGTGGCGGGGGAATCTCGATGACCGAGGGGCTGCGGCGAGGGGCCGGTGAGGGATCATCCGGTCCAGCCTCGGGTCGAATCTGGAACAGAGTGACGGGTTGAATCTGCTCATCCGGTTCCGAGGAGGGTGGGACGACCGGGGGTGTCTCGATCACCGGCACGTCCACGCCCTCGTACCGAGTCGCGAGCACCCCGGGATCCGCCGGGGCCGGTGCCGGGGCCAGCTCGGAATGGGCGCGGAGAAAGAAGGCATCTCCGGCGGGAATCTGGGCGAGGGGGAAGATGGGAACCCCTGTGAACGGCTCGCGAATCTGGACCGTCTCCGTTTCCAGCGCGAACCGTCGCGGAGGCTGAGTCGCCGGCGTTGCCGAGGGGTTCTGATCGGGATGCCCCTGCGCGTACACTTGCACACGATACCGTTCGCCGAGCGGGTCGGGGACCGACTCGATCCGGACCACGGCGTGGTTCGACCGCTGCCCGCTCGCCCCCTGGAAGATCGCGGCCCGGCCGACGAGGCGCACCCATCGCGTCGCTCCCTCGTCCCAGGTCGCGATCCGATCGGCGGCCAAAATCACGGGCCCGCGGTTGGCCGGCGCGACGGCCCTCGGGTCTTCCTGAGCCCGGACGCGATCGCAGGCCAGCACGACGAGGGGCACGATGATGGCCCACACGCCGACCCGGCGCCGATCGCAGCTCTGGTGGCGACCCTGCACGGCTACACTCCTCTCTCGACCCGAGAACCGAGCCCGGTCAGGACCCTCCGAGTGGACCCCCCGCCAATCCCTCGGCGAAGCATCGAAACACTCGGCCAGATCTTCCAGGCCGGTATTGGCGGCCTCGATCCTCCGCAGATCGCTCGGCCCGGCACATCGAAATGGAGTCGCGTCGAAGGGGTCGCAGGACGGTACGAGCAGACCGCGAGCGGATGCGAGACGTGAAGATCGGCCGGACAATATCGGCCCTCGGCCCTTGCGTCAAGGTGAAGGCTCCCGGAACCGAGGCGGAACACCGGCCGCCCCATCGCCTCGGTGTCGGGCTCCGCTCAGCCCAGCGCGAACCGGCGATCGCGAGGCTCGCGGAGGGTCCTCATCTGACCGGGGAGCAGGCCGTAACTCATGGCCAGCAGGGTCATCGGGTGAAACGATCGTTTCCGGTTCCCCTGTTCCATCTGCATCCGGCAGGTCGAACATTCGGCGCTGGCGAGTTCCAGGTCGGGGTGCCGAAGCCGATGGCGCAGTCCTCGACCCGCCCGGAGCGACGCTCGGAAGTGAGAGCGGGCCATCCCGTACGTCCCGGCCATGCCCGAGCAGCCGCGGTCGACGTGCTCGACATCCAGTTCGGGAATCTGCCGGAGGAGGTCGAATGAAGGCATGCCGATATTCAAGGCGCGAAGATGACACGGCAGGTGGTAGCCGACCTTGGCGTGGATGGGCACATGGGGCCGGGGCAAGAGGCCTCGCGACCGGAGTCCCTGCAGGTAGTGCCCCACGTCCATCGTGTTCGCCGCGACGAGCTTGGCGTCGAGGTCGTCGGTCAGTTTCAGGTATTCACGACGGAGCATGAGCGTCGCCGTCGGCTCGGAGCAGACGACGGTGTGACCTTCCCGGACCGCGCTTCCCAGGATTCGAAGATTCGCCAGCGCCGCTTCCCGAGCGGCGTCGAGATCGCCGGCGACCATCGCGGGCATGCCGCAGCCGCGTTGCCGTTTCGGGACGTACACCTGGACGCCGCAATGGCGAAGGACGGCAAGGACCCCTTCGGCGATCGAGTGGTCGTAGTAATTGGCCACAATGTCGAGGAAGTAGACCACTCGAGGGCCCGAGCGGTTCCCGGCGGGTTCCGCGAGTCCCACCTTCTCCGCTTTCTTGACGAACGAAGTCCGGTCGGCTCTCGGGAGACAGCGGTCCTTCGAGAGGCCGACCATCCGATCGAGGACCCAACGGGCCGACCGGGTCCCGATGATCCGGTTGTACAGCCCCGGAACGCGACCGGCGAGCCTTGACCACAGCTCGATTCGGGAGAGGAACCATTCCGAGGGATTCAGGCCGTGGACCTCGGCGTAGGCCGCCTTCACCTCGAGCATCATCGACGAGACATCGATCCCTGAGGGGCACTCCTGCTCGCAAAGCCGGCAGTGGACACAATGTTCGGCGGCTTTCCGGGCGGCCTCGCTCCCCCAAATCGAGGGGTCGAGCCTGCCGGACGCGAGGTCACGGATCAGGCCGACCATGGCTCGAGGGCTTTCCGCCTCGCGTCGGGACGCTCGGAAACTGGGACAGATCCGGAGCATCGGGTCGAACGACCGACACCCACCGCACCCGTTGCAGTCCATCGCGTGTTCGAGAGGGCCGCGATCGTCCCACTGGAGCCGGGGTTCGAGGATCGGCAGGCTGGCGGGCCTGGCGGAGGGAGGCGGGGCCGATGATCGGATCGGTCGCGGCTCGGTCGGCTGGGCCTCATCTTCCAGGACCCCGGGATTGAAGCAGTCGATGGGATCGAGCAGCGATTTCAACGACCGGAATCCGGCCGCGACCTGATCGCCCCGACTCGTCCTGCGCGGCGACGTGATTCCCCAACTGTTGGGGCGAGCCGCCCGCCCCCCCACGCGTTCGGCGGCATCGATGATGGCGTCCGAGAGGGACCTCATGCGATCTCGGCAAAACGGGTCGCTCAGATCCAGGAACGGGCGGACCCGGATCTCGCCGGAGCCCACGCACCCGTGGATCGTCCAGTTGAAATCGAGCGATCGAAACACGTTCTGGAGCTGCTGAATCAGGTCGCGCCAGGATTCGGGAGGGACGTCGAGGGCCGGGACCAGGGCCGTCGGACGAGCCCGGCCCTTCATCGTCATCAACCGAGGCTCGACCGTTCGCCGCAGGCTCAAGGCCCGCTCGCAGTCGGAACCCCTGGACATCTCGATGACCGGATTGAGGCGGGACGGGTCGCGGGCGAGCCGGTTGACCAGCGCCCGGGCCTGACGGGCAGGGAGGGACGGGTCGTCTCCGAGGAACTCGACGATCAGGGCCGCTTCGGCGCTCGCCGGCACCGCCCCCTCCCAGAACGGGTCGTGTTCTCGGGCCAGTCGGAGCATCCGCCAGTCAACCAGCTCACACCGAGACGGGCCTTCCTGGAGGCATGCCGGGATGGCCCCCGCCGCCTCCGAAAGCCGGGAGAAGGGCAAGATCAGGACCCGTTGGCCGCCCGGGATGGTGCTGGTCTGCAAGGTCAGTTCGGTCATCAACCCCAGCGTGCCGAACGAGCCGTCAAGGAGACGCTGGAGGTGCAGTCGCCCGGAACCTCGGAGCGCCTGATACGGATCGCTCGCGGCATCGATCCCACGCGAGGAGGTCGACGCCTGCCAGTTCAGCAACGTCGCCATCCGCCGGCGGAGCGATCGATCGAACGGCTCGTCCAGGACGGTCGGGTCTGGCCCCAGGATCGGCTCGGAGGCGAGCTCGCCCGACTCTCCATTGGAGAAGACGACGCGGGCCCGGACCAGCGCCCTGGAGAGGGAACCGAACCGGAGCGATCGCGGCCCCTTGCCGCCGACCGCGATCAGGCCGCCGATCGTCTTGCTCCAGGCCCCCGAAGGATCGGGCCACAGGCGCCGGCCGAGCGGGGCGAGCTGTGCATTGATCTCGTCGAGGATCACCCCGGGCTGGACGGTGACGCTCGTGTCGCCGATCGCCACGATCCGGCGCAGCTCGGCGCTGAAGTCGACGACGAGTCCCGGACCGATGGCCGCCCCGAATCGGTTCGTGCCGGCTCCTCGGGCATGAATCGGGATGCCCTCGGCGGCCGCATAGCGGACCAGGGCCGCGACCTCGTCGTGCGAACCGGGGGCGACCACCCCCAGGGGATCGACCTCGAACAGGCTCCCGTCGCGCCGGTAAGGCGATCGAGCGACCGGATCGAAGGAGAGCGATCCGGAGAGGAGTCCTCGCAAGTCGTCGTAAACCCGAGCCCTGGTTTCATCCACGAAGGTCGCTTCTCAACAAGGCGAGGGGGGACGGGGAGGCACGCGGTCAAGCGGCTTCGGGAAGGTCGCGCAGTGATGCATGCCCATGCCGAGGAGCCGATGGGTGGGAAGGACCCGCGGCGAGTGAATCATCGGTGCCCAGACATTCCCCGAGAGCAATGGCACGGAGTCTATCTAAATTATACCGGATCGACCCCGGAAACGCAGGGGCCAACCCGGCGATCCGGCTCAAACCCCTCGACTCCCGCCGTGGATCAGGGAGAGGACTTCCATGCGGGTCGCGACGTTCTCGCGGAACGCCCCCCGCATGGCGCTCGTGATGTACGTGCTCCCCGGCTTTTGCACACCGCGAACGGTCATGCAACTGTGCGTTCCTTCCATCACGACCGCGACCCCTAGCACGTCGAGTTCTTCCATGAGGAGGTCGGCGATCTGCTCGGTCAATTTCTCCTGCACCTGGGGGCGTCTCGAGAGGACGTCGACGATCCTCGGGATCTTGGAGAGGCCGACGACCTTCCCCGCGGGCAGGTACGCGACGTGTGCCTTCCCCGAGAACGGGAGCAGGTGATGTTCGCAGAAACTGGAGTACGAGATGTCGCGCACCGTGACCATCTCGTCGTACTTCTGGGTGAACCGCTTGGCGAGATGAACGCGAGGGTCTTGGTGGAGTCCCCGGAAAACCTCGGCATACATCCGGGCAACTCGATCGGGGGTCTCGAGCAACCCTTCGCGATCGGGATTCTCGCCCACGGCGATCAGGATCTCTCGGACAGCATTGCGGATCCGATCAAGGTCCACCCGGAAGGATTCGGAAGGGGCTGACTCCCGATCGTCAGGACAATCGGAAAGGAACTCGTTCATGACGTCGTCTCAATACCTCGACCCGAGCGAGCTTGCAGGCTGAATTCGATGCTCGACCCGGACGCGGACCCTGGTTGGAAAGAGGATGGGTCGGAGGCTCGATCTGGCCTGGGCCTGGATCCCGGCTCGAACGCTCTCGATCAATTGAGGCTGAACGGGGGGGGGAATCCCGAGTCGTCTCGGGCTCGATCCGCTTCGGATCCGGTGCCCAATTGAACGCCCAGGATGCGAATGAGCGACTGCACCCGCTGCTCCACGTCTGTTTCGTTCAAAAAAGCCTGTTTTACCGCCCCCGGAAGTCCCAGGTAATGCCCGAGGAGATCGACCAGGACCCCGAGCGGGATGGGCTTGTCGAGCAGCCGGGCAATTTCGGGTTCCACCCTCCCTTCCCGCTCGCAGAACATGCGGAACTGACCGACAAGTTCCTCGCGGAGCGAGTCGAGAGGGGTCTCCGGGTATGCGTCGTCGAGGAGGTCGGCCCGGGCGCGTCGGAACAGTGCGTCCTTGGGGAGTTCGTGGAGCAATCGGACCCGTTTCAGGCCGACCAGTAACAAATTATAGCGCCCGTCGGCAAGCCGTCGGTGGTCAAAAATCTTGCCAAGGCAGGCGACGGACTCGATCGGGGGATCCTCCTCCACGTTCCAGTCGGAGCCGTCCTTCAGCTTGGCCATGGCGATCAACCGATCGCCCGCCAATGCGTCTTCGGTCATCTGGCGGTATCTCGGCTCGAAAATGTGCAACGGGAGGACGCAGTGTGGGAAAAGTACGACCTCCGGCAACGGAAAAAGCCGGCAAACACCCTCGTATCCCCTCAATTCCTGATCCGGGTCCATGGACTCCCTCCTCGGCAGACAAGGAACCCCTGGGGCGCGGGAAACTCGGTCATGTTGCATCCTGCTCGGGGCGGAGAGTCGATTCGGGCGAGACCCAGACACGCTCGACGAACCAGCCACGGAGTGTGTTGATCGCTGAAAACCATGATGTTGGAAGGGGTTCCGCTCATGCTGGCGATTGTATTCCGACGGCATGGTCCGACAAGGGACCCGTCGGGTTTCTCGGGCCAATCTTGGGGAAATTGAGGTCGTCCATGCAAGAACCGACTCTCCCGAGGTCAGAACCCTGGCGATTTCTCGACTTCTGCGATCCGCCGATCGCACGCGAGCAATGACACGCGCGATCGATGTCCCCGGGCGAAACGGTGGGTCGTTGTGTCAACGCCCGACGAACGCGACCTGGTCGAACAACTCGCCTTGCGAGTGGTGCCTCTCGATCCCGGATGGCCCGGCAACACGCTCCTGTCTGAACAAACCGAACCCAGAGATGATCGTGGGCTTCGAGTGGGGAATGAAATGCGGAGGATCGATCCGTGATCCCCTGCCACGGCCCGGAAGCCAGGGCTGGTCACGCACCGAACGAGCGATCGGCTTCCGCGATCGAGCTCCCCGGGGTTAGCGGGAAGGGGGCGAGCGTCCGGCAAGCGTAGTTGAGGCGTGATTCTCGGGAACGGGAGTCAAGGTCTGGGGCGCATTGAGTATCGTACCATACGGGAGAAGTCCGGCTCGAAATCGGCCGGAAGAGCTCGCCGACCATCGGGAAAGGCTTGAACGACGATCGAACTCGATCGGATGGCCTCGGAACCATTCGTGATCGGCTCGGCAAGCCACTGGTCCGACTGCCGGGCCGATACCACCCCAATCAGTTCGGATTGCAAACGCTTGCCCGGTGTGGCGAACGGTTGAGAGACTCGTGAAGGACGCGAGGCCGTCGATTCCCTGCGTGCCGCAGGGCCCGGCCGTGAACCCGGCCCTGTGGATCGACTCCGTCTGTTCTGCTCGAATCGATGCTCCTGAGCCCGATTCGAACGGGAATCCGCGTCAAGGCGGTTGTCTGGCCCCAAGACCCTTCACAATGCAGAAGGATATCCCTCAAATGATGACGCGTCGATCCCTGCTGCAGGCCGGCACCTTCTCCGCATGGACGCTGCCGATCCTCACCTGCCTGAGGGAGGACCGGGACGATCCTGGCGAGGCGGTTGCGGACGTACTCTCTCAGGCGACCCAGACCGGGCTCGTGAGCGCGGCGAGCCTTTGCATCATGCGAGGGGGAGATCGCCTCGCTCGCCATTTCGGACAGGCCCCGTCGCTCGACTCCATGTTCCTGCTCGGCTCGATCTCCAAGCCCATCTCCGTCGCGGCGGTCATGACGCTGTTCGACCAGGGTGCATTTGCACTCGATGACCCCGTTCGGATCTATCTCCCGGAGTTCTCGGGGGGAGGCCGAGGGCGGGTCACGATCCGGCAGTTGCTGACCCACGAATCGGGACTTCCCGATCAGTTGCCCGAGAATAACACCCTCAGGGCCGAGCACGCCCCGATCTCGGAGTTCGTCGCGCATGCCATGCGGACACCGCTCGTGTTCGAGCCGGGGACACGCTACGGGTACTCCAGCATGGCGATCTTGCTGGCGACCGAAATCGCGAGGCGAATCCAGGGCGATGACTTCCCCGCGTTCCTGGAGCAGTCGGTCTTCCGGCCGCTGGGAATGGAGCATTCGGTATTGGGGCTGGGCCGGTTCCCGATCGAGGCGGTGACTCCCTGCCAGACCGATCGCGCCGCACCGGAATCGGGGGCGGGTGACCCCGACGCTCGCGAATGGGACTGGAACAGCCCCTACTGGCGAGGACTCGGCGCTCCCTGGGGAGGGGTGCACGCCTCTGCTCCTGACGTGGCCCTGTTCCTCGCCGAATTCCTCGAGGAACGCGAATCGGTTGTCCGAGCCGAGACGGCGCGTGCGATGACTCGGAATCAGCGATCGGACGCCGATCCCGCTCGGGGGCTTGGTTTCGCCCTCGGGGCGAATCTCGGCGGGCTAGGCTGCTCGGAGCAGACCTTCGGCCATACGGGATCGACGGGGACCCTTGCCTGGGCCGATCCCAGGTCGAAAACCATCTGTGTCATCCTGACAACCCTGCCCGGTCGGGCCGTCGATCCCCACCCTCGCACGGTTGCCTCCGAGCGTCTTGCCGGGTCGTTCCCTTGATTCCGGTCCCGGGCGAAGCAAGAAAGCTCTGCTCGGCAAGGCCCTCGGATTCAACGAATCCATGACTCGAGCCGAGCAGACGAACGGGGGGTTAGGGCTGGGGATCGGTGGCGACGGGGGTGTCCTCCGCGTTGCCCCAGTCGGACCAGCCGAGATAGTAGTTCCGGCTCGGGAAACCGAGACGCTGGAGCACGAACGCATCGACCGAGGCGCGACCTCCCCCCTGGCAGTGGGTGATCACCGGCTTCCCCGGCTCCAGCCCAATCGCGTTCAAGCGGGGGCGAACCGCTTCCTCGGGAAGAAACCGGCCGTCCTCGTCGACCAACGTGCTCCATTCGATCTGACACGCGGTCGGCACGTGTCCTCCTCGCCTCGACCGGGCGACCTCGCCGAGAAACTCGGCATCGCTCCGGGCATCGACGATCTGCGCCGAGCCGGTGCGGACGGCATCGAGGACGGTGTCCCGATCGGCATGACGATCCGCCCGGAGTTGTATCCGGAAGTCGTTCGGCTCGACGCTAACGGTGTCGGTCGAGACCGGCCGCCCTTCGGATTCCCAGAGCGGGAAACCGCCATCGATCAGCCCAACCTCATCAACACCCAGGTAGCCGAGGAGCCACCAGAGCCGCGCCGCATCCTTCTGTCGGTTGGCGTCGTAGATATAGACCGCCGAATCGCTGTCCAGGCCAAGCCGGGTGATCCACACGCTCCAGCGCCCAGGGTCCTGAAGTCCTCCCGGCTCGCCCGCCAGTCGCTGGACCTCCCCGGCATCGACCCAGATCGCCCCGGGAAGATGCCCTGCGTCGTAGTCCTCACGCGACCTGACATCGAGCAGGACGAGGTCCGGATCATCAAGCCGGGCTTCGACCTGGTCGAAACCGAGAAGACGAGCCACCTGGGCTTGATCGTCTGCGTCGATGGTGACGGACGGTGGGAGGACGCCCACCACCATGACCAAGAGCAAAGAAATCATCATTCGTTCGACCTCCCTGAGCGTGGCGTTCCGTAGCGGTTGGGGGCGAGCGCTCCCCGGCGGGGCCGGCCCCTTGCGTCTCGCATTCTCGGCCAGATAGGATCGGGGGTCAATATCGAGGTCCGATGCCATGGGTGAATTGCTCACGAAGCTGTTTTTCGGCGGTTTTGTGCGGATGCACATCCTTTACCACGCGGTGAAGGAGCCGATCTTCGGCGCTGAGATGATTGCGGAACTGAATCGGCATGGATATCAGGTCGGGCCGGGCACGCTCTATCCCATGCTCCACCAGATGCTGGAAGCGGGCTTCTTGACCGTGTCCGTCGAGACGGTGCAGGGCAAGCAACGGAAGTACTACCGGGCGACTCCCGAGGGGGCACAGGCGCTCGAGGATGCCAGGGCCAAACTCCGCGAGCTGGTCGCCGAAGTGCTGCACGATCAGGTCCCCGAGGATTGGTCGCGCCGTGTCGAAGATCCGGATCTCGGCGAGTGATCGTCATCGAGCAGGTCGCGGGCGCTTGATGACGACTCGACGTCTCTGACCCCACGGGCCACCTTCCCATGAACCCGATCGCCTTCTCGATGCAACGACCGTTTACGGTGATGGTCGCGGTCGTTGCCGTGGCACTGGGGAGCGTCTTCGCGGTGTCTCGGATGCCGGTCGACATCTTCCCGAACCTGAATCTGCCGGTGGTCTACGTGTGCCAGCCGTACGGCGGCATGGACCCGGCGCAGATGGAAGGGTTGCTGACGAATTATTACGAGTACCACTTCCTGTACATCAATGGGATTCATCACGTTGAATCCAAGAATGTGCAGGGAATGGCAATCATGAAGCTCTACTTCCATCCCGGCACGAACATGGCGCAGGCGATGGCCGAGACCATCGGCTACGTCACGCGGTCGAGGGCCTTCATGCCCCCGGGGACCGTCTCCCCGTTCATCACCCGGTTCGACGCGGGGAGTGTGCCCGTCGGCTATCTCGTGCTGTCGAGCGAGACGCGGACCGTCGGCGACATCCAGGATCAGGCGTTGTTCCGGGTCCGGCCCATGTTCGCGGCCTTGCCGGGCGTCTCGGCGCCTCCACCCTTCGGCGGGAGTCAGCGGAGCGTGGTCATCCGGCTCGATCCGGAGCGCCTGCGGTCCTACGCGATGTCTCCCGATGAAGTGATCCGCGCGCTGACGGCCGGCAATGTGATCAGCCCTTCGGGGAACATCCGGATCGACGACGAGATGCCCATCGTGCCGGTCAACTCGCTCGTCAAGGACATCGACGAACTCCTGGCCATCCCCATCCGGCCCGGCGGCGATCCGACCGTCTACCTCCGCGATGTCGGCACCGTCGAGGATTCGAGCGACATCGCGGTCGGCTACGCCCTCGTGGACGGGAGGCGAGCCGTCTACATCCTCGTGACGAAGCGGGCCGAGGCGTCGACGCTCTCCGTCGTCCAGAACGTCAGGGACGCCCTCCCGGAGATGCAGGCCGTCTTGCCGGATGACATCCGGGTCGGTTTCGAGTTCGACCAGTCGCCGACCGTGACCAACGCAATCGAGGCGGTGGGGGTGGAAGGCTTGCTCGGCGCCGGACTCATCGGCGTCATGGTCCTGATCTTCCTGAGAGACTGGAGGAGCGCGGTCGTCATCGTCCTGAACATCCCGATCGCGATCGCGGCCGCGCTGTTCGCCCTCTGGGTCTCGGGACAGACCATGAACCTGATGACGCTCGGCGGCCTGGCGTTGGCGATCGGCGTCCTCGTCGACGAATCGACGGTGGCGATCGAGAATATCCACGTGCGGATGAGGACGGACCCGTCGTTGGCCACCGCCGTGAAACGCGGGACGGCCGAGACGGCCGTCCCGCGTTTCACGGCGATGCTTTGCATCCTGGCGGTCTTCATCCCGTCGTTCCTGATGGAAGGGGCCGCCCGAGCGCTCTTTGTCCCGATGTCGCTGGCGGTCGGATTCGCCATGATCGCCTCGTATGTCCTCTCGAGCACCTTCGTCCCCGTCCTCACCACCTGGGTCATCCGGGACTCGCGATCGGAAGAAGATCACCATCATCCTCATCGCCGCACCGCGTTCGACCGCGTCGCCGGGGCCTATGAGCGCCTTGTCCGGGGCCTGACCCGCGTGAGCCCGCTGGTGGTGGTGTGCTACCTCATCGCGACCGGATTGGTCACCTTCGCGGTCGGTCGCCAGCTCGGGCTCGAGATCTTTCCCAGCGTCGATGCCGGTCGGTTCCAGATGCGGGTCAAAGCACCGGCAGGGACTCGGGTCGAGAAGACCGAGGAAATGATCCGGGACGTCCTCGCGACGATCGAAGACGAGGTGGGACGTGATGCCATTGAAATCTCGGTCGGATACGCGGGGCTCATCCCATCAAGTTATCCGATCAATGCGATCTACCAGTGGACCGGAGGCCCCGAGGAGGCCATGCTCCGCGTCGCCTTGAAGCCCGGGACCGGCATCTCGATCGAAGACCTGAAGGATACGCTCCGCGAACGCCTGAGGACCGAGATGCCCTCGGTCGCCTTCTCCTTCGAGCCGGCCGACATCGTGAGCGACGTCATGAGTTTCGGCTCGCCCACGCCCGTCGAGGTCGCGATCAGCGGGCCGGACTTCGCGGACGTCCGGGCCCACGCGGAATCGATCCGGGCCGAACTGGAAGCGACTTCCGGCCTCAGCGACGTCCGCTACGGCCAAACGCTCGACTACCCGGCCGTCCAGGTCACGATCGACCGGGAGAAAGCCGGCCTGAGCGGCATCACCCCCGAGGAGATCGCCCGCTCGCTGGTCACGGCGACCTGGTCCAGCCGCTTCGTCGTGCCCAACTACTGGCCCGACCCGAAGTCGGGCATCGGCTATCAGGTCCAGGTCGAGATCCCGTTCCAGGAAATGACCTCGCTCGAGGATCTCAGGACGCTCCCCATCCGACAGGATCGGGAGGGGGGCGTCCCGCTCCTCCTCCGAGACGTCGCCCGCGTCGAGCGGTCGACCGTCCCCGGCCAGTACGACCGGTACAACATGAAACGGACCCTGACCCTGACCGCGAATCTCGCCGGGATCGATCTGGGCCGCGCATCGGGCGCGGTCGATCGGGCGATCGAGCGGGCCGGAGACCCGCCGAAGGGGGTGAACGTGGCGGTGCGGGGGCAACTGGTCCCGCTCCGCGAGATCTTGAGCGGATTGGCCATCGGCCTGGGAATGTCCGTGATCGTGATCGTCCTGGTGCTCACCGCGAATTTCCAGTCGATCCGCCTCGCCCTGGTCGCCGTGGCGGCGGGACCGGCGGTGATCGCGGGCGTGGTCCTCGGGCTGTGGATCACGCACACGACGGTCAATATCCAATCGTTCATGGGGACGATCATGGTCTTCGGGGTCGCCGTTTCCAACGCGATCCTCCTGGTCACGTTCGCCGAACGCAGCCGGGTCATCGATGGTCTCTCCGCGCGAGACGCCGCGATCGCGGGCGCGCGGAGTCGTTTGCGGGCGATCCTCATGACCAGCAGCACCATGCTCGTCGGCATGCTGCCGATGGCGTCGGGCCTGGGAGAGGGGGGCGACCAGACGGCCCCCCTCGGGCGGGCCGTGATCGGCGGGCTCTCGCTCGCAACCCTCTCGACCCTGCTCGTCCTCCCGAGCGTGTTCACGCTGATCCAGGGCCGAATGGGACGCGACTCCCCCTCGCTCGACCCCGACGACCCTGAAAGCCCCCATTTCGTCGGCGTCCCCGCGCCTCATGTCGGGATGGCCTCGCCGGCCGCCTCGGCCGTCGAGGCATCACGGCCTCCGAAGACGATCACGGACGACCGGTCCGCGACGTCGCCCCCCGATCAAACCTCAGCCGGACCAAACCGCCCGACCCCGCAGGCCGATCCCCAATCCAACCCCGCCGATGGCCCGGGAGACGTTTCATGACGCGATTCCAAGGAGATGTGATGCGCCGATTCGCCGTCTTCCTGCCCCTCCTCGGTGTGGTCGTCGGCCCTGGCTGCGGAACGACGGGAGACGCCGTCTCCTTGCAAGCCCAGACCACGGCCCAGGCCCCCCGGCCGCGGGTCGCCACCGTCTTGCCCGAGCGAGGCACCATCCGCCAGGTGACGAGCGAGCCCGGCCAGCTCGAAGCGTTCGAGACGACCGATCTCCTGGCAAAGGTCTCCGGATATGTTCAGACCCTGTCCGTTGACATCGGCGACCGCGTCTCTACCGGTCAAATTCTCGCCGAGCTCGACGCCCCTGAACTCGTCGCCGAGCTGGACCGCAAGCGAGCCCACCTGGATCAGGACTCGGCCGACCTCGATCGCGCCGAGGCCATGGTCGAGGTGGCTCAGGCGGCGGTTGCCACCGCCCGCGCCGGACTCGAGGAGGCCAGGGCCGCCACGCGGCGGTCCGAAGCCGAGATCGACCGTTGGCAGGCCGAATATGACCGGATCGACCGCCTCGTCAACGATCGAGCGGTGACGGAAGGCCTGCGCGATGAGACGCTCAGCAAGCTCGAGGCGGCGAAGGCCGCCCGGGACGAAGTGGCCGCCCAGATTCAACTGGCCGAGGCCAGGCAGCTTCAGGCAGAAGCAGAACTCGTTCGCGCGCTCACGGATGTTCGTGTCGGTGAGGCTCACGTCCGGGTCGCCGAGGCGGACGTGCGACACGCCGAAGCCATGCTCTCCTTCACCCAGATCAGGGCCCCCTTCGATGGGGTGATCACGAAGCGATTCGTCGATCGAGGGCATCTGACCGATCCGGCCGGATCCGGGGACCCGCTGCTCGCGATCGCCCGGACCGACCTCATCCGAGTGGTTGTGGGCGTCCCGGAGGTCGACGCCCCGTTCATCACGCCCGGGGACCGGGCCGAGATTCGCGTCCAGGCGCTCGGCAGCCAGACGTTCGAAGGGACCGTTTCCCGGGCCTCGTGGGCGCTCGATCGTGCCACCCGGACCCTCCGGACCGAAATCGACCTCGAGAACCCCGACGACACGCTCCAGGCCGGTCTCTACGCGTACGTTTCCATCGTGGCCGAGGAGCATCATGATGTCCTTACCCTCCCCGCATCAGCAGTGAGGACGGATCGAGAGGGCAAGTCATCCTGCATCGTACTCGTCGAGGGTCGCGTCCGGTCACGCACCGTCGAGGTCGGTTTGAACGACGGTCAGCGGGTCGAGATCCGCTCAGGCGTCGAGGAGGGGGTGCCTGTCGTCACCTCGGACCCGTCAGCCCTGGAAGACGGGCAGGAGGTCGAGGTGATCGAGCCGGCTGCCTGACGGATTGCACTGCCGCCCCGGGCCTGACCCAGTCTTGCGCCGCCCGGGCGAACGCCTCTGTCGACCGGCCCGACGGCGAAGGACCCCGCCTGGATCATGCACAGGCTCACGAAAGGCCCGACGGCATCCGTCCCGGACAGGCAGACGGAGGGAGAACCGGCTCATGCCCTTCGATATCGATTGTCGATAACAGGAATGCCGTTCGTACTGATCGTCCGCGTGGTGCCGATTCCTGGACTGCAGCGAAGAGACGGTATATCCAACGGGGGGGCCGTGTCCCATGACTGCTGTGCGCCGGAACGTACCTCGATCGATTCGACGATCCGTGAGATTCGGCGTCTTCATTCAGTTCGCCTTGATCGGGGGCGGTCCGGGGGCGTTTCTGAATGCCCAGGAGCGCCTCCTCCCGCCGACAGGCATGCCCGACCGCGTTCAGGTCGAGGGCCTGCCGCCCGCGCTCGGCATCGAGGTTGAGGTTTCGACTCCGCCGCCCTCGCTCGAAGACCTCCCTCCATTGCCACAAACCGGCGAAACCCCTTCCGCGGAAATGCGACTGCGGCAGGACCCGGGGATGGCCCTGATCCCCGACCAGGCCGTCTTGCCGATCGACCTCGCCAATGCCCTGCGCCTGGCCGGCGCCCGCGACATTGAAGTCCAGATCGCCAGGCAACGGGTCTCCGAGGCGCTGGGAGAGCTCCAACTGGCCCGCTCGGCGTGGCTCCCCAGCCTCTTCTACGGCCCTCAATGGGTGCGTCACGACGGTCAGGCCCAGATTGTCGAGGGACCGGTCGAAACGATCAGCAAGAGCAGCCTCTTCGTCGGCGGGATGGCAGCGCTGGGGGATGGGATCTCCGGACCGGTTCCCGCGGGTGGCCCGCCGAACGTCGGGGGATTCTCGACCATCTTGCGACTCTCCGACGCCATCTTCCTGCCCATGGCCGCCCGACGCGTCGTCGACGCTCAGCGAGCCGGGGTCTCGGTCGCGGTCAATCGAGCGATTCTGGGAGTGGCCGAGGCGTACTTCGATCTCCAGGCCGCGGCCGGACGACTCGCGATCGCTTCGGAAGCCGCCGCCAATGCGGAGACGCTTGTCGAACTGACGAGCTCGTTTGCCAGGTCCGGGCTCGGACTGGAGGCCGATTATCGCCGGAGCCTGGTCGAGCGCGACCTGCAACGCAGGGAGGTCGCGCAAGCGGTCGGGATGCTCGAGATGGCCTCTGCCGAGCTGATTCGACGGACCCGGCTCGACCCTGGGATCCTGGTCGCGCCGGTCGAGCCTCCGGAGTCGATCCTCCGATTGATCCCCGATGCGACGGCCCCGGGCGACCTGATTACCACCGCCCTCCTCAATCGCCCCGAACTTGCCGAGCAACGCAAGTTCGTCGAGGCTACCGTGATTCGCTTGAAGCAGGCCCGGCTGCGCCCGTTCGTTCCCAGTCTCTCGACGCGCGTTTCCGGAGGCGGTTACGGAGGGGGTCGCAACGACTTCTTCGGGGATTTCGACGGACGGTTCGATACCGACGTGAATATCTTCTGGGAGCTGCGTGGGCTGGGGGTTGGAGACGCAGCCTATATGAAGATGGCCGACGCTCGCAACCGTGAAGCAAAGCTTCGCGTGCTCCAGATTCAGGACCAGGTGGCCGCAGAGGTGATGCAGGCCGAGAAACTGCGATTAGCAGCCTCTCGCCAGATCGCCGAGGCCGAACGTGCGGTCCCCGACGCCCTCGAATCGCTCGAGCTGAATCTTGCCAATATCCGTCGCGGCGCCGGGCTCCCCGACGCGACACGCCCGATCGAGGTCCTCCAGCCGATTCAGGCCTTGGCTCGTGCCAGGCAAGCCTATCTGGATTCGGTGCTCGAGTACAATCGGGCGCAGTTCCGCCTCTATGCCGCGATGGGACGGCCAGAGTCCTTGCCCTCTCCCGCCACCTCAACCGAATGGATTCTCCCCCCCGCAGTCCGGGTCGCCGAACCGATCGGTCCGCCGATCCTCCCGGCTCCCGCCGAATGATTGTCGCGGATCGGTTCGGACCCCCGAAAACACAGGAGCGACCCGCGCCACGATCGGTCCAAGCCATGAGACAGTGTCATGCAATGACCGCAGGGTTTGAGCATCCAAAGCGCGGAACGATTCGAAAGCATCCTCAATC
>NZ_JBFEFH010000042.1:0-44798 GCF_040717455.1 Tautonia sp. JC769
GAGAGATGCAAGACCTTTTTCGGCTCCGGTACCGAACAGGGGAGGTGCCGTCGAGGCCGGATCAGTCTTGCGCCACGAGGTCAGCCTCTCGGAAACGGTAACCGACGCCCCGGACCGTCTCGATCAATTCGGAGCCGGCACCGAGCTTCTTCCGAAGGCTCTTGATATGGACATCGATGGTCCGCTCCAGGACCATGGCATCCTCGCCGATCGCGGCGTCCATCAATTCGTGGCGGGTGAAGGCCCGGCCGGCCTGGCGCAGCAAGACCTCGAGGAGCCGGAACTCGGTGGGGGTCAGGGGAAGCTCCGCGCCTTGGAACAAGGCGCGGTGACGATGCTTGTCGATCGTCACCCCCTGGACCTCGAAGACGACGGCCGAGGCGGTTTCCGCGTGGCTGGCCCGGCGGCGGAGGACGTTCTTGATGCGCTGGATGAGGACCTTGAGGCTGTAGGGCTTGGTGACGTAGTCGTCGGCGCCGACGGCCAGGCCGATCAGCTCGTCGCTCTCCTCGGCCTTGGCCGTGAGCATGAGGATGGGGATCTCGCGGGTCCGGGACCCGGCCCGGAGCTCCCGGCAGACCTCGAGGCCGGGTTTGACCGGGAGCATCAGGTCGAGCACGATCAGGTCGGGCAATCGGAGCTGGGCCTGGCGGAGCCCGTCCTGGCCATCATAGGCGATCAAGACGTCGAAGCCTTCGCGGCGGAGGTTCATCGCCAGCGTGTCGGCCAGGTGATGTTCGTCTTCAACGATCAGGATCTGCGTGTTGGCCATGAGGGGGAGTCCGTCGCCCGGAGATTCGCGAACCGGAAGGAAAGGATCGAGAGGTTACGGATCGATCGGACGGCGATCGCCCGACCCAGGACGTTAATCGAGGATCGAGGGGGTTCCGTCCCGACAACGAGGGGCACGCGCGCCCCTCCTGGCTCCGGTCAATCCGCGATCAATCGTAACCGGTGTCGCCCAGGCATCTCATGAAAAACATGAGAAGAAGTCATGAAGTCGGCCGAGGCTCGAAGGGGCGGCGATCGAGCATCTGGCGGACGACCTCATGGAGGTCGCCGGTCTGCTCGAAGATGGCCACCTGGCGTTCGGAGCCGGTCGGCTGCTCGGCCATGTCGAGGACCATCTCGATCTCCCGGAGGCAGCCGAGTTCCTCGGGGACGCCCCGCCTGATGAGCGTATCGACCAGGTCGGCGACGATCCGGCGGGCGGGCCGGGCCTCGGCGGTGAAGGGGTCGACCAGCTCGGCGGCCATGCCGTAGCGGCAGGCGCGCCACTTGTTCTGGCGGTTCATGAAGGGGTGGCCGTCGGGCAGGTAGGTCCCCTCGTCGATCTGCCGGGAGAGGTCGCGGACGATGCACTGGATGAGGGCCGCCAGGCCGACGACGGTCGGCAGGTCGGGCGGCATGTCGCAGACGCGGACCTCGACCGTGCCGAAGTTGTGGTGGGGGCGGATGTCCCACCAGACTTCCCGGAGGCTGCGGATGAAGCCGGTGTCGATCAGGTGGTTGAGCAGCCAGACGTATTCGCTCCAGTTGCGCATCACGGGGGGGAGCCCGGCGGTGGGCAGGTCGTCCATGACCTTGCTCCGCTGCGAGTGCAGGCCGGTGTTGCGCCCCGACCAGAAGGGGCTGTTGGCCGAGAGGGCGAGCAGGGTCGGCAGGTGGCGGAGCATCCGGTCGCAGATCATGATCGCCTTGTCGCCCGAATCGACCCCGACGTGGACGTGGAGGCCGAAGGTCACGAGCCGTCGGGCCGTCTCCTGGAGCAGGTCGACGAGGCCGTGATAACGGTCATCGGGCGAGATCTGCTGCTCGTGCCAGTGCGAGAACGGGTGCGTGGCGGCCCAGAAGAGGCGGAGGCCGTGACGCTCGACGATCTGCTCGACGACGCTGAGCTTCTCGGAGAGGTCGCGGCTGACGTCGGCCGCGGTCTGGCAGATCTCGGTGTTGATCTCCAGGTAGCACTGCATGATCTCGGGCTTGACCCGCTCGGCCAGGGCCGAGGGGACCTCGGGCAGGATGTCGCCGATCGCGTTGCGCAGGCCGAGCGTCTGCGCGTCGACGAGCTGCAGCTCGATCTCGACGCCGAGGCTCGGCCAGTTGTTGCGCACGAATTCGAGACGATCGGCCATGACCTCACCCCTTTTCCGAGAGCAGGACAACGGATCGGGCCAGGATCTTGGCCCCCAGAACCAGGGCCCGCTCGTCGATGTCGAAGCGGGGAGAGTGCAAGGAGTGCCATCCCGAGGCCCCCGCCACCCCCAGGCGAAGCATCGCGCCGGGGGCGAGGGCGAGGTACGCAGCAAAATCCTCGCCACCGAGGCTCGGGTGCGGGATCGACCCGACCCGATCGGCCCCGAGGATCTCGGCCGAGGCGTGGGCCATGGCGGCGATGACCGAGGGGTCGTTGATGACGGGCTCGATCCCGTGAAGGAACTCGACCTGCACCTCGGCCCCGGTGGCGACGCCCACGGCCCGGGCGACGCCCTGGACGGCGGCGCAGGCGCGTTCGCGGGCCGACTGGCTGAGGGACCGGATCGTGCCCTCGATCTCGACGTGATCGGGGATCACGTTGTTGGCCTCGCCGCCGTGGATCGAGCCGAAGCTGACGACGACCGGCTCGCGGACGTCGACGGCCCGGGGCACGCATTGATAGACGCCCGAGACGAACTGGGCCGACGCGGCGATCGGGTCGATCGCCAGGTGGGGCCGGGCGGCGTGCCCGCCGCGCCCCCGGATGACGATGCGGAGGTCCCGGCAGTCGGCCGTCAGGACCCCGGCCCGCTGGGCCACCCGGCCGACCTCCAGCTCGGGATCGACGTGCAGGGCGATGATCGATGCGACGCCTTCCATCGCCCCGGCCCGGATCATCTCGACGGCCCCCTCGGCCGTCTCCTCGGCGGGCTGGAAGATGGCCCGCCAGGCGATCGGCCGGGGGAGGTACTCTCGGCAGCGATGCAGGGCCAACGCGGCGCCGAGGGCCATGGTCGCGTGGGCATCGTGGCCGCAGGCGTGCATGACGCCGTCTCGGGTCGAGCGGTAGGGGACGGCGAGCTTGCCTTCCTGCATCGGCAGGGCGTCCATGTCGGCGCGGAAGGCGACCCGGGGCTGGCCGTCGAGGCCCGCCCTCGGGCCGGCGATGATGCCGCGGCCCGTCGGGGCGATCTCGTGGGGGATCCCGGCGTCGTTGAGGTGGCGGGCGAGTTCCCGGGTGGTCTGGAACTCTTCCCGGCTCGGTTCGGGGTGCGCATGGAAATGCCGCCGGACCGACCGGAGGAACTCACCCATTTCGTCGATCGAGGCGTCGAGGGCCTCGGGGAGCGTCGTGACCATGACTCCATGTTAACCGCGAATCGGGCGAGGGGAAGCGGACCGAGCCGCGAGATCCCCCCGAAGGTTGCCTTCGGACCTCGATCGGGCGATCATCGGGGAGAGCAATGGACCGGGACCGTCGCCCCGGCCGAACCGAAAGAGAGAGAGAAAGGGACACGAGTCCCTCCTCCTTGAGAATCCGATCGGCCCTCGACCTGCACGAGACGCGACGATGACCGAGATCACCTACTTCGAGGAAGTCCGTTGCGAGCTTTCTCCCGGCCTTCGGGATGACCACCTGACGGCCTGCGTGACCGACGAGGAGGGCCGGACCCAGTATCTCGACGTGACCCCGACGCTGATCAATCGGCATGAAGGGGTCCCGTTCCTCCCGGTCGGCTTCGTCCAGATCGACCGGGAGCGGCGCCGGGTGCTGGTCGAATTCCCTTGCGAGGCGTACTCCGGGGCCAACCGGGCCTGGATCGCCTTCGAACACCTGAGGCACGTGGACAGGCCCATCTCATGATCCTCTCGGACCGGGAGATCGAGGCGGCGATCCGGCACGGGTTCCTGACCATCGACCCGGTCCCGGCCGAGCACCTCTGGACCTCGACCGCGGTCGACCTGACCCTCGACGCAACCCTCGTCCGCTGGAAGCCGGGGGGCCCGGCCGTGCGGCCGGGATTGCCCGGGTTCAACATCCGTCGCCTGCTCGAGGATCCGGATCGGGCCGAGCGGGTGCCGATCTTCACCGAGGGCTACGAATTGCAGCCGGGGCAGTTCGTGCTCGGCTACACCGAGCAGACGATCCACCTGCCCAAGGGCTCGCGGCTGGCGGCCCGGGTCGAGGGGAAGAGCAGCCTGGCGAGGCTCGGCGTCGGGGTGCACGTGACCGCGCCGACGATCCACGCCGGGTTCGGCGACAACCCGGACGACCCGAACGACCGCGGCCTGCCGATCCAACTGGAGATCTTCAACCTCGGCAACCTGACCGTCGCGCTGGACGTGGGGATGCCGATCTGCCAGCTCATCCTGGAGGAAGTCCGAGAGGCCCCGGTCAAGGGGTACGCGGGGCAATTCTCGGGGCAGAAGAGCTTCACCGAACTGAGGCCGTGAGGAGCGGGGGGCGGAGCGAGGCGGGGCGCCTCGCCCTCAGCCGATCCGGCCGGTGATGTAGGCCTCTGTGCGTCGATCCTTGGGGGTCGTGAACAGCAGATCGGTCGGGCTGAACTCGGCCAGGACGCCGGGGCGGTGGGAGTCGCCGCGGTCCTGGTCGAGCATGAGGCAGGCGGTCATGTCGCTCGTCCGGCGGGCCTGCTGCATGTTGTGGGTGACGATGACGATGGTGTAGTCGTCCTTGAGGTCTTCCATGAGGTCCTCGACGCGGGCCGTCGAGATGGGGTCGAGCGCCGAGCAGGGTTCGTCCATGAGGATCACCTCGGGCTCGACCGCCAGGGTGCGGGCGATGCAGAGGCGCTGCTGCTGGCCGCCGGAGAGGTCGAGGCCGGAGCGGTGCAGCTTGTCCTTCACCTCGTCCCAGAGGGCGGCCCGGCGGAGGGATCGCTCGACGAGTTCGTCCATGTTGCCGGTGTAGCCGTTGATCCGGGCCCCCCAGGCGACGTTCTGATAGACGGTCTTCGGGAACGGGTTGGGCTTCTGGAAGACCATGCCGACCCGCCGTCGCAGGGCGACCGGGTCGACCTGGTCGCCGACGATCTGGTCGCCGTCGAATTCCAGGTGGCCTTCCATGCGGAAGCTGGGGATCAGGTCGTTCATCCGGTTGAAGCAGCGGAGCAGGGTGCTCTTGCCGCAGCCGGACGGGCCGATCAGGGCGGTGATCCGGTTGCGGGGGATGGCGATGTTGATCTGGCGGAGGGCCTCGGTCGACCCGTACCAGACCGAGAGGTCGCGCGCCTCGAGGACGACGGCCGAGGTCTCGGGCGAGGGGAGGTCGACCGGGGGGGTCTGCGACTGCTGGTCAATGCTCATTTCGGATGCGGATCCCCGGGGTTGGTGATCGAGGGGTTCGGGGCGGGTCCGGGGACGCCGGCCTCGGAGTCGCCGTTCGCAAACGCCCGATGCGAGGGGAAGACGGCCTGGCTGACGGCCCAGCCCATCCGGCTGACCTGCGAGATGGCTCGCCCCGCGAACCGACGGCCCGTCGGCGTGCGCAGGAAGATGGCCACGGCGTTCATCGAGAGCAAGAGGGCGAGCAGGATCAGGATGCCCCCGGCGGCGACGGTCCGGAACTCCTCTCGGGGGAGCGTGGCGAAATTGTAGATCTCGACCGGCAAGGCCGTGTAATAGTCTGCCGGGCTCGACGGGGTATACAGGATCGAATTGGCCGCGCCGACCATCAGGAGCGGGGCCGTCTCGCCGATCGCCCGGGAGAGCGACAGGATGGTGCCGGTCAGGATGCCCGGCAAGGCCGAGGGCAGGACGTGGTCTCGGATCACCTGCCATCGCGTCGCCCCGAGCGCCAGGGCCGCCTGGCGGAGCGACGGCGGCACGGCCCGGAGCGATTCCTGCGTGGCGATGACCACGATCGGCAGGACCAGGAGGCTGAGCGTCAGGGCCCCGGCCCAGAGCATCTTGCCCAGGGCGAGCGGGTCGAAGCCGAAGGCCCGGCTGAAGACCACCAGGCCGAGGATGCCGTAGACGATCGAAGGCACCCCGGCCAGGTTGGCGATGTTGGTCTGGATCGTGCGGCGGACCCGGCCCGGGGGGGCGTATTCTTCCAGGTAGAGCCCGGCGCCGACCCCGGTCGGGATGGCGATGACGGCCACCAGGACGAGCAGCCAGAGGCTGCCGGCGATCCCGGCCTTGAATCCGGCCTCGCCCGGCTCGGGAGAGTTGGTCGAGGTGGCGATCCGGGTCATGAACCGCCAGAACTCGCCGGCGTGCTGGCCCAGCGCGTACCAGGGGGGGTTCGGCGGGTACGACATCGCCTTGGCGAGGACCGAGCCGAGCAGGACGGCCAGGACCACCACCCCGCTGAGCGTGGCCAGCAGGCAAAGCCCGGCGAAGAGGACGCCGAAGACGCGGCGGCGCACCTGGCGGGGCCGGTACAATCGATCGCTCGGCCGGCTCACTGGTACTCCTCCCGGAAGTGCCGCAGGATGATCCCGGAGATGATGTTCATCACCAGCGTGACCCCGAACAGCGCCAGCCCCACGGCATAGAGTGAAAGGTGTTCGGGGGTCCCGACCGCCGCCTCCCCCTTCATCGTGTTGACGATGTAGGCGGTCATCGTCTCGACCGATCGGAGCGGGTTGAGCACGATCTGCGGCTTGACCCCCGCGGCGAGCAGGACGGCCATCGTCTCGCCGACGGCCCGGCTGATCGCCAGGATGAACGAGGCGAGGACCCCCGACAAGCCGGCCGGCAGGACCACCCGCGTCGAGACCTCGAACTTGGTGGCCCCGAGGCCGTAGGCGGCCTCGCGCAACCCCCGGGGGACGGCCGAGAGCACATCCTCGGAGAGGGAGGAGACCATCGGGATGATCATCACC
This sequence comes from Tautonia sp. JC769, assembly GCF_040717455.1. Lineage (NCBI taxonomy): Bacteria > Pseudomonadati > Planctomycetota > Planctomycetia > Isosphaerales > Isosphaeraceae > Tautonia > Tautonia sp. JC769. The sequence continues at coordinate 6,828 of NZ_JBFEFH010000042.1, forward strand.
CCGACGACGATGCTCGCGCTCAGGGCGTTGTAGAATTCGACCCGGACCAGCGGCTCCAGCACCGCCTTGAGCACGGGGGTGACCAGCAGCAAGGCGAGGTAGCCGTAGACGATCGACGGCACCCCGGCCAGCAGTTCGAGCGTCGGCTTGAGCACGGCGCGGAGCCGGGAGGGGGCGTATTCGCTGAGGAAGATGGCGCTGAGCAGGCCGATCGGCAAGGCGACCAGGGACGAGCCGAGGGCGATGACGAAGGTCCCCCAGATCAAGGGGAGGATGCCGAACCTCGGCGGGTCTCCCTTGGGATTGAGCGTGGTCCCGGTCAGGAACTCGAGGACGCCGACGCCGGAAGCCCGGAAGAACCGAAACGACTCGACCCCGAGCACCGCGACGATGCCGATGGTCGTCAGCACCGTGATGAGGGCGCAGAGGAAGATCAAGGGCGGGATGACGAACTCCTGGCCCTTCTGGAACCAGGATTGCCCCATCCAGTGACGCCTGGGGGGCAGCTTGGGAGAGACCGGGGCGGTCTGAGGGAATTGGGTCACGGCCAGCCTACAGGGGGGGGAAAGTGGCGATCATCGCGAAGGAACGCGAGCGGTCCGGTCCGGTCCGGTCGCGGGTCCGGTTCAATCGGCGGTGGGGGGGGCCGACCCGGCCACGGAGATCGTGGCCTTCACCCGGCCGAGCGTGGCCAGGTTCTCGGATCGTTCCCGGGTATTGGGGGGGACGTAGCCGGCCTGTCCGGCGAGGTCCTCGACATGGTCGAGGTAGAAGCTGACGAATTCGGCGGTGGCGGGGCGCCTCATCGCCTCGTCCTTGACGTAGATGAACAGGGGGCGGGACAGGGGGACGTACGAGCCGTCGTAGATCGTCTCGATCATGGGGGCGACCGGTTCCGCGTCGTCGTCCTTGCGGATGGGGACGGCCCGGAGCCGATCGCGATTGGCCATGTAGTAGGCGAATCCGAAGTATCCCAGCGAGTTCACGTCGCCGGCGATGCCGTTGACCAGGACATTATCGTCGGCGCTCGGCTGGATGTCGTCACGCTGCTCCGCGAGGTCGAGCGCCTCGTGGACGAAGGTGTCGTAAGTGCCCGAATCGGGGTCGGGCGTGTAGAAGGAGATCGCCTGATCGGGCCACTCGGGGTCCAGGTCGCGCCAGGTCTTGATGGCGCTTCCCCGCTCGAACAGGGCGCGAAGCTGATCGATCGAGAGGGCGTCGACGAACGTATTCGAGGGGTTGACCGCGACCGTGATGCCGTCGTGGCCGACCAGGTAGCGGGACCAGACGTAACCCCTGGCCCAGGCACGTTCTTCCTCGATCGGCTTGGCGGGGCGAGACGCGTTAACGATGTCGACCTCGCCCTCGATGTATCGGCCGAAGCCGCCGCCGGTCCCGTGGTAGTCGACCGTGATCTTGGGGACACCCTCGACGGCCCTGGTGAACGCCACCTGGGCGGCGACGCTGATGGGGAAGACCGTGCTCGACCCGTCCACGACGACCGGGCGTTCCGCCCCGCACCCGGCCCCGGCGACGATCCCGAGGCAGCCGGCCAGGACCACCAGGCCCGGCCGAGCGGGGATCCTCCCCCGCGGGCGGGCGCGACGGGCCGAGAGGCTGACCGACGCTTGCGGGCGCGAGGGCGAGGGGAGCGAGGCGAGGGCGGTCGTCGCCATGGAGGACTCACTCGAACAAGAACCAGGAAGAGATCTCGACCGTCGATCGTGGGGCGTGTGACGCGGTCGGAGCGGCATCGGGGACCCGCGCCGATGCGATGGTGCCAGGCTACCAGAAGATCTTAACGAAGGACGGTGAATATCTTATGAAGTTCCGGGCCGGTTGAGAAACTTCGCCGGGCGAACCTGGCCAATCCAGGCAATCCGACCTCGGCTCGGCTTGCCAAGCGGCATTGGGTCGCGATAATCGGTCGGATGAATGCTGGAGGGGTCCCGGGACGCGCGTCTGGTCATGCCGGCATGACGCGGGGAGAGGACGGATCGGCGAGGCGGCTCTGCCGGCATCGTCGACGATCAGGGAGGTGATCTGGTGCGTCTTGAACTCCGATCGTCCCGCCGCCGACGATCGTCGGCGGTGGGGACCGCCCTCGTGGTCGTCCTGCTGGCCGGATCGGGCCTGATGGGGCCGGCGGTCGAGGCCCGAGGCCAGACCGATCGCGCCCGGCCCGGGGGCGAGCCGGTCCCCGAGGCGCTCAACTTCGCCAATGGACTGTTCCGGGCCCGCCGGTTCGACCTGGCGGTGCAGGAATATCAAGGATTCCTCGGCACCAATCCCACCGCGTCCTTCCGGGCCGAGGCGCTCTACGGCCTGGCCAATGCCCACCACTTCCTCCAGGAATACGCCGAGGCTCGCGCGGCCTTCGAGGAGTTCCTGGAGGTCGCGCCCGAGGACCACCCGAGCGTGCCGACGGCCCTGTTCCGGGTCGGAGAGCTGGCCTACGTCCTCGGCGACTTGCCGGCGGCGCTGGACGCCCTGGAATCGTACACGGGGGGGGCGAAGAATCACCGGTATCAGGAGCTTGCCTGGCCTTACCTCGGCGATGTCCGGTTCCAGCGGGGCGACCTTGAAGGGGCGCGGGAAGCCTACGAAGAGACCCTGAACACGTACCCGGATGGTCGGCTCTCGGATCGGGCCCGGCTGTACCTGGGGAGGGTCCTCGTCCGCCAGGGAGAGTCGCGGCTCGCCCTGTTGCGGTTCCAGGAGTTGCTCGAACGCCCCGAGGCCCCCCAGCGCGACGAGGCCTTTTATCAGGCCGGACGCCTGCAACTGGAAGCCGGGGCCTTTGAGGAGGCGATCGCCTCCTTCTCGGCCCTGGAAGCGGCCATCCCGCAGAGCCCTTACGTCGCCCGGGGCCGCCTGGGGACGGCCGAGGCCCTGCTGGCCCTCGGACGCTACGAGGAGATGAGCGAGGTGCTCGGACCGCTCCGGGACGATCCGACTCCCGAGCTGGCCGCGAGGGCGTCGTACACGATCGGCCTCGGGGAGCTGAAGCAAGGCCGCTCGGCGGAGGCGATCGTCGTCTTCGACGAGGCGTTGGGGCGATTCCCGGAGACCTCGACCGCCCCCGCCCTGCTCTTCCGATCGGCCGAGGCCGCGGAACGGGGCGGCGACCCGGCCGATGCCCTGGCCCGGTTCGAGCGGCTGGTCGAGGCGTATCCGGAGGATCGCTGGGTGGATGACGCCCTGCTCCAGGCCGCCTCCCTGGCCTTGAAGCTCTCCCAGGAGGAACGGGCCATCGAGCTGGCCCGCCGGGCCCGATCGAGGTCGGACGACGACGGCCCGATCGGCGCCCCTGCCCTGCTCATCGAGGCCCGGGCCACCCTCGAGGCCGAGAGGCCCGAGGAGGCGATCCAGGCCCTTGACGCCCTGCTCGCCCGTCCGGGGCTGGATCGGGAGACCGACCAGGCCGCTCGATACTACCTGGGGCTGGCCACCAGGGCGGCCGGGCGGGAGGAGGAGGCGATCCGGCTCCTGGACGAGCTGTCGAAATCGCCCGACTCTCCTTATGCCCTCGACTCGCTCTATCTCGTGGGGCAGGCGCACTTCGACGCCGGTCGGTTCGACGAGGCGATCGCGGCCCTGGCCCGGTTCGTCGAGACTCGCCCCGACGGCGACGCGGCCGACCACGCACTGGCCCGGATTGCCCTGGGGCACGCCGAACTCGGCCAGCATGAGCAGGCGGACACGACCCTCACCCAGCTCTCGGGGCGATTCCCCGGGAGCCCGGTCGTGGGACCGACGCTGCTCCGGGTCGCGGAGACCGCCCTGGCCGCGGAACAATGGGGCCGGGCCGAACGCCACTTCCGCGCCGTGACCGATCGGGAGCAGGGCGACCCCAGCCAACGCGCCCGGGCCTGGTCGGGGCTGGGATGGTCCCTGATGGGTTCGGACCGCCCGGCGGACGCCATCGAGGCGTTTGCGAAGGTCATCGAGGAGGCGGGCGAGGGCCCTCTGGCGGCCGAGGCGTCGTATGTCCGGGGGCGGGCGCTGCAGGACCTGGACCGGCCCGACGAGGCGATCGAGGCGTTCGCCCGGGTGGGCTCGCATCACCCGGATTCGATCGAGGCCCCGAAGGCCGATCTGGCCCGGGCCCGCTTGCTGGTGGAGACGGGCCGGGCGGACCAGGCGGTCCCCGTCTTCGAAGCGTTGATCGAGTCCGGGCAATCAGAGCCGGCCGAGGCGGTCGACCTCCTGCTCGCGGAGCTGGCCTGGGCCCTGATCGACGGCGATCGCATCGAGGAGGCCGATCAGGTCTTCAAGCGCCTGCTCGAGGAGCACCCGGCCTCTCCCCAGGCCGACGATGCCCGCCTGAACCTGGCGGAATCGGCCTTCCAGGCGGGGCGGTTCGACGAGGCCCTCACCTGGCTTGGGCCCTTGACCGACGAGGCCGCGGAGACGGAGCCCCGCATCCTCCAGGCCGCGCTCTACCGGGAGGGCCGGGCCCGGGTCGAGCGGGAGGAGTGGGCCGAGGCGGGCCGGGCATTCGGGCGCCTCATCGGCGCCTTCCCGGACGGGCGATTCGCCCGGGAGGCCGGGTTCTGGGCGGCCGAGGTGGCCTTCCGGAAGGGTGACCCCGAGGCGGCCGAGGCCGGGTTCCGGGCCCTGATCGACGCCGACCTGGAGGGCCAGGGGCCGGAATCGTGGCTGCCGACCGCCCGCTTGCGGCTCATCCAGGCCCTGGTGCAGCAGGAGCGCTGGTCGGACGTGCTGGCCCTGGCCGATGCCCTGAAGGCCGACGTCCCGGACCTGCCCCAGATGGCCGACCTCGACTACGCCCGGGGCCGCGCCCTGCAGAGTCAGGCCCCGCCCCGGTTCGAGGACGCCCGGGCGGCCTACCAGGCCGTCGTCGACGCCCGCAAGGGGGGAGAACTGGCGGCGATGGCCCAGTTCATGAGGGGAGAAACCTTCTTCCACCAGAAGCGTTACGACGAGGCGCTCCGCGAATTCCTGAAGGTCGACATCTTGCCCTCGTACGACGATGCGCCCAAGTGGCAGGCCCTGGCCTTGCTGGAAGCGGGGAAAGTTTACGAACAACTCGACCGCTGGGCCGACGCCGCCGACATTTATGAGAGGCTCCGCTCGCGATTTCCGGACGAACCGGCCTCGGACGAGGCCGCTCGCCGGCTGTCCGTGGCGCGACGGCGGGTTTCAGGAGAGGCGGTTGGCGGGGGTTCGGGATCGGGTCGGCGGGGTTGAGGATCGGATCGCCGGCACCCGAGGGACCCCTCGAACCACATTCAATAAGGACGTTCGCCATGCGTTGGAATGCGTTCGAAAGCCGCCTGATGCCACGTTGTCGGAATGTCGGCCCGGCGCTGCTGGCGATGGGGCTGGTGGTGGTGATCGGGGGCGCCGATCATCCGTCGAACCTCGAGCGGGCCTCGGCGGTCGCGACCGAGCAGCTCCAACAGCTCGCCCGACTCGCCCGATCGTGGTATTCCTCCACCCCGCCCGCCGACCGCATGACCTGGGGCGGCCTGGCGGCCTGCGGCGTACTCGGCCTGAGCGTCCTGGCGGAGCGGTCGCTGCGCCTGCGGAAGGCCCGGGTCCTGCCGACGCGCTTCGTCGATCGCTTCCGGGACCGCCTGGAGGATGGTCAACTTGATCAGAGTAAAGGCACCGACCTCTGCGAGATGAACCCGAGCCCGGCCTCCCGGATCGCCCTGGCGGCCATCCGACGCTGGGGGAGGCCCGCTCCGGACCTGGAACGGGCGGTGAGCCTGGCCAGGCAGGTCGAGGCGGATCGGCTCCGGCGCAACGTCGGCACCCTGCGTCGGATCGCGGCATTGGCCCCGCTCGTGGGCCTGCTGGGCACGCTCATGGCGGCGGGACGGGCCCTGTCTCACCTGGAAGGGGCGGCCGCCTCGGCCTCGTGGGGCCCGGCGCTGGGGGGTGCGCTGGCCCCGTTGACGGCGGGGGTCGCACTGGCGATCCTGGCACTGGTGGCCTACGACGGGTTGATGGGGCGGGTCGAGGCGCTCGAAAACGCGCTCGATCGCCTCGGGGCGGAGACGGTGGACGCCATCGCCGTGCTGGCGACGGCCCAGCAGGCAAGCCGGGCCGACAAGGGTTCGATGGCGGCGGCGACGCCCCACCGGAACGCCTCGGCCGGTCCCCACTTCGGGGTCGGGGGCCAGCCTCGGGGCTCGCAGCCGATCCGGGTCGAAATCCCCGACTCGTTACGCAACTTCTGACGCCCCCTTCCGGTGGAGAGTGCCCCCTTGAGCGTTCGGGCGTCGGGGCGCTCATCGCCGGAAGGGTCCCAGGCCCGGAGGGTCGGGGCCTTCCTGAGACGACGACCGGAGGAGCGATGACCGGCCTGGATCTGGAACCATTCCTCCGATTACTTCAGGCCGACGTCGGCGCCTGGACGACCCTTGGCGTGATGGTCCTGCTCCTGGGCCTGATCGTCTGGACCGGCTGGGGCTCTCGCAGGGTGCTGCGCAAGTGCCTCGTGCTCTCGGTCCTCGCCCATGTGGGCCTGGTCTTCTCGAGCAGCGAGGAGCTCTCGAAGCTCATCGGGCCCGGCGTGCCGGATGGCCAACTGGGCGATGAGCCGGGCATCCGAGCCATCCGGGTCACCAGCACCCCCCTCTCCGCCGGAGGGAGGGCGAAAGACCTTGAACCCCCCGGGTCCGAGGGGAACGGTCGGGGGGGAGGCCTCGCGGTCGATCAGGATCTGGTGGCGATGGCCTTACGCGGGGCGATCGAGCCGGAAGGGCGAGGGGCCGCCCGCCCCGACGTCTCCCCGGGACAATTGCCCCAACCCCAGGCCCTGGACCGGATCGAGGGCCCGGGGCTGGCCGACGCGGCGCCTGCCCCCGAGCCGGCGCTGCCGAGCGATCCGATGGACGGGGACCGGGCGTTCGAACCGGAGCCGGAGGCCCTCTCCCTCGTTGAGCCGGCGGCGATCGACCCGGCCGACGTGGCGGCCGTGATCCGCGACGATCGTCCCGAGGGCCGACCCGCAGGGCTTCCGCTGCCCGATCCCAAACGGCTGGCGAGCCGACCGGGCCGCCGCGACGAGCCGACCGGGCTTCGGCCTTCGCCCCGGGCGGAACTGCCCCCCCCGTCGTTGCCCGACCTTGATCTGCCCGATCCGGTCCTCGGGTCACTCCCCGATCGCCGTGTCGATCCCTTCGATTCGAGCCCGATCGCGCCCCGGCCGTCCGCCGAATCGGCCCCCGAGGGATCGGACGTGGCCGAGGCTCGCCCCCGAGCCGGGTCGGACGCCCGACCATTGCCCCCGGATCCCGAGTTCCCTGAGGCACCCGATCGAGGGGCATTCCGCCCGGCCCCGGGGCCGCGAGCAACCGTCGACCTGCCGCCTCCCCGGGCGTCTCGCCTCGCGCCGGAGGAGGTCCCGCTTCCCGACCGGGGTCTCCCGGGATCGGGCCCGCCGCCGCTCCCTGTTGTCGAGGCGAGGCCCGGCGACGGCGAGCGCATGGCGCCCGAGATCGAGACCCCTTCGGAGGCGGACCCCGAGGCGGTGGCAGGCCCGGATCGCCGCCCGGTGGCCCGACGGGCCGAGGATGCCCCCCTCGACGTGCCCGAGGCGGACCTCCGGGTCGCGGCCCGGCCCGCCCCCGATCGCGAGGCGGCCCGGGTGGCCGAGCGATCGGCCCCGGTGGCGGCCCTCGATCTCGATCGCCTGGTCCCCCGGACGCTGCCCGATTTGCCCGGCATCCCAGGGGCGGTCGAGCGTCGGACCCTGGAAGACGTGCCCGAGGTCTACCGGCCTCGGCTCGATCCCAATCGCTCGGAGCTGGCTCGGCGAGCCGGGGCCAGCGCCGCCAGCGAAGAAGCCGTGGAGCTGGCGCTCGACTGGCTCGCCCGGCACCAGGACGCCGACGGCCGCTGGAACGCCGGGACGGCCCGATACCGGGACGGCTCGCCCGCCTCCGGGGACGCCGGCTTCACGACCCACTGCCCGCCGGGGGACATCTGCCACGGCGAATGCTTCTACTGGGAGGCGGATACGGCCGTCACCGGCCTGGCCTTGCTCGCGTTCCTGGGCTCCGGCTACACGCACCTGGACGGGAAATACGCCCCGGCCGTCGGCCGGGGGATCGACTTCCTGCTGACGATTCAGAAGGCGGACGGGGACCTGAGGGGCCCGAGCCGGGCCGTCGGCATGTACTGCCACACGATGGCGAGCCTGGCCCTCTCGGAGGCCTATGCCCTGAGCGGCGACCCGAAGCTCAAGGCGCCGGTCGATCGGGCCGTCGCCTTCCTGGTCGACAGCCAGTATCCGGGCTTGATGGGCTGGCGTTACCTCCCCAGGGGAGAGATTCGCCGGACCCCGGCCGAAGGGGGCCGGGGCTGGGATTACGAGCCCCATCCTCCGGTCGGCGATACGAGCGTCCTGGGCTGGGTGGTGATGGTGCTCAAGTCGGCGTCGGAAGTCGGCATCGAGGTCCCTTCCACCGCGGCGCAATCGGCGCGGAACTGGCTGCAGCGGGTCGCCGACGGCGATGCGGAGGGCCTGGCCCGGTATCAGCCGTCGCGGCCGGCCGATCCAGTCATGTCGGCCGAGGCCTGGGTCTGCCGGCAGTTCCTCGGGTTCGGGGGGCCAGGGGCGGCCAGCACGGAGGCGGCCTCGTACCTGCTGCAACATCCGCCCTCGGCAGACACATTCAACAGCTACTACTGGTATTACGCCACGCTGGCGATGTACCAGGCCGGCGGACCGGCCTGGGATCGCTGGAACCCGCTCGTTCGGGACACGCTGGTCGACCTTCAGCATCGCGAGGGGCACAAGGCCGGGAGCTGGGACCCCGACCCGACGCGCTACGGGACCCACGGGGGCCGCGTCTATACCACGGCCCTGGCCGCGATGACGCTGGAGGTCTACTATCGCTACCTCCGGTTGTATGTCTCTGACGCGGGAGTGGCGGGAGGCTCTCCCCTCGCCCCTCGAGCGTCAGGCTCGGGAGACGATGCCCTGAGGCGGGCCGGGGGCCGGTAATCACCGCTGAAGGTCGTCGAGTCGGGGCGACGCGCAGCGAATGACGGATCGGGCCGAGGCAGCCCCATGCCCGAGACGCCCGGGGCCGTTACAATTGTCGTCGACTCGACGAGACGCCTCGGATCCGAGACGGATCGCCCACCGCCCGACCACCGTTCCGCTCGGGAGACGACCCCTTTGAACCCCCTGCTGCTCCGATTTCCGATCCTCTGGGCACAGACCGTCCCCGACGAGTTCGAGATGCCCTTGATGGCGCTCCGGCGTTGGTTCTGGGGCCAGACCCTGTCGTCGGCCAGTGTCGTGCCGGGTTCCGAGGGATTCTGGGCCTGGATGCTCGGCCTGCTGGTTTTGCTGCTGGTCGCGATGGTCGCCCAGGGCCCGGTCCGGGCGCTCGGCCAGTTGTTCGATCTGCCGGGCCACATCCGGCTCTTCGGCGCGGCGGTGGAGCGGCTGCGGGCCTCGGCCCGGCTCGTGATGATCTTGCTGGGGGCGTCGGTCATTTCCTGGACGTCGTCGCTGCTGGTGCGCTACAGGAGCCCGCTCGGCCTGGCGGACCTGTCGTTGCTCTCTCGGACCCGGTCGGTCCCCGAGGCCGCGCTGGAACACGGGATTCTGGCAGCGCTGACTCCGCTCCGCGACCTGTTCAGCCTGGCGGATCTGCTCGTCCTGCTCGGGATCGCCGTCGTCGTGGCCTTCCGGTTCTCGGCCGATCGGTGGGGGACCGATGCGATGGACCAACGAGACCGGGTCAGGCCGGGGTGGGTGACGGTCTCGTGGATCGCCGCCTCGGCGTACGGCGCGTATCGGCTCGTCGCGATCGTGGCATCCGCCGACGACCTGCCGATCGGCGGCGGGTTGTACGTCGAGCCGCTGGTGGTCCCGGCTTTGATGCTGATCTCCGACGGCTTGCTGGCCGCGTGGGTCCTGGTCGAGCTGCGACGGGCCGAGCGTTCGAGCGACGTCGAGCCGATCGAGGTCGCCGCCATCTTCGCCCTGGTCCCGGCGGCGATGCTGGGATGCCTGGCGGTGATGCCGGCACGCTACCTGGCCGCGATGAGTTACCTGGCGCTGCCGTATGTCCCCGATGGCTTCGCGCGGTCGGTGCTGGCCCCGATGCTGGGGGGCTGGGGCCTGGTCTCGATCCAGGGGGCGGCCCTGGTGATGGTGGGCCTCGTCGGGGCGGCTCCCTGGTGTCGGGGAGGGTGGCGAGGCGCCTTGAAGGGGTACGGCCGGCTGCTCCGGGCCGAGGGAGGACACCTGGTCGCGACGCTCCTCCTGGGGGGGGTGGCGGCGGCGGTTCCGGTGGTTCTGGCGTATGGGCTGGTCCTCTCGTTGCCGCCGCAGCCGTGGGTCTTACCGGCGGCCGACAGCTACGCCCACTATGTGACGCTCGTCGTCGGGCTGGGATTGCTCGCGGCCCTGGTGGAGCTCGGAAATCGCTCGGTGATCGCCGAGAAATCCGACGCCGGCCAGGAGGTCGCCGAAGCCCTCCCGGCGGCCTCATGACGGGGCTCCCGAGTCGGGCGCGATCATCGAGCCTGGCGTGTTGCGCTTGACATGAACGCCACCGGGTGTGAGGATTAGAGGAGTCGATCAGGCCCGGGCCCGACAACCGAGCAGCCTCTCCTTGATCCTGCTGCTCCGGCTGTTTTGCCCGCCAACGTGACCAGCGATTGCGTTTCATCATTCGTCGATCGTCGCCCGGGCCGGGCCCATCCCCCACGACACATTTGACAATTCGGAATCGCCTCAGTTCGAGGTTTATCGCCCCCTGCGCAGGCGCCGGTTGGCTCGCGGGAGAAGGCTTGCGCTGACTCCCCGCCGCATTCGTGCGCCCTTGAAATGCGTCGTCCAACGCGTCGCCCGTCGCGTCCGGAGGCACCGAGCAGTCAGGAGGGACACCGCATGACGGCCGGATCGGACTTGATTGCCAAGATCGCTCGCCGCCAGAACCTGGCGGAATATCAGAAGAAGCACTGGACAGGGACGTTTTCGGAGTATCTTGAGATCGTTGCCCGGGACCCGAAGGTCACGCGTAATGCGTACCAGCGGGTCTATGATATGATCCTGAGCTTCGGCACCGAAGAGATCGTCATCCACAAGGAGAAGTTCGTCCGTTACAGGTTCTTCGACGACCCGATCGAAGACGGACACGACGCGATTTTCGGCCTCGAGAAGCCGTTGATGAATCTGGTCAACGTGCTCAAGAGCGCCGCCCTTGGCTACGGGACCGAGCGTCGCGTCCTTCTGCTCCACGGCCCAGTGGGCAGCTCCAAGAGCACCATTGCCCGGCTGCTCAAGAAAGGGCTGGAGTATTACTCGCAGACCGATGAGGGCGCGCTGTACACCTTCGACTGGAAGGAAGAGGGGCCCGACGGCGAGGATTACTGGGTCCCGTGCCCGATGCACGAGGAGCCGTTGCACCTGATCCCCCCCGAGTACCGGGCCGACCTGCTGGCGGAATTGAACGCCGGCCGCGACCCGGACGATTTCCAGGTGCGGATCATCGGTGAGCTCGACCCGTATTGCCGGCAGATGTTCAAGGAGCGTCTGGAGCGTTATGGAGGCGATTGGACCCGGGTGCTGGAGGATATCCGCGTGCGTCGCGTCTTGCTCTCGGAGCAGGATCGCGTCGGCATCGGCACCTTCCAGCCGAAGGACGAGAAGAATCAGGATGCCACCGAGCTGACCGGCGATATCAATTACCGGAAGATCGCCGAGTATGGTTCCGATTCGGACCCGAGGGCCTTCAACTTCGACGGCGAGTTCAACATCGCCAACCGGGGGATCATCGAGTTCATCGAGGTCCTGAAGCTCGACGTGGCGTTCCTCTACGACCTGCTCGGCGCGAGCCAGGAACACAAGATCAAGCCGAAGAAGTTCGCGCAGACGGACATCGACGAGGTGATCGTCGGGCACACGAACGAGCCCGAATATCGCAAGCTCCAGTCGAACGAGTTCATGGAAGCCCTGCGCGACCGGACCGTCAAGATCGACGTGCCGTACGTCACGAAGCTCTCCGACGAGATCAAGATCTACGAGAAGGATTACAACAGCCGTCGCGTCACCGGCAAGCGCATCGCGCCCCACACGCTGGAAGTGGCGGCCATGTGGGCCATCCTCACTCGCCTGGAGGAGCCCAAGAACGCCGGCCTGACCCTGATGCAAAAGTTGAAGCTCTACAACGGCAAGACCCTGCCGGGCTTCACCGAGGACAACATCAAGGAGTTGAAGGAGGAGGCCGAGCGCGAGGGGATGCTCGGGATCAGCCCCCGATACGTCCAGGACAAGATCTCCAACGCCCTGGTCGCCCACGCCGAGGAGCGATCGGTCAACCCGTTCATGGTGCTCAACGAGCTGGAATCGGGCCTGAGGCACCACTCGTTGATCAACAACGAGGAGGTCCGCAAGCACTACAAGCACCTGCTGGCGGTCGTGAAGGAAGAGTATGAGGATGTCGTCAAGAACGAAGTCCAGCGTGCCATCGCCGCCGACGAAGAGGCCCTGACGAGGCTCTGCGGCAACTACATCGACAACGTGAAGGCCTACACCCAGCGGGAGAAGGTCAAGAACAAGTACACCGGCCAGCCGGAGGAGCCCGACGAGCGCCTGATGCGGTCGATCGAGGAGAAGATCGACATCCCCGAGAGCCGCAAGGACGACTTCCGCCGGGAGATCATGAATTACATCGGTGCCCTGGCGCTCGATGGCAAGACGTTCGACTACAAGACCAACGAACGGCTCCAGAAGGCCCTGGAACTGAAGCTGTTCCAGGACCAGAAGGATACGATCAAGCTGACGAGCCTCGTCTCCAGCGTGGTCGACAAGGACACGCAGGAGAAGATCGACATCGTCAAGGGACGCCTGATCCGAGACTACGGCTACGACGAAGATTCGGCCACCGACGTCCTGAACTACGTGGCCAGCATCTTCGCCCGAGGTGACGTGAAGCGCGGCGGCGGCTAAACCGGACCGATCCCCGAGGCGGCTCGCGGTCCAGACCAAGTCTGCGAGCCGCCTTCGACCGATGGGCGGTGGATGTCAGCTCCCCGGTTCTTTCGCATCGTGCAGGCAGGGCGGGTTGCCCCGGCATGGGGCGGCTCCGGCCGCGTCGACGGGCGTTCTCGCGCCTGTCGGCCACCCGCCCGATCTCAACAGTGGCGAGGGGCGTGGGCCTTGGTACGGAAAATCGAGCGGGACCAGAACCGCTTCCGACAGATCGTCCGCGGCAAGATCAAGGCGGACCTGAAGAAGTACATCACGCACGGCGAGATGATCGGCAAGACCGGCGGCGAGCTGGTCTCGATCCCGATGCCGTCGATCGACCTGCCCGAATTCCGATACGGCCCGAAGGGGTCGGGCGGGGTCGGCCAGGGTCCCGGCGACATCGGCCAGCCGATCGGCCGATCCGGAGACGGCGAGGAAGGTGCCGGCCAGGCGGGCGACAGCCCGGGTCAGCACATCCTCGAGGTCGAGCTGACCATGGACGAGCTGGCCGAGATCCTCGGCGAGGAGCTGGAGCTTCCCCGCATCCAGCCGAAGGGGCAGGCCAACATCATCGAGGAGAAGGATCGTTACACCGGCATCCGACAGGCCGGCCCCGAGAGCCTTCGCCACTTCAAGCGGACCTACAAGAAGGCCCTGAAGCGGCAGATCGCCTCGAACACCTACAACCCGGACGATCCGATCGTCATCCCGGTCCGAGAGGACAAGCTCTACCGGTCCTGGAACCCGATCTATCTGCCGCAGACCAACGCCGTCGTCTTCTACCTGATGGACGTCTCCGGCAGCATGACCGACGACCAGAAGGAGATCGTCCGGATCGAGGCCTTCTGGATCGACACCTGGCTCCGGAGCCAGTACGACGGCGTGACCACCCGTTACATCATCCACGACGCGGGGGCCAAGGAGGTCGACGAGCACACCTTCTACCACACGAGGGAGTCGGGCGGCACGCGGATCAGCTCGGCCTACCGCCTGGCCCACAAGATCATCGAGGCCGACCACCCGCCGGCCGACTGGAACATCTACGTACTGCACTTCTCCGACGGCGACAACTGGGGAGAAGACAACCGCCACTGCGTGGAACTCTTGCGCAAGGGTTTGCTCCCCAAATGCAACCTCTTCGGCTACGGCCAGGTCGAGAGCCCCTACGGTTCGGGCGAGTTCATCCGGGAGCTGGAAGACGCCTTCGAGAACGAGCCGAACCTGGCCCTTTCGGAGATCCGCGACAAGGACGGGATCTACGACTCGATCAAGGAATTCCTCGGCCGGGGTCGCTGATCGCCGGCCCCGGACGGCGCTCAGCACCCGGAACACGATCGGACGACCGCTCGTCCCCGGCCCCCGACACATCGGCCCCGCCGCCCCGAATGCAATCGAACTTACTGATACGCTGATCGCCCGGGCCACCGATCGTCGCTGCAGTCCGGAACGTCTCGCGGAGCACGACCCACCATGTCATTCGTCAGCACCCAGCACGACCTGCCGGCAGACCTCCGGGCGTTGCAGGTGGAGATCGAGGAGCACGCCCGCTCGTTCGGCCTGGATTTCTACGACACGATTTTCGAGGTCCTCGACTACGACGAGCTGTCCGAGATCGCCGCCCTGGGAGGGTTCCCGACCCGCTACCCGCACTGGCGATTCGGCATGGAATATGAACAACTTTCCAAGGGCTACCGCTACGGGCTGCAGAAGATCTACGAGATGGTCATCAACAATGACCCCTGCTACGCCTACTTGCTGCGGTGCAACATGCCCGTGGACCAGAAGCTCGTGATGGCACACGTGTATGGCCATAACGACTTCTTCAAGAACAACATCTGCTTCGCGCCGACCAATCGGAAGATGATGGACGAGATGGCCAATCACGGCAATCGCATCCGGTCGTTCATGGAGCGATTCGGCGAGGAGACGGTCGAGAATTTCATCGACAGTTGCCTCTGCCTGGACAGCCTGATCGACATCCACTCGCCGTTCATCAAGCGTCGCGACGCGCCGAACCGCTACGACTTCTCGGACGAGGCCGACCGGACGCCCCCGTCGGACAAGTTTCGCAGCAAGGATTACATGGACCGGTTCGTGAATCCGCCGGAGGCCCTCAAGGAGGTCGCCCGCCAGAGGGAGGAGGAGAACGCCAAGGCCCGGCGATTCCCGGAGCAGCCGGAGCGAGACATCCTGCTCTTCCTGCTCGAGCACGCCCCCTTGAATGGCTGGCAGCAGGACGTGCTGGCGATCATCCGGGAAGAGGCGTACTACTTCGCCCCGCAGGGGCAGACGAAGATCATGAACGAGGGCTGGGCCTCCTACTGGCACTCGACCATGATGACCACCCGACTGCTCGACGGCTCGGAGCTCGTCGACTACGCCGATCACCACTCGGGCACGATGGCCACCCAGCCCGGCCGGCTCAACCCGTACAAGCTCGGGATCGAGCTCTTCCGAGACATCGAGGAACGCTGGGACAAGGGCCAGTTCGGCCCCGAGTACGAGTCGTGCGACGACTACGAAACGCGACGCACCTGGGACACGGGTGCCGGGATCGGCCGCCGGAAGATCTTCGAGGTGCGCCGGATTCACAGCGACGTCACCTTCATCGACACCTTCCTCACCCCCGACTTCTGCCGCAGGCACCGGCTGTTCAGCTTCCGGCACAACGACCAGGCCGAGCTTTACGAGATCGAGAGCCGCGAATTCAAGAAGATCAAGGAGCGTTTACTCTTTGGTTTGACCAATTTCGGCCGGCCGATCATCCGGATCAAGGACGGCAACTATCGGAACCGAGGCGAACTGTACCTGGAGCAGGAGTACTTCGGCGTCGACCTGAAGCTCGACCACGCCCAGGACACGCTCCGGCATTTGCATCGCCTCTGGACGCGCCCGGTTCAACTGGAGACCTGCGTCGAGGGGCGTCCCACCCTTCTCTCATTCGACGGCACGGATCACACGATCCGTCCCCTGGGAGGCCAGTCCCATGAGCCTGAGCACCGCGATCGCCGCCGAGCTTGACGCCCGGCCCGACCAGCCCGGCACGGTCTCGGCCCAGGACGGGCCGGACTCGCTGGCGCTGGACATCGTTTCCAATACCCCGGTCGGTGTGAACCTGGAACACCTCGACTTCGCGGTGATCGACCCCGGACGGCCGGGGTGGACCATCGACGAGCTGCGCGACTGGGGAGACCGGCTCGCCAAGCGAGTGACGTATCTGATGGAGCCCCTGGTCGTGATCGAGGTGGACGCCCAGGGTGGGGAGGTCGAACTGCGCAGCCAGTCCCCGACGCCGAGGGGCCAGTTACGCTCGTATTACGAGGTCCGCCTGGACAAGGCCGGGACTCTCCGGCTCGATCGCCTCTCGTTCGACGCGCAATCCCGGAGACGCCAGCCGAGCCCGTTCCAGCTGACGCGAGAGGTCCTGGAACGCCTGGCGGACGACCTGGCGGACACCGCCCACAACCGTTGACCCGACCAAACCGACCACCCTCAAGTTCGGGGATTCGCGGGGTGATTGCGAGACATCGGCCTTCGGACGGCTCGCTTGGGCGGCGCTTCCTGGTATGATGGGCGTGATCCGGTCCGGGCCCCGAGGAGCCCGGCCATTTCGGCTCGACCTCCGGAGGCCCTTCTCGCCGATGCTCCACCCCTGGCACGACGTGACCCCAGGCGAAGATCTGCCCATGGTCTTTAACGCCATCGTCGAGATTCCGACGGGGGCGAACATCAAATACGAACTGGACAAGCGCACGGGCTTGCTCCGCATGGACCGAGTGCTTTACTCGGCCGTCTACTATCCCGCGAACTATGGCTTCATTCCCCAGACGTACGCCGAAGATGACGACCCGCTCGACGTCCTGGTGCTGTGTCAGGAATCGCTGGCCCCGATGACCCTGGTCACGGCCCGGGCCATCGGCCTGATGACGATGATCGACTCGGGCAAGAAGGATCACAAGATCCTCGCCGTCGCGGTCGGCGACCCCGAGTTCAACAGCTTCCGGGAGGCCGACGAGCTGCCTCCCCACCGCTTGCAGATGCTCCGCCGCTTCTTCCAGGACTACAAGTACCTGGAGGGCAAGGCGGTCGAGGTCGATGAGTTCCAGCCGGCGGCGACGACCTCTCCCATCATCGAGGACTCGCTCCAGCGTTACAGCTACCTGCGCCGCAAGGGGTTCCGCTCGTAATGAAGGCGATCGTCATCGGAGGCTCGGGCCAGATCGGCGGTTGGCTGCTCCGGCACCTGGCCGACCGTGGCCACGAGGCGGTGGGCACCTATGCCACGGTCCCGTTCCCGGGCCTCCACCCGCTCAGGGCATCCGACCGGGAAGACGCCGCGGCCTGGCTTCGCCGGCAGCACCCGCAGGTCGTCTTCTATCCGGCCGGGTTCACCTGGGTGGATGGTTGCGAACGCGACCCGGCCACGGCCCGGGCGTCGAACCTGGAAGAACCGCTCAACCTGGCCCGGGTGACGGCCGACCTGGGCGGTCGCTTCGTCTACTTCTCGACCGACTACGTCTTTCGAGGGGACGACGGGCCGGATTCGGAGGAGTCTCCCCCGGATCCTCCCAACGTCTACGGGCTTGCCAAGCTCGACGCCGAACGCGCCATCGCCGGGGAACTGGGCGACCGCGCCCTGATCGCCCGGACCAGTTGGGTCTATGGGCCGGAACGCCAGGGGAAGAACTTCGCCTATCAGGTCATCCGCCGCCTGGTGTCGGGGGAGCCGGTCATGGTTCCCTCCGACCAACGCTCCAGCCCGAGCTACGGGCCCGACGTCGCCCTGGCGGCCATCCGACTGGTCGAGGAAGGCCACGCGGGCCTCGTCCACCTGGCAGGCCCCGAGGTCCTGAGCCGTCCCGAGTTCGCCGGGGCGATTGCCGAGGGCTTCGGGCTCGACCCGGGCCCGATCGCCTCGAAACCGACCGCGGAGCTGGGCCAGGGCGCGCCTCGTCCCCTGCAGGGCGGGCTGTTGACCCCCCGGCTCGATCGCATCCTCCCCGGCCTGATGCGCCCGGTTTCGCTCTCGATCGACGATTTCCTCCGGCGGCTCAACCTGGGCGAGGCCTGGAACGACCCGAGGGTCGGCCCCACGGCGTGACCGGGACGGCTCGACGCGCGGCGATCGCAAGCCTGCCTTCCGCCCCGGGCGCCTCCCGGATAGGATGAAGCCCGAGGGCGCAGGACAATCGATCGGGGACCGGAGCATGGAGGGTCCGGATGACACCTTATGACATGGCCATGGTGGGAGTGATCATCGCCGGGATGATCTGGGGAGCCTGGCGGGGCATTACCTGGCAACTGGCGAGCATCCTGTCACTCGGGCTCGGTTACGCAGTCGCCGTTCCCGTGTCGTCGCAACTCGCCCCCCAGTTCCCGGGGCAACCGATTGTTGCCCGGGCGCTGGCGATGCTTGTCCTCTACGTGGCGGTTTCGGCCGGCGTGTTCGGCATTGCCTGGTCGATCCGGGCCACCCTGAGACGCTGGAAGTTCGAGGCATACGACCGCCATCTCGGGATGCTGCTCGGGGGGCTCGAAGGGGCTGTCCTGGGAATCGTGGTGACGGTGTTTGTCGTCAGCCTCGCCCCGCAAAGCCGGACCCCGATCCTGACCAGTCGAGCCGGGCAGGCGGTCGACCACACCTTGAAGCTCGCCCAACCCGCCCTGCCCAACGAACTTCGGACGATGCTTCAACCGTACTGGGACGCCCTCGACCGCGGAACCCCCCAGGACGTGATGCCGGAGTGGGAGGTTGCGATCGGAGCCTCGCAGGACCAGCCTGCGCGGGATCGGCTGCCCGTCGACGCCAAGAGCGATCCGGATCTGCTGCGGAGCATGTTCGATCGGGCGGGGGCGGAAGCCGGGAAAGCCTTTGCAGAGCAGTTCCAGGGCGGCTGGAATGGAGGAGCGGGCCTCGGCCATGAACGAAATCCCCGTCGGTGACCGGCCGATCAATCTGACCCAGGTCCTCAAGCGGGTCGGCTGGGTCGACAACGGCGGTCAGGCCAAGGCCCTGATCGCCGACGGCCTCGTCCTCGTCAACGGCGAGGTCGAATTCCGCAAACGTCGGCAGATGGCGGTGGGAGACTCGGTCCGACTCGCCATCGATGAACCTCCCCCTCCCGTCGTCCTGGTCTGAAGGCGAGGCGTCGTCGACCCTCGTCCTCGTCTCGCCGGAATCCTCTCGCTCGTCGATTGAGTTGGCCCGCGGATCCTCCTCCCGCCAGCGGGTTCGATCTCACCAACGATCACGCCGAACGGAGCAGGAATCATGAAACGCATCGGGATCTTGACCGCAGGAGGGGACACCCCGGCCCTGAACGCCACCATCGCCGGAGCAGTGACCCGCGCCAACCAACTCCGCCTCGAAATCTTCGGCCTGATCAAGGGGTATGGCGGGCTGCTCAATCCCGAAGTGCCCCACGTGCACCTCAATCCCCTGTTCCAGACGATTCCGGAACTCGACCCGGCTCGGGGGGGGACGATCCTCGGGGCCTCTCGCGATTACATCTCGGCCAACGATCGCGAGATGATCGAGCGTGTCGTCGATCGCTTGCACCGACTGGGAATCGAGGGCCTGGTCTGCATCGGCGGAGACGGCACGCTGAACGGCATGCAGGCGCTCTGCGACTACCTCCCCGTGGTCCTGGCGCCGAAGACCATCGACAACGACCTTGGCTTGAATTACCCGGACGAACCTTACGAATTCGTCCGGGAGCCCGATCCCGAATCGGCCGCCGGCTTCCGCTACTCGAAGCAACCCGGGCGGACCTTCGACCTCGAGGAGATGGTCAACTTCGCCACCCCCGGCTACGCCACCTCCGTCTTCGTGTCGGTCCAGAACGTGCTCCGGATCCGGACCACCGCGGAGAGCCACCGCCGCGTCGCGATCATCGAGGTCATGGGGCGCGACTGCGGCATGATCGCGCTGGGGACGGCCTTCGGCCAGCCCGACATGATCCTCGTCCCCGAGGTCGCGGTGGACCCCGAGGCCGTGGTGGCCCGCGTCACCGAGATTCTCGATCGTCAGAAACATGCCTTGATTTGCGTTTCCGAGGGCATCAAGGATGCCCAGGGGAACAATTTCGGGGCGGTCAGGCAGGTGAAGGACCCGGCGGGCAACCTGCAATATTCCGGGGCGGCCGAGGCCGTCAAGCAGATCCTGGTCGACCACCTGGGAAACGCCTTTTTCACCCGCAAACGCCGCAACGAGAGTGCCGACGCGGCGATCTTCTGCCGGAAAATCGGCCACACCCAGCGCGGTGGTCGGCCGATCCTGTTCGACCGCTTCCAGGCGTCGCAACTCGGCGGAGAGGCCGTCGATCTGCTCGTCGACGGTCGCCACAACCACATCGCGACCCTGCAATATCGCGACGGCGGTTTTGTCCACGAGGGGATCGACGCCAACCGCCTTCGCGACCGTTGGGGGGTGATTCACGCCCGTCCGCTGTCCGAGTGCTTCTACGACGCGAAGCGGTTCCAGCCCTCATCCAAGGGGGTTTCCTACCTCCAGGCCATCTTCTCCGAAGCCCTCGGCTCCGAGGACCTGGAAAGCCAGCGGCCGATCTTCGACACCGGGCATCTGGTTCGGCCCTACGATTCGGTCAACTTCCACATCAGCAAACGGATCCGACGCCTCGACCCGGACGGTGTGTGAGGGCCTCCCGAGAACGCCCGGTTCGCTCAGGGCCCTGCTTCGCGACGACACCTCGACATCGACCGAATCGTTGCTTGTTCAGCCGACCACTTGCCCCTGGAACCCCGATTGCTTAGGTTCTAGGGAGGCGTGCGGCAGAGCGGATTTCCGGGAGCAGAGCGGCCCCAAGGCACCGGCCGGGAGGGCCCTCGACATCGGTCGGGGGTCGATCTTCGGTTTGAGGACGGCCTCGAGGCGCTCGTCTTCCTGATTCGCCTGGACGGCTCGTGGACCGGTGAAACCGGTACGACGACCGCTCTCCCACTGGCATTGCACGGCGAACGATCGCGACGTTCCTCGAGGTTCATTTTGTCGATTCAGACTTCCCTCCCGAAGCAACACCGTCTGGAACTGATCCGCGTCAAGCCGTCTGAAGTGTTCGAGTCCGAAACACTTCCCAAGACGGTCGAACGCGGCCTGTCACATCGACCGAAGTACTTGCTCTGCCGCTTCATCTATGATGCGATCGGCTCAGAGTTATTCGAACAAATCTGCGATCAACCGGAATATTACCTGACCCGCACCGAGGACGCGATCCTCCGCGACCATGCCAATGCCATGGTCGATGGCTGGGATGATCCGCCCACGATGATCGAGCTGGGCAGCGGCAGCTCGACCAAAACACGCCGATTGATCGAGGCGGCTCTCGATCGCTACGGCTCACTTCATTACGTCCCGATCGACATCTCGGGAACCATCCTGGAAGACTCGGCCCGGACCCTGATCGACGATTATCCTGCGATCCGAGTCACGGGAATCGCGTCGGATTACGACACGGCGTTGCGCGTGGTTGCGGAGCGCATCCAGGGCCCCAAACTGCTCGTCTTCCTCGGGTCCAGTCTCGGCAATTTCGACGACGAGGATGCCGTCGGGCTTCTCCAACGGATTCGATCGACCCTCTCCGCCGATGACCGGTTCCTCTTCGGCACCGACCTCGTCAAGGACCCGACGATCCTCGAAGCCGCCTACGACGACTCCGCGGGCGTAACCGCCCGGTTCGGGAAGAATATCCTGACCCGGATCAATCGGGAGCTCGGCGGCAACTTCGACCTTGACGGCTTCCGCTACGAGGCTCGATTTTCTCCGGAACATCATCGCGTCGAGATGAAACTGATTAGCGACCTGGAGCAAATCGTCACCATCCCAGATCTCGATCTCACCGTCTCGTTCGGAGCGGGCGAATCCATTCACATCGAAAATTCGCACAAATACACGCCAGCAATCCTCGAGCAGTTGGCGAAGCAATCGCGGTTCCTTGAGGAAGCTTCATGGACCGACCCCGACGGCTTCTACCGACTCCAACGATGGCGCACCTGATCGAGGCCCAGGACACGCTTCCTCGAGGGTTGCGCGGTTAGTTCCGGGAGAGATCTTGCGGCACGGACCAGACTCCATCAGTCTGCCCGTGCCGCATTTATTTTGCGCCTGATCAATCAAATTTGGATTCTCTCAATCTTGCATTTTCGAAGATCAAGAGAGTGATTGCGCAAGCCGGACTCCGGAAAATTGCCATCGCGCATCCGCGTAGAAGAAGTTCCGATAGGTCGGGCGAAGATGGTCCCCGGGAGAGGCGCAGGAGCCTCCCCGGAGGACATGCTGATTACACATGAATTTTCCATTATATTCCCCAACGGCCCCTGCGGCGGGCCGGAACCCGGGGTATGGCAGGTAGGCACTGGCGGTCCACTCCCAGACGTCCCCGAAGATCTGGACCGGCTCGGTTTCCGCCCTGCAACGGGCGGGCGAGGGGTGATATCGGCCCGATTCCAGGAAATTCCCGGAGATGGCGACATCCGCCGCGGTCTCCCACTCGGCCTCGGTCGGTAGCCGGGCCTCGGACCATCGGGCGAAGGCATCCGCCTCGTAATAGCTCAGGTGGCAGACCGGTTCCGCCGGGTTCACGGGGAGCATCCCCGCGAGGGTGAAGGTCCACCAGCGGTCTCCCCGACGCTCCCAGTAGAGCGGTGCCTCCCAGCCCCGTTGCTGGACGGTGGCCCAGCCATCGGAGAGCCAGGCGTCCGGACGGGAGTAGCCACCGTCGGCCATGAATCCCAGATACTCTCCATTGGTGACCGGACGCGACGCGATCCGGAAGCCCGGGACATATTCGCGATGCCGAGGGCCTTCGTTGTCGTAGGCGAAGCCGCCTCCCTCGTAGCCCACCCATCGGACCCCTTCCGGGAAGGCCAGCCATCGCAGCGCCGGCGCCGATTCCATCGGCTCCGGGTCCCGAGGCTTGTAGACCGGCCGAAGCGGATTATGCCACAAGGCATGCTTCAGGTCCGTCAGCAACAGCTCTTGATGCTGCTGTTCGTGGTTCAGGCCGAGCGTCAGCAGGGGGGCAAGGCGCGCGATCGCCTCCGGCTCGGCGCGACCGAGGAACTCCTCCATGCTTCGATCGACCGCGGCCCGATAGTCTAGCACTTCCCGGACCGAGGGACGTGTGATGAGCCCCCGTTGCGCCCGCGAGAGTCGCTGGCCAACCGAATTGTAATAAGAATTAAACAAATACGAAAACTGAGGATGGTGAGTCCGATACCCCGGTGCGTGGCCGGCGAGGATGAATTCCTCGAAGAACCAGGTCGTGTGGGCCAGGTGCCACTTGACGGGGCTGGCATCCGGCATCGACTGCACCACGAAATCCTCGGGCTCGAGCGGCTCGCTCAGGGCGATCGAGGTGTTTCGGACCGCCTTGAAGTTCCGGATCAAGGCCTGGGAGGGGGGGAGCATCTCCGTTGAGCTGCCTGGTGCCGGAACCGAGGATCGGGGCGATGACATCATTGCGGAACTCCGGATGGCCGAGCTTCGAGGAGAGTCTCCCGACCTGTTCTAGAGCCACCCGACAGGGGCGTCAACCCGTCCATCGAGACCGGCGGTTGCGGCCCTCCGAAAAAACTTGAGAAAGATTTCCAGAAAAACGCAATTAAGCCTGCCGTTTCTCACGATGATGAAGAATAGAACGCCACGACGGTCACGCGACTCACGAGGGCCCGGTCTGGTGGCAACGACCTCCTGGTCGACCACCACCCGTCCCTCGCAACGAGTGCCCGATCCCGCTCGACGACGATTGCCGAGCGGAGATGCCGGGGGATCCGAGTGCCTGTCGGCGTTCACGATCGAGGCAGAACCGAAGGACACCGCGTCCCGAACGATGCGGGGCCCTTTCGGCACGGCCTGACGAAGTTCCGAGGGGCAATGGCCGTTTCGACCGTGGCCCGAGACCCGAGCCGTCGAGAGGCCGCGACCCGCCCCGCTCGAGGGCCATCCTCCGGGCAGCGACCTCTCGGATGAAGCGTCAGCCGGCCACGATCCCCGGAATCCAGCGTGTACGACACCAAGAACGATCCAACAGGCTCAGACCGACTCTGAGTCGTGCCCACGATGCCCTATCGGTCGCCTCCCTTCGAGGGGATGGTGCCCGTTCGGCAAAGGTCCGACGATGCCGAAACGAACACGAGAGAAACCCGACTCGCTTCAGATCGGACTCGAGTCGCGTCCCGACTCGGAGCGGAGCTTGCGGCGGTGGGTCCGATCGTACGCCGGACTCTACATCCCGCACCGGGCCGTCTGCCGCGGGCATCAGTCTCCCTGGCGGTTCTTTGCCGACGTCTTCCTCAAGCGGCCCCCCGTGGCGCTCGTGCTCGGCCCCAGAGGCGGGGGGAAATCGTATCTGTCTGCCCTCGAAACTCACCTGACCAGCCGGTTCGACCCCGAGCACGGTACCCGCCTGCTGGGGGGGAGTCTCGCGCAATCGCAACAGGCCCACGAGGCCCTGGCCGACCTGGCCCGGAACGACCCGGTCCTGGAGAAACTCACCGAATCCAGGGCGCTTTACACGAACGGTTCCGAGGTCCGGGTGCTGGCCGCCTCTCCCACCAGCGTCCGGGGTCCGCACGTGCCGAGCCTGAAGCTCGACGAGGTCGACGAGATCGACCCCGACACCCGAGACGCCGCGCTGGGCATGTGCATGAACCGGGGATCGGCCACGGCCTCGGTCCTGATGACCTCGACCTGGCACCGGGTCGACGGGCCGATGTCGAAGCTCATCGAACGGGCCAGAGCCGGCGAGTTCCCGTTCTATTCCTTCTGCATCTTCGAAGTCCTGCAACGCTGCCCCGAGGAGCGGAGCGGCCCGAACCTGGAGAAATGCCCGGAGTGTCCGCTCGTCTCCTGGTGCCACGAAGACCGCGACGACGACCCGCTCCACCGACCGAAAGCCAAGCGAGCCAGCGGCCATTACGGAATCGACTCCTTGATCCAGAAGGCTCGCGTCGTCAGCAGACGGACCTTCGAGGCCGACTACCTCTGCCGGGGGCCCAAGGCCGACGGCCTCTGGTTCGGCGAGTTCGATCCCGTGGCAAACGTGTGCACATCCGCCGAATTCGACCCGAACTGGCCCGTGCACCTGGCCGTCGATTCGGGCGTCTACACCGGTGCCGTCTTCTTCCAGATCGTCCCGAAACCGACCCCCACCGGCATGGTCGACGAGGTGCACGTTTTCGCCGAATACCTCCAGGACAACACCCCGGCCGAGCACGATGCGAGGGCGATCCTCGAGGTCGCCCGGCGGCACTGCAACGGCCGGATCGCCTTCGCCTCGACCGACCCGGCGGGGAACTCGAAGACGGCCGTCGGCCCCACCGTCCTCGGCGAATACGCCCGGGGGGGCCTGAACAATCTCCAGTTCTGGCCCAGTGGCGCCTCGGTGACCGACGGCCTGGCCCTCGTCGAATCGTTCCTCAGGCCGGCCGACGGGGGGACGCGATTGCTCGTCCACCCCCGCTGCGAGGACACGATTCGGGCCTTCCAGAATTACCGGCGGGCCAAGCGGGCCGGCCAGTGGACCGATCAGCCGGAAGACCCCCAGCACCCTCACGAGGATCTGATCGATGCCCTCCGGGGAGGGCTCCGGCTCCGATACCCAGAGGGCCGCTGCCCCCCACCGACGATGAACCGCGTCCCCGCCCGCAACGTGTTCTGACGTGATCCGGCACCGATCGGGCGGGGACTTCACCCGCAGAGGACAGGACTCACCACCATCGCGTTCGCTAGCCCAAAGACTCCCATGATGAACCATCGTGAATCACTCGAACTGATCGGCCGCAGGCACGTGGAGTGGCAAGAGCACCACCAGCGATGGCGCTGGCTGCTCGACTCGCTCGAAGGGGGCGAGCGCTATCGCCACGCCGTCTACGGCTACGACCGACGCGGGTTGCCCGTCCGCAACCTGATCCGCCACAAACGTGAATACCCCGATCCGAGGGACGCCGAAACCTTCGCCCCCATCCCGGGAGCCGACCCGTTCACCGCGACCTCAAGCCTCGGGGCCGATCCGGCCACCCTGGCCACCGACGACGATTACGAACTCCGGCGCGCCCGGACTCCCGTCCCCACCTTCCTGGCCGAGGCCATCGAAACACACCTGGCTCGCCTGTTCGCCCGCGAGGTCAAGCGGTCCGGGCCGGATCGGCTGATGGACTGGTGGCAGGACGTGGATGGCTGCGGCACCACGATCGACCAGTGGATGGCCGAGACCGTCGCGCCGCTCCTGCTGACCCTCGGCCAGCTCGACATCTGCTTCGACCATCCCCCCGCCCCCGCGGGCGAGACGATCGAGACCGGTGCCGATGTCGTCCGCCTCGGGCTCGACTCCTGCGTGGCGTCCTGCATCCTGCCGGAAAACATGCTCTGGTGGCGGCTCGACGAGCAGGGGAAACGCTACCTCGAATGCCTCGTGCTCGAACGCCACGATTCCGGCGAGGGGGTCGTCACCTGCTACCGCCACTGGACGGCCGAAGGCTCCACCCTCTACGCCGAGGACGGGGAGGTCCTCGCCCGGACGCCGCACCCGTTCGGCCAGGTGCCGATCATCCGTCTGTTCGACCGGCGCAAACCCCGATGCCGCAACATCGGCCAATCGCGATATGAAGGGATCGCCGAGCGACAACGCGAATACTACAACCGCGACTCCGAGTTGATCCTCTCCGACACGACCCAGGCCCACCCCTTGCTCCAGGGGCCCGAAGACTACGTCCAGCCGGACGGCTCGGTGCCGATCGGCCCGGGCTGGCTCCTGCCGAAGAAGAAGAACACCCAGGGCGGCCAGACGACCTACGAAGGATTCGACATTGTTGAATTCCCCAAGGACAGCGCCGAGTCGATCCGACGGAACAAGGCCGACCTCCGCGACGACGTCGACCGGGATGCCTCATTGATCCGTACTCCCGTCCGAGAGGCCGGCGCCCAGTCGGGCCTGGCCAAGATGCTCGACCAGGCCGACGGCAACAACCGCCTGGCCAAGATCGCCCGGGTCCTCGCCCAGGCCGAGCGCGTGGTGGCCGAGTTCGCGCTGACGGTCCTGGGCGACGGCCCCCCCCCTGCCTCGGCGGTGGCCGCGATCGAGATCGTGTATCCCGCCGAGTTCGACCTCTACACCGCCGACGCGGTGGCGCGGGCCACGGCCGATTTCCAGGCCCTCGCTACCCGGGCCGGTGCCCTACCGACCTGCGAAGGCCTGATGCTGGCCCGCCTGCTCCGGCTCTGCCTGCCGGGCCTCGGAGACCCCCAGTATGCCGAGTGCGAACGGGAGATCGCCGGCTACCTTGCCCGCAAACCGCAGGGGCAGGACACCGGCGTCGCCTACGACCAGGTCAACCGCCGAGGCGTGTTCCAGGACATCAACCTCCTCTAACCTCCGAATGGCCCCGCGTCGGGGCAATCCTCAAACATGCTTCTTGTGGACAAACCCATTCATTACCGAATAACCGAATCCGGATGACTCGACTCGGGCCAGGGCCGGAGCCGTCCCCGGAGCCTCGAATCGAGGGAAATGTCATGGCTCACGACGCCGTCCCGCAACTGCTCGCCGCAATCGTCGTCAGCCTGTTCCTGCTGACGACCCTGACCTCCGTCGTCATCCCGATGGCGTTCGGGCTCTTCGACCGCCGCCCCTGATTTACCGACCTCCCCGTATGGATCATGACGATGTATCGCATCCTGTTGAATCCAGGCGCCATTGACGAAGGGTCGCCGGCCGACGACGAGATGGTCAGCATCTCCGCGTCGGAGCTGGACGCCCTCCGGGCGGCCGCCGAGAGAGCGAAGACGATCGCCGAGGCGAACGACCGGGCCGCCGAGCGAGCCCTCGCGAACGACCGCCTCCGCGACGAGGAAATTGCCCGGTGGTCGAAGAAGGCCGAGGACTGGGAACGCGCCTTCAAGACCGCCACCAAGGAAAAAGAGCTGGCCACCGTCCTGGCCGGCCGCCCCCTGGTCCAGGGGGCCGCCTCTCAGCTCATCAAGCTCTGGCGAGAAGAGCTGGAGGTCATCGACGACGCTGGCCAGATTCGCGTCGCGACCCGAGACGGCCGACCCGTCTCCGAAGCCGTCAACGCCTGGCTGACCAGTGCCGAGTATGCCCACTTCTCCCGGCCGAGTTCTCGGGGAGGGACCACGCCACCCGGCGACTCCCGATCCACCGCGACCGCGCCGGCCGCCCCCCCACCGAAGAACCTGGGGGAAGCGGTCCTCTTGCGATGGCGAGAAGCACTCCAGGGCAACCGCCAGGACCCCGATGCTCCCATCGGCCTTGGCCGCCGTCGCTTCTGAAGGATGACCCTCCAGACCGTTTGTCCGCTCCGTTCCATGGTTTCCTTGAACTTCACCTGAGAAAGACAGACCCATGTCCACCACGTTCCTGCAAGGCATCCAGCGCGCGTCCGACCACCAGGCCCAGATCCGCAACGACGTCCACGTCGTCGCCACCAATTGGTTCGTCAACCGATGCCCCCTGGTCACCCGATTGCCGCGCCTCCCGGTCGGCTCCACCACCTTCTCGATGGTCAACCGAGCCTTCCGGAAGCGAGTGGCCCTCGTGACCGCCGCCGTCGCCGCGGGCGACGAGCAGATCGCGTTCAATGACGCCAGCTCGTTCATGATCGGCGACGTCCTGGAACTGCCGTCGGGCGAACGGGTCGAGATCCTCGAATTCCCGAACGGCTCGACCGTCAACGTCAAGGTCCGACGGGCCGTCGAGGGCACGACCGCCGGCACCGCTGCCGTCGACGCCGAGGTCCGGCTGATCGGCAACAGCCGATCCGGCTCCGAGATCAACCAGAGCGCCGTCGCCCTGCAGCCGGTCGGCATCCCCCAGTACTGCCAGACCTGGCAGCACCCGGTCCAGGTCGGCGGCTCGCTCCAGTCGAGCCTCGGCTACCAGACGTCCCCGGGCATCCAGACCCCCTTCGACCAGCACCGCATGGACGCCCTGCAGAACCTGCTCGATGACATGGAGGTCTCCTGCTACTACGGCCTCGGCGAGTCCCCGAGCGTCACCGGCCGGCCGAAGCAGCGCGGGCTGCGGGCCCTGCTCACGACCAACCGGGTCGTCTCGCCGACCAGCGGCAGCGGCTACAAGCCGAGCGACCTGGTCCGAGACACCCTGGAACGTTGCCGGGCCAACGGCGGCTCGCCCGACGTCCTGCTCGTCTCGACCAACTTCATGACCGGCCTGGCCATCTGGGGTCACGCCGCCCAGCGGATCGACGCCGGCGTCAACGTCTTCGGCCTGCCGATCGACGTGTTCGAGGCCCCCTTCCTCGGCGGCATCTCGCTCATCGAAGCCCCCTTGCTCCGCCCGTTCACGGCCGTCGCCCTGACCAGCTCCGAGGTCCGGCTCCGCATGAAGCGGAACGAGTACTGGAACCCCCGCGGCAGCCGGGGCGACGCCCTCGAAGGCGACTGGATCGCCGAAGGGGCGATCGAGGTCGAGAACGAAGCCCACCACGCCTGGCTCGAAGGCATCACCGCCTTCTCGGCAAGCTGACGCCGAGCCGGCCCCACGGGTAATGCGGCCTGCCGGGGACCCGACTCTCGGGTCCCCGGCGTTCGCCCGCATCGCGAGGCCGCCCTCACGCGAAAGAACAAGGACGCGATCATGACTCAACCCCGATTCCACTTCCGCGGCTATCCGGAGTTCCTCGCCGCCGCCGCCGACCAGGCCGGCCGCCCCGATCTCGCCGGCCCCGCCGGCCGGGTCGAGGCCCTCGCCGCCCTCTCGGTCCTCTGCTCACAGGCCGTCGAGGCCGATCCCGGCCGGGCCGCGGCCATCCTCCGGCAGGCGGCCGAGTTCCGCCACCAGCTCAAGATCTCGTTCGACGCCGCAGACGCCATGCTCCGGGCGGTGGCGGCCGCCTGCGGCGCCGATGAACTGCTCGCGCCCCCGACTGGCGATCCCCGGGGCTCCTCGGGCAAACGCTCTCGTCGCCGGAAACCGACACCCGACCCGACATCCCCAGAGGCACCATGAACACCACGGACACCAGCTACGCGAGCGACGAGGAAGTCGCCTTGCTCTCACCCTCCGACGTGGGTCCTCTCTTCCCGAGCGATCAGCGCATTGCCTCCGGGGCTGATGGCAGCTTCACCCCCTCGGATCGGTGGACCCTGAACTCCGACTCCGTCAGCTTCACCGATGCGGGGCTGCGCCCGGGTCATGTGGTCCGCCTGCTCGCGCCGCTCGACCGATTCCCCCCGCCAGGGGCCCTCTTCGGGGTGGCCGAGGTGGGCGAACATGCGGTCACGCTCCGCCGACTCGGCATGGCTGCCGGCCTGGGAGAGCCGGTCGCCCCCCCCGAGGGCCTGACCAACGTCGCGTTCGTCATCATGACCCTCGACCCCCAGATCCGGCTGGCGAGCCGGGAGGTCGATGGCCTGCTCGGCATCAGGACCACCACCCCCTCGCTGCCCGGCCTCGACGGGATCTCCCTGCGCGATGCCGTCGTCCGGCTGGTCCTGGCCCGTCGCTATGCGGCCATCACTCGGGACGACGACACGGCCTTCGCGAGCCGGGCCAGGCTTTTCGGGGCCAGTTTCGAACGCCTGATGACCCGGCTGTCCCTCGGCGAAAACCCCACCCACTCACACCGGATTCCTCGACTGGGGACTCGCCTGATCCGATGACCCGAGCCGTCGCGATTCCGACCCCCCGCGCCCCATCGTCGTCCCGAAACTCCCGTCCCTGACGAACCCGAGGCTCCTCGCCTCGGGAGCGTCTCCGACCCCAAGGTTTAGCCATGATCGCATCCGACTGCGATGCCTACGACGCGATGATCTCGTGCCTGGCGGCGACCCGCCTCTTCGGCACGGTCCTCCTCGACGAGGCCGACCGTGCCCAGGCGACGCCCCACGCCGCACCGCTGGCCATCATCACCCCGGGACCGTGGACCGAATCGATGACCGACGACCCCGATCGCCTGGTCCGCCGCGTCTCGTACCGGGTCACGATCCGAGCCCGGGCCGACGATCCCCGCGCCCGACTGCTCGAACTCGACCGCCTCGCCCGCGAGGTCTCGACCCGGCTGAACCGGGCCGACTTCGGGCCCGGGTGCGTCCCCCGCCTCTCGACCATCCACCGCGGAGAGCCGCGCATTTCGCCCGGCAGCGGCGAGGCACGCTGCGAGCTGAGCGGGGCCTTCTCCGTCGTCGTCCCCGCGTCGTCCGCCTCGTCACTCTCGGCCGACTAACCCCGTCACATCCAGCGTCCGCGTCACACCCGACCGATCGACCCTGATCGACCCGCCTCCCGTCGATCATCCCGCACGTCTGCCGGGCCGTGGCGTCGAACCGGGAGCAACCCCATGAATCTGGTCCGAATTGGTTCGATCTATGTGAATTTCGATCGCGTGTCGATGGTTCGGAATCTGACCCCCGACCCCGAAGACACGCAACGGCTCATCCGCCTCGAATTCGCCGAGGGGCATCACGTCGACGTCACGACCCATGCCGCCGAGCTGTTGCAATGGGTCGAGCAACGCACGACCGACGTGGCCGAACCGCCCGTGGTCCCCTGATCCGCGACGTCCTGTGTCGCGCAATGCTGAAACCCACCGATCACCCAAAGGCGTTGGCGGGCCTGATTCGGCTTCCTTGGATCGTGACGGAGGCCGAGACTCCCGCCCTCGCGTCCGGGTTGAGGCGTCAGGACGGATCGACCTTGGCGTCCCCCGCCTTCACGCAGGCGAGTTCCGAGAGGGAGTGGCACCCTTCGGGCAATTCCGCCTCCTCGACCAGCATGTTCGGGATGTCGTCCTTGACGGCGAACCGGAGCCCGCAACGGGTGCAGACCAGGGCCTGATCCTCCTGCCGCAACGGTGCTTTCCCCATCGGGCAGACGAGCAGGGACAGCAGTTCCTCGCTGATCATCGGAGCCTCGTTCCTCTTGGCTGGCGACCCCTTCGGGCGGTCGTCGCTTCCCGTCAATGGCGTCTGGCCGTCATTATGGATGACGACGCCAGCAGACGGAAGTCGAATCTGGCGGTTCAGACGGCCGATCGCGTTCGGCCGATCGTCCCCATCGCCCAGGTCAGACACCAAGCGAGCACCGATGCGCAATGTGCCGATTCGGCGAGTGGTCATCACCGGGATGGGTGCCCTCAGCCCCAATGGCGTCGGGATCGACGCCTTCCGCGGCGCCCTTCATGCAGGACGCAGCGGCGTGACGACCGTCCAGGAGTTCGACACCTCCGGCCTCGGCAGCCGCATCGCCGGCGCGATCCGAGGGGTCGACCTCCGGGAAGCCATGGACCTGAAACAGCTCAAGGTCGTCAGCCGCGCCGTCCCCCTCGCGATCCTCGCCGCCCGGGAGGCCATGATCGACGCCGGCTTCCCCCGCAGCGACCTCGACCTCGACACCCGCCGCCAGATCGGCGTCCTGCTCGGGACCGGCGGCGGGGGCATCGCCTTCGTCGAGGAGCTGTACGGCTACTATTACAAGGGGCAGCTCGAGAAGGCCACCGCCCTGGCCGTCCCGGCGGGGACGCCGGGGAACATTTCCTCGGAGCTCTCCATCCAGCTCGGGCTCCGGGGCCCGTCTCACGTCATCTCGACCGGCTGCACCTCCAGCACCGACGCCATCGGCTACGCCTTCCGCCGCATCCAGCACGGCGAGACGCCGATCATGCTCACGGGAGGGTCCGACGCCCCCATCGCGCCGGCCATCATGCTCGGCTTCGACGTCATGGGGATCGTCTCGCGCAACTGGAACGACCAGCCCGAGCGCGCCTCCCGCCCCTTCAGCCACGACCGCGACGGCTTCGTCCTGGGCGAGGGGTCGTGGATGCTCGTGCTCGAAGATCGCGAGCACGCCCTGGCCCGCGGCGCCCGGATCTACGGCGAGCTGCTCGGCTATGCCAGCACCTGCGACGCCTGGCACCGCGTCTCGATGTCGAGCGACCTCGACGAGCCGGTCCGGGCCATCCAGCTCGCCTTGCAAGACGCCGAACTCTCGCCGGCCGACATCGACTACGCCAACCTCCACGGCACCGCCACCCCGTTGAACGACCGGGTCGAGACCGCCGCATTGAAGCGAGGGCTCGGCGAGCACGCCTCGACCATCCCGATGTCGAGCACCAAGAGCATGATCGGCCACCCACAAGGGGCCTGCGGCGCCGCCGGCCTGGTCGCGACCCTGCTCGCGCTCGACGCCGGTTTCCTGCCTCCGACGATCAACCGAGACGAACCCGACCCCGAGTGCGACCTCGACTACATCCCCAACCAGTCCCGACCCGCCGACGGCGCCCGGATTGCCCTGTGCAACTGCATGGGGTTCGGATCGAAGAACTCGGTCTTGATTGTTCGTCAAGGAGACGAGCCGTGATCGCCGCCCCCCCGCCCGCTCCGGCTCGATCGTCGGCACCGATCGCTGCAATAGACGACCTGTTCCCAGCAATCACGCCACTTGCGTCGATTCGAGAAGGGACGACGGCAGACGGGGCAGATCTTCGACTCGCCCGAGGGCTCCGATCGATCGCGCTTCCGGTGACGATCAGGCACGACATTGACCGGGAAAACGCCGAGAAACAGGCCCGGGCCACACCCAGCCGGTCCGCTCGCCTGCACGGAGCCCGGGCAATCTGATAGACTACCGCGTCTCGGTCGCTCGGGGAACGGACACCGCGCGATCGGACGACAACCCAAGGGGGCGATCATGAGTCTTCGCGAAGCGCTGGCCGGTGCGGTCGCCCGCGACCCGCGCTACAGCATCGACGCCTACGAATTCGTCTTCGCCTCCCTCGACCTCGCCAAGGTCCGCAAGCGCAAGGCCCGCCGGGCCCGGGGCCGCGGCCGGAAGCCCCGGGCGAACAAGGAGTCTCGGCACGTCTCGGGCCGAGAGCTGAGCGAGGCCGCGCGCGACCTGGCCCTCGACCTCTACGGCCGCCTCGCCCTGACGATCCTGTCGAGCTGGGGGCTGCGATCGACCTCGGACATCGGCGAGATCGTCTACCTCCTGATCGCCTCGGGCGACCTCGAACGCTCGGACGAGGACCAGCGCAGCGACTTCGACGACGTCTACGACTTCGAGGCCGCGCTGTGCCACGACTACGTCATCCCGATCGAAGACTCGGAGGAATCGTCATGACCACCGCCCAGGGCCAGGGGCCGACCGCGCATTCCCCCTCATCGGCCGGGCCGGACGCCCCCCGAGGCCGTCGCCTCCGATTCGCGGCGGCCCTGATCGTCTTCGCGGCCTGGGTCGCGGGCCTCGCCCTGCTCGCGGTCCGATCCGATCCCCCTCCCCCGCTCTCGACCGAGGATCGAGCCGCCGGGGCCGCGCCGGCTCCGGCTCCGGCTCCGGCTCCGGCTCCCCGGGAGGGATGATGCCCAGATCGCGCCCCTGGCTCGTCCCCGATCGCCGCTCCGACCCGGAACTGATGGACGCCCCCGGCCTCCCCGCCGACGAGGTGGCCGACGCCTACGCCGTCCTCCGACGGGTCAACCGCCACCTCGGGAACAACCGGGTCATCGACCGCGAGGTCCGCCGGTTCCGGGCCGAAGATCCGATCGGCCCGGCCGCCTCCGTGCTCGACGTCGGCTCCGGATCGGGGGACGTCCCGCGACGGATGGCCCGCCTGCTCGATCGCCTCGGGAGTGGCCGCGTCGTCCCGATCGCCCTCGACCGCGACCCGGTCGCGACTATGATCGCCGGTTCCTCCGCCTCCGAGGGGGTCCCCGTTCACGTGGTCCGGGGAGACGCCCTGAACCTCCCGTTCCCCGATCGGTCGGTCGACCTTGTGACGGCGGTCAAGTTCGCCCACCACTTCGAAGGCGAAGCCCTGGCAAGGCTCCTCTCGGAGATGGCCCGGGTGTCCCGGTGCCGGGTCGTCGTGCTCGACATCCGGCGGCACTGGCTGGCCTACGCGGGGTTCGTCGCCTGGAGCCGCGTCTTCACCCGCAACCGACTGGTTCGTCTCGACGGTCCTTTATCGGTCCTGCGGGGCTTCACCGATGAGGAGCTGGCCGGACTGGCCGCGCCCCTGGGCGAGTTCTACTGGACCGTCCAACGGGATCTTGGATTCCAGATTTCTCTCATCGGGAAGCGCAAGAACTCCTCACAAAAACTAACATCAAGATAGCATTCTTGCTGGATCGCGGGTCATGGTAAACCCGAGGGAGAGCAAGGCATTGCCCCCCCGGCCGAGCAGCGAGGCGAGATCGATCAGCGACGGCTGGACCAAGGCATGATGGAAGGCCCGGCAGAGGGCCACCCGGCGATCGAACCGGGCGTGCCAGGCCCGTTGCGCGGCCCGGAGGGTGGCGAGGTCCAGGTCCCTCTGGGCGAGCGTCCGGAGCACGAACGGGGCGATGACCTCGGCGCCGAGCATCGCCATCGTCAGCCCCTGGCCGCCGAGCGGGTCGACCGTCCCCCGGGCGTCACCGCAGTAGAAGATGCCGGGCAGGAGCGGCGACGAGGTCTCGACCCGGACCCCGGCGACGGTCTTCCACGGTCCGGTCGGCTGGGCGGCATCCCAGAGGGCCGCGAGGGTGCGATTGCCGGGGAAGGTGGCCTCGGCGAGGGCGTCGAGGTCGCCGCGATACTGCCGCGAGAGCCGTTCGGGGAGCAGGCCGCAGAGGTTCGTCCTCCCCCCTTCGACCCGGCAGGCCCCCACGTAACCGCCGGGCAAGAGGTGCAGGCCGACGGTCCCGGGCGGCTCGTCGGCGGCGTCGTCGGCGATAATCAGGTGCCGCTTGAGCCCGAACAGCCGGGGCCGGAGCCCGGGCAGGCTCCGGGGTCGTGTCGCTCCTGATCGCCGAGTCAGTGCCGAGTGGCGGCCGTCGGCGGCGAGGATCACCGAGGCGTGAGCCGTGACGGGCCTGCCCGATTCGCGCCGTCCCGAGACGCCGACGACCCGGCCGCCGGCGACAATCGGCCCGGAGACCCGGATCCCCTCGAAGACCTCGACCCCGAGCGACCTCGCCTCGTCGAGCAGGAGGGCATCGAGCGCCGATCGGCTCAGGCCGAGCCCGGCGCGGCCGTCGGGGCCGGCGACCTCGGCTTCGAGCACCCGGCCGCGAGGGGTGGTCAGGCGGACGGATCGGATCGGTCGGCCGCCGGATCGGGCGAGGCGACCGTCGGGCACCAGCCGATCGACCGCCCCGACCCCCTCGGGGCTGAGGTATTCGCCGCAGAGCTTGTCCCTCGGGAACCGGCCGGCGTCGATCAGGGCGACCCGGGCCCCTGCCCTCGCCAGGAGGATTGCCATGGCCGACCCCGACGGCCCCGCGCCGACGATCGCCGCGTCGAACGGGCGGCCGGCGTCGAGGCGATCGGCACCGTCGGCAGTGGCATCGGGAGCAGGGACAATCGGGTCGGAACTCATCGAGGGTGACCTACTTTCTCAGGCGGTATCGCGGGGGATGACGATCTCTCGGATCCGCTGATTGACCCCCAAACCCCTGGCTTTCAAGGCGTTGCGGAGCAGGTTGAACCCGCCGTAGCAGCGCTGGGCGGTGGAGTAACTGAGCCAGCCTTTGAAGGCGGTCGCCCCCTCGTCCTGCCAGCTGCTGGTCGGCTGCGATCGGACGAGGACGTCGTTGAAGGCGGCGGCGACCTTCGGGCCGATGAGGGCCCGATCGGGTCCGGGTCCGGCGTCGCCGGGGATCGCGATGGGCCAGACCACGTTCAGGCTGCAGCTGAGGTTGCGCTCGGAGGCGGGCAGGGCGATGACGTCGTAGGGGTTCTCCAGCTCCATCCGCAGCAGCAGCAACTCCACGTCGACGAGCAGGGCGGGATGCTCGACCTGGTCGCGGACCCCTTTGCGGACGGAGGCCCCTTCGGAGTCGGGCGGGGCCGAGGACACCGGGTCGACGGTCGGGGCCGGTCGAGCGGTCGGCGCGGCGGCCTCGGCGGCCAGGCGGCCCGAGACCCGTGCCCGGCTGAGGACCTCGTACGACCGGGCGACCAGGCGGAAGGCCCACTCGTCTCCGCCGAGATCGGGGTGGTACTTCTTGCTCCGGGCCCGGTAGGCGTCCCGGATCTGCTCCAGGGAGGCGTCGGAACGCACTCCGAGGACCTGGGCGGGATCGATCTCGAAGGTGTAGATCATGATGGGTCCAGGGACGATGCCACGCGAAGGGGAAACGAGGCGGAGGCCGAGAACACGCCGGGGGACGTGCAGGCGGGTTCTCAAGACCCCCCAGTGTACGCAAGCCCCGACGCATCGGGGAGGCCGAACCGATCGGCCGCCTGCATGATTGCTGCCGGGACGAGACATCGGGCCGGTCGGGCGGAGGCGAGCGGGGCGAAGTGCCACGGATCGGGACAATCGACCTGTCGCGGAGCGATCGCGCTATGGTACAGTAACCCCTTTGCCAGAATGGCGAGCCCTCGTGTCGATGCGCCTGGTCGTTGGGCCGGGCCGATCGTCGCGTGGGCTGCCGTTGTCTTGATGAATCCTCCCGAAGCCGAGCCGGAATCCCGAAGGAGTTGCCGACGATGGAGACGTTCGACCCGAAAGTCCTCCGCAAGCTGTTCCGCATGTCACCCCGCACCAAGCGGCACTTCGACGAGACCCGGGCCGCCCTGCGGGCCGAGCGCGTCGCCACCCCTCCCGGCCCCGGCAACCTCCGCGACCTGAAAGGCCAGGCCGATCGCGAGGCCTTCCAGAAGACCTACGATGCTTTGACCTCCGAGCCGAGCCTGGCCGAAGACGCCAAGCTCTACGATCACCTGTTCACCAAGGCCCACGGCAACGCCGCCGTCCGCACCGGCGCCTGACTCCGCCTCCGCGGTATGCCTTCCCTTCCCCTCGGCCTGGCCGTTTGACCCGATCGCCTTCCCTTCTCGCGAGGGCGATCGGGGGTTTGGATCGGCTGCGCCTGGAAGTGGACCGATGACGGAACCTTGAGCGATTTGGAGCACCCTCGGAGTCGCGGCGTGCTGGTTCGGTGCGCGCAAAACGCGGGGATGGCTTTGGGCGATTCTTGTTGGTGCATCACGAGTTGCGCCGATTGAATTGGGTTCGCT
>NZ_JBFEFH010000043.1:0-43962 GCF_040717455.1 Tautonia sp. JC769
GCGCGTCGGTCGCCTGGTTACAGCCGATGCCGACGATCACCGCAATCATCAAGGTTCCCACGGCGAGGATGAATCGCCTCATGACCGGCTCCCTCGAACGTCTCATGGACCAGGGGTGATGTCGACGGATCACCGGCCTGATCGGCTCCCGATGATAATGCCCTGGCGAGGTGGCCTTCTACCTTGCCACGGGAATGCAGGGCGGCCCCCTGACACCAGATTCGCCCGGTGATGGGCATATGATCCTGAAGGGAACATGGGGTGGTTTTTCCACCGAGGCTGCTGGTCCTGACGGGCTATCCGCCTTGGAACTCGCAGTCTCGCTCGTCTCGCCCTGGCCAGAAGTCTCGATGATCCCGCGGTGTACGGCAAGCGAAGCGGCCTGAGCCCTCGAACGGGGATTCGGTCCATCGTCGGACAACGAAAAACGCCGCCCAGACCGGGAAGGTCGGGGCGGCGTTGCGAGATTTACGCTGAGGTTGGCTCAGTTGGCTCAGCTTGCGTCGAACTTCGATCAGTTGGAAGAAACCGATCGGCGACGACGGGCGGCCCGAACGGCCAGCGGCAGGGCGAAGATGCCCAGACCGGCCATGGCCAGGGTGGCCGGCTCGGGGATCGCGGAGAAGTCGCCCGAGAGGCGGTCGGCCGAGAAGTTCTGGAACGCACCGTTGTTGACGGCCAGGTTGGTGAACCCGCCGATGATGCTGAAGACCAGCTCATCGTTGAACGTCGGGACGAAAATGTCCGAGGTGAAGTCGACCGAGCCGGTATCGAAGGCGGCACGGCCCGTGCCCACCTGGCTCAGCGTGGCCGAGTCGAAGGTGCCGCTCAGCAGGTTCTCGCCGCCCGATCCGATGATGGAGAACGATCCGAAGAAACCGCTCTGACCATTCGCCGTGGCCGCCGTGCTGGACTCGGCCGACAGCGTGAAGGAGGCACCCGTGTAGTTCGTCGGGCCCATCGGGTCGATCATGAAGATCGGGTTGTTGATGGTGAAGTTGACCTCGGTCGAGGCCGTGAGGGTGGCCGGCAGCGGATTGGCACCCGCGGATCGCGAGTAATCAATCGCGCTGGTGCCAGCGGACTGCGAGAAGCCCGCGAACCCAATCGTGGCGGCACCCTGTCCCATGGCGCTGGAGGCGAACGAGGCCACCAGCGTGAGCGCGGCCAGGAAAGTAAATCGTTGCGTCATAGTCGTGATGACCTCGAAAGAAAGGGAAACACCCTGGTGTCACATCGGTAACCACCGCTCGATTCCCACTTTGGGTATCGTTCCCGCAGTGATTCCGTCGCTCGACTACGATCTTGTCGAGTGATTGCGAAAAGATCAACGGTGCGACCGAAACCATGCCCCGCCGTTCCGGCATCGGCCCGGAGCGGCAGAACCCATTCCAGTTTTTTATTTCCGAAATTCGCCATAAAACATGGTTTCAATGCGGAATGCCCATGACTTTGTTGAGTTTTTGACGTAGACTTCGTGAATCCGGGAAACCACATTTCCCCGATTCGCGAGGCATCGTGTTGCCTTTCTGCAACACACCTGCATTCGTGTCCTATGGTCAGTGAGGGGCCAGGATTGACCCCATGATTCGAGCATGAGGAGTCGGATCCATGACCACGGGTGAGATTCAAGGCGGTGAAGGCGACGTCCAGTGCGGCAGGGACCCGCTGCGCCGGGTGATCATGACGGTTCTTGCCATTTACCTGGCACCGGTCGCGGTCGTCGTGCTGATCATTGGTGGCCTGGGGATGCTCTGCTGTGCGGTCGCGAGCCTGTTCGAGCACGAGGTGATGGCGCAACGGGGCGCGTTGCGTCGAGACAGGACGGCGCGGATCCTCTCTGTCCCCCACCTGCATGGTGTGGTCAGGAGTCGCTCGCATGGTCCCTAAATCCGCCCCGATGTCACGCATAAAGCTCACTGTCTTCGGATTCGAATCACTCGCTCACGCGAGGATTAGAATGATCGATCCACTCGTCGATCCGGTGGTTGAGTTCCGCGATCAAGGCCGCCACGAACTCCTCGCTCGCGCTCTGGGAGGCTTCTTGCTCCCGGAGGCTGGTGGTCCGGTCGACCTGGACCTTGAACATCGCCGGCCGATGCTGGAACTTGCGACGCGTCTCCTTGGCGTCCGGATCCCAGCGACCGTCGTGCCAGAACGAATAATGCGATTCGATCAATTCTTCCCGTTCCGCGTTGGGACGGCTGAACGTCATCGCCCGGAAGGGGACGATTGTTGACCCTCCAGGGTCATCGGGACTCGCTGCTTGAGCAGACTCGACCGGCACATTGACGCGGCGGGCATTGCCGCTCAGCTGGAATCCCTGAGAGGGGAAACAGACGTCCGGCGCGTGGGGAAAGACCTGGGTGGCCGGCCCGAACGCGACCAGCACCTTGAGCGTGACGCCCGTGTGGGTATTGGCATAGAACCGGTACATATAATCCGAACACCCGGCGATTTGCTGGGTCTCGGCTTCCAGTTCTTCCTCCTGAATCATCTCCCAATGGCCTCCCAGCACGGTGGGGAGGCTTCGCAGAGGAAACGGAGATTGCTTCACGCTGAGCGAGGCATCGGCGAACAGTTGTTCCTGTCGCAGACGCACCACGCCCGAGGCGGCCACCAGCGCACAACCCA
This sequence comes from Tautonia sp. JC769, assembly GCF_040717455.1. Taxonomy (NCBI): domain Bacteria; kingdom Pseudomonadati; phylum Planctomycetota; class Planctomycetia; order Isosphaerales; family Isosphaeraceae; genus Tautonia; species Tautonia sp. JC769. Next base: position 2,635 of record NZ_JBFEFH010000043.1, read on the forward strand.
CGATCATCCAGATCCAGGGAGACGACCCCAGGGGGCGACGCGCAACCGGAGCGGACTGGTCAAGCTGAGGCTGATCAGGCACGAAACATCTCCTCCCAGGGCCACGCCGGGCCCCTGCAACACTAAAAGCACGCGTCGCATCGCGAGAAACCGGGGATCATCTGAGCCTGCCTGGATGCGTTAGCAGGCACCACGAGCAGACAGAACCGCCGGGATCGTCATGACCAAGATTTTCAGATCCGCCGAGAGGGACCAGTTCTCGACATAATCGAGATCCTGGTGAACCATCCCCGCGGTTCCATCACTCCGGCCGCCGATCTGCCAGGGGCCGGTGATTCCAGGCATCACACTCAAACGACGATTGAAGGCTTCAGGGTCGAGGGCCTCGAGCCGATACGAATCGCGGAGCTGCAACGGCCGGGGACCGACCAGGCTCATTTCACCTCGAAGCACATTGATCAGTTGCGGCAGCTCGTCGAGGCTCGATCGCCTCAGGAAACGGCCGAGCGGGGTCACCCTCGGATCGCGCCGGATCTTGAACAGCACGCCGCCGGTGGCCTCGTTATGGGATTCGAGGTCGCTCAGTCGACGCTCGGCATCGGCAACCATGGTGCGGAACTTGAGCACGTAAAAGGGTTCACCACCGCGGCCGAGACGGAGCTGACGAAAGAAGACCGGTCCGGGAGAGCTGAGCCGCACCGCCACGGCAATGGTCACCATGAGCGGAGCCAGCAACACCAACCCGAGCGCCGAGGCCGCAAGATCAATGGCCCGCTTGAATCGCGAGGCGATCGTCGTTGGGGCAACGGCGAGCGAAGGACCTGGCAATGCCTGTTTCGCAGACTCCCTCTCCACCATCCGGGCGATCTGCTCGGACAAGAGAATGGATTGGGGCGCCGTAGTGCTCATTGGGCGGTATCTCCAGGGTGGGTGCTCAGGAGTGAGATTCAGCGGTGGGGTTCTCGTGACTGCGGACTGAAGGGGGCTTCAGTGACAGTCAGAAGAACGCTTCTTGAAGCCAGGAAGAGAGGTGGTCGGCTGGAAGATCGCTGCGTGCTAACAACTTGTGTTGATAATCATGCGATCAGAAAATGCCTGAAGCGAAGCGTTCCGAGGATTGTCGTGTCGGCAGCATAGCAACGCGTTCAGGCATCGTCAACTAGCAGCGAAGCATCCCCTCTTCCATTGTCGCTTCAAGACAACATGCAGAAGCGTTGTGAAGAAACGATGAGCTGCCGCGGCGTGTTCTCGCCGCCGCCGAGGGCCCAAAATTCCCGTCCCAACGCCCAGCACTCGCCATGCCATGACTCGCTCGACGACCTGGAACTCTCCCCTCACTCCTCAGCCGGCACAGACGATCCGAGCCCTAAACGTCCGTGTCGAGGCGACGCTTCACGCAGCGGCCTCCCATCTGATAGAGGCAATCCCGGCGTTCGTGACACAGGTTCTCGTCTTTTTGGCCATCCCAATGTCCCTCGACGTCAGGCCGGCACCATCGAAGTGCCCCGGCCGAGGGCGTTCCATTCTTCCGGCTTGCCCGCCTCAATCGCACCATTGCTCATTCTTTGCACATCGAGGCAACTTGCCGTAATCCGCTCGCGGCGAATGGCCCATCGCAACCGTCCCGCCTCATCACCTGGCCCCGGTCCGATCGCGAGCCCTCCGCTCTACACAAGTCCATGCAACGATTCGCCGCCGCCGATGCGACCATAATATTGATTATCGGACCCGGAGGCCGAGCCCCTGAACACGAGTCAGGCCAACCCTTTGCGCCGATGTCAGGGTCGCCTGTCCGTCGCGTCGCCACCAGGACGGGATCAAGCGTCCCCCCCGAATTCTGCCCGGCTGTCGGCCGCCCTCGCATGCGTCCCGAAGTGCTCTGAAAGGACGACGCATCCGGACTGACCCGTGCCGGTTCCCGGCGGACCGGTCGGCCCGATTGGATCAGTTGCAACCATCGCCTCGTCGGCCACCGTTGATCAGCCGTGATCGCGCCTGGAGTCGGGATTCTGGACCTTTTAATCTCCGAGCTGAATCCCCCCTGCCCTGGCGATTTCCAATCCGAGCAGTTGTTATCCACGCTGTCCGCCTCGGCGAACGGACTCCTGCCCGAAGGTCTCTCGGATGCGAACCGGGAGGAGCCCCCCCCTGCCCCTCCCCGATGGGCGCCGCATCGCGTCGCGCCAACCGTCGCGTCCTGCTTCCGATTCGAGGCACAACCTCAAGGGATTCCAGGCCGCTTGGAGCCATTCGAACCTTGAGTCCCTGGTGCCACACCGCCTTGATCTGCTGATCACGCATGAACCAAGTTTTTGCAAACCCCTTGATCCCTTGGTCGTTGGCGACCAAGGCGTTTTGACCACACTGGCATCCCGTGAACCAGGCTTCCCGAGTTTCCATGTCCTCGATGCGCATGGCGAAGCATGCTGCTCAAGGAACCAAGGAGCCAAGGCCCTCGCAAGACCCAGCTGCCTTGTTACCGGGGAACCTCGGCGTCATTGGTACGCGTCGAGCCAAGGCTTCAGGGCTAAACCTTCACCTCGGCTCCTGGAGGACCAAGGTTCCAAGCTGCCCAATTCTCCTTGAGCAGCAAGCCACCAGGAGACCAAGTTGCCCTGGCGTGCCAGGTGGCTTCTATCCGTAGCATTCAAGGGGCGTCGGTACCATCAGGGCCTTGGTAACTTGGCAAATGGGTTTCAACAGGCCCCAGGGGCCAGGTCGGCCTTGATCACTTGATCTCCCAGGGACCTTTCGATTCATGACGACGTGATGACCAAGACGGCTTCAGCATCAGGGTGAACCGATGAACCTGGTCCCCTGGTCAGGGGATGGCCAAGGTCTCGACGCGACCTCCAGGGCCAAGGAACCGATCTGCCGCGACTGCCATGGTGACTCACGGACCAAGGTCCCTCGAAGACCCTCGAGACCAAGGTATCCAGGTCAAGTCGGTGACCAAGGCACCGAGTTTGATCGTGACCTTGATTCCCGGGAACATTGGAGTCGATCCCGATTGCGAACCGATACGCACAGGGACGATGGTTCCCACGAACCCAAATGCCTTGAACGTTCGGTTGCTTGATGCACAAGGTCCCAGGGAACCCCGGCATCAGGCGAACCAGTTGCCAATCCAACGTCGTAACTCATTGTTTTCATTGAGAGTTGCGACCAACCCTTGCTCGATTTCGGCCGGCGAGGTCTGCCGATCGAGACGACGGGCAGGGGAGCACCGATCGGGGAGGAACGGCCGATGCGGAGCGTCGCCGTGACCAATGCGAAGGGGGGGGTCGGCAAGAGCACGACCGCCATCAACCTGGCGGCCAGCCTGGCTGACCTGGGGCGGCGAGTCCTCTTGATCGACGCCGACCCGTCGGGCAACGCATCGCTCGGACTCTTCCCGTCGGGATTGCCGTCGGGAGGGCTGGCCGATCTCCTGCTCGACGACGCCGAGATGGCCGACGTGCTCCTGCCCAGCGGTGTCGAGGGGCTCGACCTGATCCCTCCCGGGGATCGCCTCGGCTCCTGCTCCGATCAGATGGGGGGCAGCCAGGGGCTCGGCCAGGGCAGGGAGTTCCGGGTCCGTCGCGTCCTGCGTCGGATCTGCGATCACGATGTCGTGATCCTCGATACCAGCCCCGTGCAAACGCCGCTCAACGTGGCCATCCTCTACGCCGTCGGCGAGGTCGTGATCCCGATCGACCCGTGCATCGCCGCCCTGGCCGGGGTCAAGACGCTCGAGACCTTGATCCGGGAGGTCGGCTCGCTGCGGCAGGAATTCACCGACGCAGGCCCTTTAGTGCTGACCGGGGTCCTGATCACCCGGGTCGATCGAACCCTGGTCGCCCGCCAGATTGAAGCCGAAGTGCGCGACTACTTCGGCGACCTGGCCTTCGAACGGTCGGTGCCGACCTCGGTCCGATTCCGGGAAGCCTATGCCCGGGGCGTCCCCCTGGTCCGCTACGACCCTTACGGGGCCGGGAGCCGCGCCTATCAGGCCGCGGCCGAGGCGTTCCTGGTCCGGGGGGGCGAGCCGGTCGACCCGGCTCGCAGCCACCCCGACGGGGACGCGTCGCTCGAAGCACCCTCCGAGGACGATGCAACGATCGAGGAGCAGGGCGGCGCCCCCGGCGCCGCCGCGTGAGAGCCGTCGACCTGACGCGACGGCCGGCCACCGGGCGAGGGTGACTGGCCGTCGCGGCGACGGTTGAATCAACGCACCAGGCCAGATCCGATCGGATCAAAACACAACAGACGCCGAGCCGGGCCAGGCGCTCGACACAAGACAAGATCACACAAAAAGGGCAGGGGGGGCGACTCGAATGAGTGCAACCAGACGCGGGGGAATTCCGGGCCCCGAGAGCCGAACCGGACTGGTCCGGCCCGCGATGACCGAGGCCGAATTCGAGCGCCGGATGGCCGCCGCCGAGGCCTCGGCCTCCCCCCGACCCTCGTCGTCCCCCGCAAGCGATGGCGACGACCGACGACCGGCCGATCCCGAACCGACCTCCGATGCCGAATCGGCCCCGAAGTCCTCAGGATCGTCATCCTCGGGCGGTTCCTCGCGGTCCAGGGGCCGGGGCAGGGGGGCGGCCAAGCTCCGACGCGTTCAGCGCATGTTCGCCATCGAGGAAGAGCTGGACAAGAAGCTCTGGCTCTACGCGATCCACGTCGGCAAGGATCGCTCCGAGGTCGTCAACGACCTGCTCCGCCCGCTCGTCGGATCGATGGTCCTGTATGACTCTCGCGATCGCCGGTCCAGCCGACAGGGAGACGGCGACTCGGACAATTGACCACACGCTCCTTCCCGACGAAGTCGCCCCCCATGGAGAGATTCGTCATCGGGCCGCGGGGCCTTTCTGCCCTGTCGGGTGTGGTCAGGGCCAGGAGGCTTCCGGTAAGCTTCTCTGCCGATCCGAGTTCTTCTCGGTGACGACGACACGTCCCGAACTCGGTCCCGATCGCACCAATTCCCCTCGGATTGACCCCGCATGCTCGACCCCCAGGCCCCGCCGGCCACGGCGCCGACCCCTCGATCCGATCGCCTGCTCTCGATCGACGCGCTCCGGGGCCTCGACATGCTTTGCATCGTCGGCGGCGACCGCCTCGTCCTGGCCTGGGCAGCCTGGTCGGGATCGGCCACGGCCTCGAACGTCGCCCGACAGTTCGAGCATGTCGACTGGGAAGGGTTTCGCTTCTACGACCTGATCTTTCCTCTCTTCCTGTTTCTCGTCGGGGCCGTCTTGCCATTCTCATTGAGCAAGGCCGCCGAGCAGGGCAAGGGGGCGGTCTCCCGTCGGATCGGCCGCCGGGTGCTCCTGCTCTTCGCGCTTGGCTTGCTCTGCAACGGTGTGTTGCAGTTTGACTGGGAGGGCCTGCGCGTCACGGGGGTCTTGCAGCGGATCGCCATCTGCTACGGGATCGCCGCGGTGATCGTGATGAACACGTCCCCGCGTACTCAGGTGCTCGCCGGAGCGGCCATCCTGCTCGGCTACTGGGCCTTATTGGCCGGAGTCGCCCCACCGGGGGGGACGGCAGGCGACTTCACCAAGGAGGGCAACCTTGCCGGGTGGGTCGATCGCCACTACCTGCCGGGGAAGATCCTCGAGCCGTATTACGGGTTCGGCGACAACGAGGGGTTGCTCTCGACGATCCCGGCCGTGGCGACGGCCTTGATGGGCGCCCTGAGCGGAGCCTGGCTGCGGTCGGGGCGCCACTCCCCCCGGCAGAAAGCCCTCGGCCTGCTCCTGGCCGGCATCCTGGGCGTGGGCGTCGGGACGCTCTGGGGGACGACGTTTCCCATCATCAAAAACCTATGGACAAGCTCGTTCGTGCTCGTCGCCGGCGGCTGGAGCCTGATCTTACTCGCCCTCTTCTACACGCTGATTGACGTCCTGCGGTGGCGGCGATGGGCCTTTGTCCTGGTCGTGGTCGGCGTCAACGCCATCACTATCTATGTCGTCCCTCGGTTTCTGGACTTCGATCGGATCGCTCGGTTCTTCCTGGGAGGGGTTTACACCCTCTCGGACCGCCTCATCCCCGGCGATTTCCTTCCCGTCGCCGCGGCGGCGGGAACGCTGCTCGCCCAGTGGCTCTTCCTGTTCTATCTCTACAAGCGACGCCTCTTCCTGCGCGTCTGAACCGGATTGACCGCCCGCGATAACGCCAGATCAGGCGTCATCGTCCGCAAACAAGGACGGCTGTCCCGGAGGGTTGTGCCCCTTGATCCGGGCGTCCAGCGCCTCCAGGCAGAATCGTTCCAACGCATTCCGAGAGCGGCGAAGCCCCGGATGAGCCGCCTTGACCTGGGCCTTGAGGGCGTCTCGATCGGCTGCCGGGAGGGCGTCCCAGCGGGCCCTCAATTCCGCAATCCGGGCCACCTCGGCCGCTTCTTCCGCCCGAAGCCGCTCACTGGCCTTCAGTTCCTCCTCTCGACGCCGCCGTTCCTCCTCGGCAACAGACGCCTCGGCCCTGGCAAGCTGTTCGGCGTCGTCGGGGGGGACATAGCCTTCGGGGGCCTGGTAATCCTCTCGGATTGAGGCGACGAGATACCCCGCCGGGTTCTTGGCCAGGCGTTTATCGTCCCGAGCCACCATCCAGTCAAAGAAAGCAACTTTCGCGCGGATCAATTCCGGGGGATGTCGCTCGACGAGTTCGACGGCAATCCGTGCAGTCACTCCTCGGCCCGTGAGCAGGGTGACCAGCTCCGCACGCTCCTCGGCGGTTGGCTCGATCGGGGACCGACCCCGCGGCCCTCGGAGGAACACGATTTGCCAGGCCCCGCGAGTCTTGCGGAGGTAACGATCCTCCTCCGCCATCGGCTCGAGGAACCCTTGCTGCTCCAGCTCGGCAATGGCAGGACGCAGGCGACGCTTCAGCTCGGTCGGCTTGTACGATCGGCTCAGGCCGATGTGCTCGCACGAGAACACGCGCAAATCAAACTCGATTCTGTCACATCGGTAAAATCGTTTGTCAAGGAATCTGAACATCCGCTTTGTTGTCGGCAATCTCAATTTCAAATAGAATTCGAGATCGATTTGTTTGAGATTCCCGCTCTGAAAGCTGCGGAAAATGACCTCGTTCCACTTGAAACTCGAGAGCGGCGGGGGGGCGTTCCCTCGCTTGCCCCGTCTCCGGGACCCCGTCCCTTGCGCCGCCGCCCCGCCCCGAGGAGGCCGACGACGCTCACTGGCGTAGAGCGAGACGTTGTCCAAGACGTGGAAGTTTTCATCAACCCAGCTCTTTTCCGCGTTATCCCACCATGCATTTTCATATGACAGGACAATCCCGACCCATCGGTGTAACGCCTCCTCGATCCTCCGATAGCTCTGCCCCGTCTGCGGCCAGCCCAGCAGCTCGATCAATTCGTAGCGGGAAAAACTCACTTTCGGCTCGGTGAAATTATTCCAACGCTTGGTCAACTGGATCAGGCCGACGAGGATTTCATCGTCCATCGACGTCGGCAATCCATGCTTGGCCGTCCCCATGATGGTCAGCCGGCGAACGATCGGCGGGCCGTCGCGCCGATCGAGGCGATCCTCGAACACCAGCGTGGTCTGGCCATCGGGGACCCGGTCTGCGAGCGAGGCGATCGGGAATTCGGCCAGGTTCAGCTCGTCCTTGAAGGCGGGCTCGGCGGTCGCCTCATCGGCGAAATCCGAGTCGTCCGGGTCGTCGAAAAGGGAGGCTTCGCGATCGGGCGTCGTCACGGCGGCGGTCCTGTTCCAGGGGCGTCCCGGGAGCCGAGGTCCGGAACGGGTTCTCTCCGTCCCCGTGGGGAAAATATGCAACAACAACGGGCAAACCTCCAGCAATTGCCCGCCCTTCGCGCGTGCGCACGTACGCGAGCGCGCGCGTTGTTGTTGTTCTTAAAACAAAAGTCTTAAAAACAAAAGTCTAGGGAATCGCAAGTCTTTTCCACAAAAGGGTTTGCGGAACCAAAGTATGCTCGGTTAATCGTTAGGTGCACTCGAAAGGGTGTCCGGTTAATCGTTAGGTGCACCCGAAAGTATGCTCGGTTAATCGGTAAAGGCGCCCAGAATCTTTAGAGGCCCGGCCCGAAGGCGCCCAGAATCTTTTCTGGCCATTTGTCCGGTACGGGCGGTGAATCGTGAGTGCACGCTGGAAACGGCCAGGACTTCCGGCCATCGCCCGAAGGGTGTCCGGTTAATCGGGAGAAACGTGTGTTCAGCAGGGGGCGATCGCGGGAAGTCGGCCGGGCCCTGCTGGGACGCCACCGGGTTGCCCCAAGGGTGTCCGGTTTATCGTGAGTACGGGCGTCCATCGCCCATTGAGGGAATCAAGTGCCGAGGGTGTCCGGTCCATCGGTAAAGGCCGGCGCCGCCTCATCCGGCGATCGCGGCCCGGGGATGGGCGCCGGACGAGGGGCAAAGGGTGTCCGGTTAATCGGTACAAGACGTGCGGATCGCGGGAAGGGGCGGACAGGCCGCCAGGGTGTCCGGTTAATCGGTAGTCCGGAGCGGTTCGGGGCGGGTTTCGGGCCTGATTCGACCAAATCGCGGCAACGATCGGCGCGACAACTAGCGCCAAACGCTCCAGGATGCCGCCAGGGGCGATGCCGGGGCGTGTGTCGACAATCTTACCGCCCCGAACTTTCGGGCCGTCCTGGAGCGTCCTGGGGCGTCGTACTTCGAAGGGCTCAGAGGCCGTCTCGGGCCCGCAAGGGGGTCCCGAGCCGGGAGAGCAGGTCACGCCAGCCCGATCGCGATTCCTGCTCGACCTTCTCTTCCAGCTCGCCGAGGCGATCGATCAGCCAGGAGGTTGCCCGTTCTGACGGGGGGGCCAGCGCGGGGCGGGGGATGTCCAGGGGGGGAGGGGAAGGGGGGGGCAGGGCCGTCGATCGATCCGGAGCAGGGGGGAGCAGCGGAGCGGGATCGAGTCGTTCCCGGAGCTCAGCCCGCAGTTCAGCCACCTCATGCTGAAGGCGGTCGAGTCGATCCAGGTGGCGATCGAACAGGGCGGACTGTTCCTGATAGAGCTGCCGGACGGCGGCGACCAGGGCATGTTGAAACTGGTCGTTGGTCCGGATCAGGACATCCTGACCGTCCCGGACCGCCTGCAGGGCTCGCGTCACGTCCTCGTGTCCCAGCTCTCTGGGAGGTGTCGAGGGCGCGGGCAAATCGTCCGGCGGTCCGTTGCCGGCCGCATCACCCTGGATTGCCGGCAGGGTGGCGAGCCCCGCGTGATCCCCCGGATGGAGTTCCACCAGAAACCGACGCGGGCCCAGCCCCAGATGGTCCCCATGCTGCAAGGCGGCGACCAGGGGAGCCGGCTCGCCTCGAATCGTCAAACCGGAACCGGCGAGGTTGACGAGGAAGCTCCCCGGGGCGGACCTCACGAGGACGGCATGCACCCGGGCAACGGATGTCCCTTCAACCCGGAGGGCACAGGCGCGGCTTCGCCCCAGGAACGACAGCTCCGAAAGCATCGAGGCCGCCTGATCGAGGTGATCCTCGGGCCTGAGCACCAGCGGGGGAAGATGCTTGCCTCCGGCCAGCGGATCAAGCTCGGGCAAGCCCTCCGGGCCCGAGGCGGGTTCGAGGAGCTCGACGCGATGCCCGGCCAGTTCCAGGCCCCGACCAGGCCGAAGCCAGGCGGCCCGGGAACCGGGCGACGCATCGTCGAACCGCGTCCCCGTGCGGGACACCAGATCGACCGCAAACACCCCGTGGGCATTCCGGTGGAGGTAGACATGCCGGAGGCTCGCCTCACGGCTCGAAACCGGGATGTCAGCCGTCGCGGCCCGTCCGATCAGAGCGAAAGGCCGGTTGACGATCGCAATGGTTCGCTGGCCGTTCGGGCTGATCAACCGAAGGCGGAGCCCCCCCCCAATCCAGAGCGGCGGCAGCGGCGCCGGGCCCTGGGAGCCATTCGGATCAGGATGGCGATCAGGTCGCGTGATGAGGGGCCTCCCCCGCTCCGGATCAAAATGGTGAAGAGGGGCTCGCAGGGGCCGATGCCTGCCCGACGCATTACGGTTAAGCAATCATTATACCGGGTGAGATGATGTTAGGTGACGCTCATGGAACGCTGTCAAGTTCAAGCCGCGATTGCCAAAATGGCATGCATGGTCGTGGTGTCCGGGTTTGCAGTCACGCCTTTGGTGCCATTGTGGCAGTTGTGGCCGATCGGTTCGATCTTCGCGTTGGATGTAATTCCTTTTGTCGAAATGGATTAGAATAAATTAAATTTGGTCGGCACGGTGGTTGCAATCTCAGGCGCTACGCCATTCGGGCCGTGTTTGACGGAGCAAAGGTGGTTCCGCTCACGGAGAGCCCGGGTTGAGCGAGGCGTGTTGTTTTCAAGAGACGTCCGGATCCGGGCCGTGCTCCCGGTACGCGCCGGGCGGGCCCAGGACAATCGAGAATCGGGGAGGGAGAACGATGGCGACCGAACGCTGGGATCCATTCCGAGAGATGGTGAGCCTCCGCGATGCGTTCAATACGCTCTTGCAGGAGAGCTTCGTGCGGCCTGACAGCGTGGCTCCGGGGGGATCGGCCCTGGTGCTGCCGCTGGACATCTCGGAAACGCCGGAAGCCTTCGTGGTCCGGGCGTCGCTGCCGGGCATCAAGCCCGATGACGTCCAGGTCACCATCCACGGCGATACCCTGACGATCCAGGCGGAGACGCAGGCCGAGCAGGAACACGAGCACGAAACCTGGCACCTCCGCGAGCGGCGTCACGGCACCTTCCGTCGGACGGTGACCCTGGCCGTTCCCGTTGACGCGGATCGCGCGACGGCCGAGCACGACCACGGCGTCTTGCGCCTGACCTTGCCGAAGGCCGAATCGGCCCGGCCGAAGCAGATCAAGGTAGGCCCTGCCGCGTCCCGGTCCTCCTGACCGAAAGGCCAGGAGGGCGGCGACGGCGAATTTCGCATATGCCGACCCGGAGTATCGACCAAGACGCCGGGGCGAGCCCTGGCCGATTGCCGGATCACGAAGGTACCCAGCGGTAACGTCGTGGGCAATCGGCCAGGGTTGCTCAATCGTTCAAATGAACCGTTAGTTCCTTCCTCTGCGGAACCAGGGGGTCAGGGGGCGGCCGTTCGACGCGGGCGATCCCCCTCGATCCCCTCGGATCGAGTCGCTGCTGGCCGGCGGCGGCGAGAGGGGATGCTGATTCGAAACGTCCTGAGACGATGCCCCCTCGGTCGAGGTTCGTTTCTGGGGAAAGCCTGCCAGGCCGCCATGACTGATCCCGACCGGAGGAGTCACGTCGGGGAGCAGTCTCAGCCGAATGGCGTTCGGCCGAGGAGGTGCTGGCGGGTTCCCCGGATCCGTCGGCGGATCTCCTGGATCCGTCGGCGGGTCCGTCGGGTCCGTCGGCGGATCGGAAGGGTCCGTCGGCGGATCCGTGACCTGGGCCAGGACCGTGAACGCCTTCGGGTCGGGGTCGACCATGCTTGCGTCGTTGAGGGTCGAGATCAGCCACGTTCCCACGCCAGCCGGCGTCGGATCCGGGACGAAGCGGAACTGGGCTGAAAGCGCCTCGGCGGAAAGGACGACCGAGGGAGGATCGAAATGTCCCGGCCCGTTGCTCCTGGGGGTGATCGTCACCGGGCTGGCCGGCGGATCGCCCTGGAGCGAGACCCGGAAATACCTGGACGACTCGCCCGCGAAGCATTCTGCCGGGGCCGGGACTTCGATCCGATAACCGGATTGGTTGCCCGGAATCTCGACCGTCAACACGCCCGACCCGACCGCTTCCAGGCCCGAAACCGTGACCAGATCGATCCGGTACTCGTAGCTCCCGGGCGTCGCGCTCCGATCGACGATACTCGCGCTCTTGTGGCCGACGAGGGGCTCGAACGGTGCATCTCCCCCCGCCGGCCGCCTCATCCATCGCAGCGACCAGGGCTCCGGCCCCCCCGCGCCGAACCCCGATGCCGCCAGCACCGTCCCCCCCGGGACCTCCGCAATCGGAATGACGGTCGGGGGCACTAGCGCCGCCTCGGGCGAGTAATTGAAATTCGATTCATTCACGAGGAGGGTCCGGTCCGGGAGCCAGTGGCGTACCGAATAAGTCGGCAACAATTGATTCCCGTACCCGCGCCCATCCTCGGCGCGTCGGCTGCGGGAGGCCCCTTCATCACGCCAGTAGATATGCTTGTTGATGTGTTCAGGCTGGTTCAGGTTGACCATCACGTTGCCGCGGACCGTGGTCGAGCTGCTGCTGTGCAGGTCGATGAAGCGAAGGTTGTTGCGCTCGATGAGCCCCCACTGGATCCCGGTATGGTGTTCCGTGGTGCTGCCGATCACCGTCTGCAAATTGTCGCCGGACGAGTCGGTCACGACGAAAAAACGAGTCTGGTGCCGCGGTGTGAACCAGGTCCTCGTAATCGGGTAGGGACTCTCATTGCGGTAACAGTGCGCGACGTGTGAACGTTGCGACTGATTGAGCCGCACGAAGTGCTGGCCCGGGAACGCCTCCATCGCGCATCGGGTCAGGCTGACATCGAACCCCCCCTCGCTGTAGAGCGTGTAATCCGACGCGGCCCCGAGATAGGACCTGTCGACGATGGTGGCCCGGTCGCCATTCGTGATGTGGAAGCACATCCCCGATTCGCGGATGTCGGCATCCTGGAACGTCAGGTTGAAGTTCTTGCCCCAGAATCGGAAGGCAGGCTTCGTTCGGCTCGTCTGCTCGCGCGACGCGATCCCCAGGAAGCGAAGGTCGGAGTTCTCTTCGAGGCTCACATGGCCGAGGCCGCCTTCGGTGTTCGGGGGGGCCAGCAGGATGGGTTTCTCCGCAGCGGGGTCGCCGTAAGAACCGAGCATCATCGGGCCGCGTCGGTAAAGGATGGAGAGCGTCCCCGAGAACGGAAAGACGTCTCCGCGCCTGAACAGGATGCGGGTATAGGGGCAGGTCAATCGGGTCAACGCATGGGCAATCGATGCAAGCGGAGTGTCCGGCGACGTCCCCGGCCCGGAATCGCTCCGGTCCGGATGCGTCGACGAGACGTAATAGGTCGTCCCGTGGGCCGGCCAGGGGTCGACCGTGATCGTGGCCACCTTCCCGGCGAACAGGCACGATTGCGGTTGAGGTTCCCCCCGCCGGTTGTATCGCGGGGTCAGCACGACCAGGTGAGCGTCATATTCGCCTTCGTTCTCGAAGACCTGAGACACGAAAAACCCGGTCGATCGCGCATACGCCTGGCCGCTGACCGGAGAGAGGAAGGGGTCGTGGAGCTCCTGGGTGCCCGCTCGCACAAAGCTCCAGAGATAATCATAATCCTGGGGCGCCATGGGATCGACGCCGGGAAACATGGTCGCATCGAACAAGACCCCCAGCGGGCCGACCCCTCGCGACTGGCTCAGCCGGACCGAGAACCGGGCCGCCAGCCCGAACGTCGTCGCGTCATCCAGCGCGCTGCCGGCCAGATGCACATGCTCGATGGCCCCGTGAGGGGCTCCGAACCGGTTCGAGGTCCCGAGGATCCGAGACACTCCGGAGGACGGCCCGAGCAGCTCGGGCGGGAGTGTCCCCGAGCCAATCAACGCCCCGTTGCGGAAAAACGACACGTCCGAGCCGGATCGACGGACGGTGAGGACCCATCGCCGGTATTCCAAGGCCCTCCCGGCGTCGGTCGTGAATTCGTCGGCGATCTGAGTACACCCGGTCCCTCGGACGCGACCCATCGAGACGGCCGAGCCGAACGGGATGCCCCCGCCGAGGCCCTCTCCCGACGACACCAGGCCCCGTTCCCTCAAGGGATACTTGCCCGAGGCGTCCACCGCCGTCCCGGAAACCTCATCGAAGTCGTACCAGGCCGTCAGGCCGGATTTCAGGCCGGCCGGGAGTCCCGCGAACGCCACCCCCGTGCCGCCCCCGAACAGCGTGCCGACCTCGGCCGCCGAGAGGGCCCGGCCCAACCAGATCCCCCAGTTGTCGAGCAAGCAGGGCAGCCCCGCGCTCATCTCGGCGTTGCCGCCGAAGCTGAAGCCCGAGAAGATCGACCCCCATGTCGGGTCGGACGACACGTCGAGCGTGGCGACCGCAAGACCATCGCGATAAAGCGTGATGGCGTTTCCTGATCGCACGGCCGCCAGATGGACCCAGCTCTCCAGCGGGGCGTCTCCGAACGTCGCCGAGGGGCCTCCCGGCAGGTCCAGCCGGTACGTCCCCGGGGACCCGTCTCCCGCATGGAGAATCTGCGGGCGAGTTCCCAGGACTCGAAGGTCGGCGGCGTCCTTCGCGGCGAACAGGCCGCTCCCGCCCGCCCGACCGTCGATGGCCTCGCTGGTCTTGCGGACCCAGCCGGCAACCGACCACTCGGAACCCGACCAGTCCCCCGGGAATCGGTGGTCCAGCGTGTCCGGAACGACGCGCTCCGGGGCCGGGTTCGAGGCCGGAGATCCTCCGGAGAACCGCCGGGCCCCCGCCGTCGCCGGCGGGGCCGTCGGGTTGTCGACGACGTAGTGAACGGCCTCCTCGGTCGCGTAGGTGACCCAGTGCTCGCCGTCGAAGGGCGGCCCCAGGCCCGAGACCCGGATCACGTCGGTGGTGGCAAACGGATGCCCGGGGCCGACCGTGACCAGGCATCTCACGCGGGGCACGCTGTCGGAGGCCAGCGGCATGGCCTCGGTCGTCGCGGCTGCGATCGACCGAAGGCCCGCGAGCGAATCCGAGGCGCGGACGACCTCCTCGGCATGGCCGACCGGTTTGATCGCCAGCTCCGGGACGCCGTCATGGTCGACGCGAAGTTCCAGGAAATGATCGTCCCCGGCCCCCTCCGACTCGCCATACAGGCTGAAGCCGAGCCCCGATCGCGCGGCTCCCGTCACGGTCGCCGTCCACGCCGAACGCCCCGATAGCAGCGCCTCCCCGTGCTCGAACCGGCGATCCCTGGTGTTCGAGAACACCCGGGCCGAGTCCCCTCGCCAGGGGCAGCCGGGCGACGAGAAGGTCCGGCCATTGAGCTGGTCCGTCCATCCGGTTGCCAGGCTGTCATGGGGCGGCCGCCCTCGGAATGGACCCCCGACGCTCCCGATCCCCGACGAATCCGAGAGGTTTCGCCCCCCCGAAATCGTGTAAATATTCCGGCGCGTGCCCTCAAGCTCGTCGAGCGGCCAGTAGGCCACCGTCCCCCAATTGCGCAGGTCTTCCGGGCTCAATTGCTCGAGATCGGCCCCCGATCCCCCGCCATAGAGGGTGGCGATCATCGCCTGGATGCTCGACCCGATCCCGCCCTGCGCGTTCTTGAAAAAGGCGGCGCGGCTCAGACTGATCGGGGGATAGCCGCCCGCGTTGGCCGTGGCCCCCAGCGTGAACGAGGTCCAGCTCTCGAGCGGCGACCCGCTGTAAGGCACCGAGGCGACGGTCTGGCCGTCTACGCTCAGATTGAGGGTCCGGCCCGAGGGATTGGTCGTCGCGTCGTGCCAGGCGACCACGAAGTACCAGCGCCCCAGCTCGATGCCGCCGGGGATCGCGGATCGGGGGGAATTGGCGCTGCTTGCCCCTCGGGCCGTGAAGCAGAACTGGTCCGCTCCGGTCGGAGAATTCAGGCACAACAGCCATTCCGAGCCCGTTCCCCACTTGCTGGCGATGTGCGTCCTCGAGTTTGAGAACCCGACCCCCGGCGGCCGCTCGTTGACGCGGACCCAGCACGCGAACGCGAAGTCGACGACGCCGGTTTCCATCCCGGATTTCCCAGAACCAACAAGCTGGGTATGGGTCGTACCATTCCAATGCGCGGCGCCGTGTCCGGAAACACCGCGATCGGCACGGAGCCAGAGCAGTCGCTCGGGCAGATTGTCCGGATCGGTGAAAGGCATGAGTGGGCCCCGATGAGATGGATGCGAGGCCGGCGTCCGCCCATCCAACGTCGGAGGGCAGGCTTTGCATTCCGATCGACCGCCGCCTTGGCCTTGATGGGTGGCGTCCGGCCGCGATCTCAAGCGATCAACGGCCGGCCCGCCGCACAGCCAGGCACGCAACGCGAGGAAAATAGAGCCCTTGCCCGGAGGCGCGGCCCGTCGGCGTTGGCGGGGCGGAGAATCGTCGGGGAAAAACGGGGGAGTCGCGGCAGGCCCGCCCGGCTCTGGGGGCCGATCGTTCGTCGATCGCGCAAAACCGGGCCCAATGGCTCCTCGGCGGAAGTGTTTCGCCGGGCTCGACGCAACCTGCGGCCGGCCCCGTGACAATGTTCCCTGCTGTTACTATCAGGAAAAAAGGCCGTCTTAAGCACTTTATTTTTGACAAAGAAGCGAATTACGAAACCGCCCCGAAGTGATTCCTCCCCGTCGCCACTCCCGGGAGGAGAGACGACCGGGCGGAATCGCTCCCGAATCACGCTGGCCCGGGCCGGACCCCTGCCGAATCCGGTTATTGAACGACGGCCGGGACGGAAGAGCGGAGCATCTCCGCCGCCTCGGCCCGCAGGCGGAGCAGCGAGGCGGAGGCCCCTCGGCCACCTTCGAGCAATTGGTCAACCCGGGCAAGCGCCTCTCGAGCCCCCTCGGCATCGCCCAGCGAGGCCAGTGCCAGTGCCCGCAGGACCTCGTCAAAGCCGGTTTCGTCGGGGCCAATCCGCAGGGAGTGACGCAGTGCCGCCAGGGCCGCGCCGGGGTCGTCGGCCCGAAGATAGGCCGCCCCCAAGGTGTTCCAGTACGACTTGCAGGCCGGGCGAATCCGGACCGCCTGCTCGGCCATCACGACCGCCCGAGCCGGGTCGCGAACCACTCGGTCGCCGCCGACGCAGAGCAACCAGGCCAGGTCGTTCAGGTCGTCGGCATAAAGATGAAGGGCGGCTTGATCTTCCGGGAAGACGGCGGCCACGGCGGCTCGCTGCTCGAGGGCCAGGCCTCGCAGCTCGATTGCCTCGGACGATCGCCCCCGAGCCATCAGATTGCGGGCCAGTCGCTCGCAACAGCCCGCCAGGGTCGCCCTCGCCCCCGGGTCATTCGAGGCCGAGGACGCGACGGCAATCCGCAGCTCCAGGGCCTGACGACGCGAGGGTTCGGCCTCCTCCGGCCGATCGATCGCTTCCAGCAAATCCGCCAGCCGATCGCAGGCATCGGCCAACGATTCGTAATCCGATCGGCCGGCCGATCGGACCGCAATCAGCCGTCGGCACAACGCCTCGGCGTCCTCGACCCTGCCCGTCGCCGCGAGCCGGTCGACCCGCTCGAGTTCTCGGTCGGCCGTCGCCTGCGAGGCCCAGCTCCGGGCCTGTCCCATCGCCGCGGGGAGGCCCATCACGAGCCCGACCATCAGCGGCACGGGAATCATCGAGTAGGCGTTGAGCATGCTGTCGTATGTGTACATCAGAATCGCGATTGCCAGGCCCACGGTCGCGCCCTGGCGCGGGTCCGACCAGTGTTCGACCGGCCGTCGGACGCTGGTCAACAGGACAGGGAGCGTCAGCATCGCATAAAGAGAGGCAAGGCCGATGATGCCGTGCATTCCCATGTGGATGATCCACAAACTGTCGAGGATCTTGACCTCCGGGGCCCGTGCCCGTCCCTCGGCGTAGGTCGCCCACCCCAATAATGGCCGATTCATCACATGCCGGATCATGAAGTCTTCCATGATGATCCGGAACGTGTACGACCACCCACGCTCGGTCCCGAGGATCGCGTAGATGGTCGACGTCAGCATGCTCCGGGTCGTGAGCTTGGTGACCCGCAGGGCCAGGTAGACCGGGGCGACCAGGCTTGCAGCCGTGATGAGCAATCGCGCCCGATGCTGCGAGAGATAGCGGACGAGCCCGATCCCCGTCAGGCCCATCACCGCGACCTTGATCCCTGCCTTGGGGATCACGACCAGGACCGCCGCCGAGGCCAGCAACTCGGGCAAGGAGCCGAACCGCGGCCGACCCGCCGTGACGGAGATCAGGAAGATCCCGGCCATCAAGAAGCCCAGGGCCGCCGTCTCCAGGCAGATCATGGCGCCCCCGATGGCCGTTGCCGCCCAGAATCCGAACGGCACTCCGATCAATCTCGGCACGGCCCGGGTCACCCACACGCTGAAGGCAACGACTCCCGTCAGGGTCGACCAGAGTGCCAGCTCAAGCGAGTTGGTCGCCATGACGACCGGCCGGTAAAATCCATGCTTATATCCGTTGAACAGGGGGATCCCGTAGACGATCCCGCTGATCGACAAGTGGCCGAACTTCTCGAGGAGGATCGCGGGGGTCATCAACACGCCGGCCAGCGTGAGGCCCAGCGCCAGATCCCTGTCAGCTCCCGGGTCGCCGACATAAAGCCGGCCCACGAAGTAGGGGAGGATCCAGGCCTGGATCGTGGAGTTGAGCGCCGAGATCATCGGCCAGAGTTCCAGGCCGTTGCTCAGGAACGACATGGCCGGGACGCAGCAGAGGATCAGGGCTGCCGAGTCGTACCAGCGAGGCCGGAACATGCCGAACCGGCGAAGGTCGAAGATCAGGATGCCGACCAGGACGCCCAGGTTGGCCGCCGTGAATTTGGTGTAATCCGGCAAGCCGGACATCGGGACGATGACCTGGCCGGACAGGACCAGATACGAGCCGATGTAAGACGTGATCACTCCCCTCCACGGCCCAAGGACCGCGAAGAAGAGCAAGCAGATCACGGGCCAGGCCAGCAGGGCGACCATGGCGGTCTGACTCACGGTCGTGGCTCCTTCTGCTTCTGCGTAAAGTCACCTTGAGTCGCGCCCTTGGCCAGCACTCGACGATAAAACCGGAGGGTCTGCTCGGCAACGACCTCGGGCGAGTAATTCCTCCGGCAGTGCTCCGCCGCGGCCGCCCCCATCGCCGCCGCCCGGGCCGGGTCGGCCAGCATCCTCGACAGCGCCGCCGCCAGGTCGCCCGGGTCGGCCGGCCTCACATACAAGCCGTGTGTCTCGTGCTCGAACGCCTCGGCGGCCCCGCCGGCCCGGGCGGCCACGATCGGGCAGCCCACCGCCAGCGCCTCGATGATCGCCATCGGGAAGTTCTCATCGCGCGAGGGCGAGACCGTCACGGCCGCCCGCCTCCTCAACGCGTTCAGCTCGGTGTTGGGCCTCTGACCGAGCCACTCGACCCGGCCATCCCCGAGGGCCCCGGGGAGCCGATGCTCGACGTACGCCTCCAGGTTCCATCGGCGGCCGTCTCGCTCCAGACCGCGATCCGGGCCGACGAACGAGAGCCGCGCCGACGGCCGATCCCGCAGCAGCCGGGCGAACGCATCGATGATCGTGTCCCCCCCCTTGTGCAGGTCGAACCGGCCGATGAACAGGATGCGATCCGGGTCGCTCCCCTCCCGCCGCCAGCGGTCCGCTTCGGGGATCTGCGGCGTGGCGTTCGGGATGACCTCCGCACCCTCCAGCGCCAGGCCGTAATACGCCCTCGACCGCTCCAGGACGTCTCGGCTCGGCGCGGTGATGGCCCCGGCCGAGGCCATGGCCAGGCCTTCCTTCCGGACCCGCCGGGCGAACTCCGGGCTGGCCGGGTCGGCTCCGTTGTTCGGGCCGTTCAGGAACCAGGGGCCGTGCAGTCGGACGACCACCGGCATCGGGCACCTGGGGCCGACCAGCCGGGGCCAGCCGAACGCCTCTTCCATCTCCAGGATGTGCGGCCCGGGCCCTTCTGCGAGCCGGCGCGCGACGTTCAGGATCGCCCGGCATTGCCGGTGATCGTTTGCCCCTCTCGGGTCGATCCGGTAACGCAGCCGATCGCCGAGCCAGCCGATCGGGCCGATCGGGCCGCCTTCGGATCTCAGGTCGAAGACGCCTCCCGAATCGGCCGCACCGGCCCGGCTTCCCCCCTCCGCGACGCGGGACGCAAGCACTTGCACCGCGTGGCCCATCCGACGCAGCTCGGGGACGATCGAGGTAAGGGAGGTCACCACGCCGTTCGGGAACGCGTTGGCCGGCCATCCCGGGCTCACCACGCTGATCGAGAGCGGTCCCTCCGAGCCAGGCCCGGGCGGGCCCACCGCGTCCGAGACCTCGGGACTGTTCATCGTCCTCGGATGGCGCAATACAGGAGCCTCCACGAAGAGAGGGACATGGGGCGATGCGTGAAATAGGCCCAGGCATGCTTCCTCGCGGTCGCGAGTTGGCCCGAGCGGATGGCCCACCAGCTCCAGACGAACTGATTCCGCTTCAGGTCGGAGAGGTTGGAAGGCTGCGGCTCGGGCGGCGGCGAGGCCTCGGGCAATCCCCGACGCTGCCGGGCCTCCGCGATCGCCTCCCACATCCCGTTCAGCTGTTCCTGCTTCCGGGCGTGGCCGGCGCTGGTCGGGAGCATCCGGTAGCAGAGCAGCGGCTCGGGCAGATTGGCCAGCCTCCCGACCTCGGCCAGGCGAAGGTAGAGGTCGAGGTCCTCGGCCGGCTCGAACCGCCTGCGGAAGCCTCCCAGGGCTTGCACCGCGGCGGCCCGCATCAGAATCGCCGGCTGATTGATGACGGCCCCCCGGCTGCCCCCCTCGAGGTGAATCCGGTCGATCTGCTCATGGGTCAAGGCGTCCTCGTTCCAGACGCAAAGGGGGTCTCCGTCCGGGTCGATCACCCGCACGGCGCTCCCGACCGCGAGGCATTCCGGGTGCTGTCTCAGATAATCGACCTGACGCTCCAGCCGAAGGGGCATGGCCACGTCGTCGGCGTCCATGATCGCCACGAACTCGCCCCGGCCGAGCCCGAGCAGCTCGTTGCGGGTCTCGACGATCCCCCGGTTCGGCCGGCTGATTATCCGGATGCGCCGGTCGGCCTGACCGTATCGCTCCAGGATGGCCCGGGTCTGGTCAGTCGAACCGTCGTCGATGATCAGGAACTCGAAATCCGCGAACGTCTGGGCCAGGATGCTCTCGACGGCCTCCGCGACATAACGCTCGGCGTTGTAGGCCGCCATCTGGACGCTGACCGTCGGCGTTCCACTCATCGGGGCAGATCCTCGTTGGATTGACGCGTCACTCGGTTGGGTCCGCTACGCTGGCCGGCGCGGTCCGGGGCTTCGGCGGCTTCAGCAGGGCACAGGCCAGCAGCCGCCAGGACATCGTCGTGAAGGGAATCAGCCCGACTGCCCGGAGGCCGTATTCGATCGCCATCAGCCGGTCACCCCGGTTGAAGCCCCCCCAGCCGCACCAGAGGTTGAACTTGCCCCGGGCCACCCGGTCGGTCGGCCGCCACGGCGCGCTCGACTCGAACCGAGGGGCGATGCCACGACGGGCGCATGCCTCGAGCGAAGCGGCCCGGAATCGGTCGAGCTGCCGCGATTGCCGCACCGCGCTGACCGACTTGTCATGCAGCCGATACCGCGTGACCGTCACGGGGAGGTTGACCACCTGGCCACGCTCCCCGAGCCGGAGCCAGAGGTCCATGTCCTCGGCGGGCTCCATCTCCGGCCGGTAACCGCCGACGGCCCGGACCTCCTCGGATCGCATCATCACGCTCGGGTGATTCAGGGGGCATTTGCCCGAGAGGGCCGCGTCTTGCAGCTCCTCGTGGCTCATCGCCGGGTGGCCGCCGGGGGCGATCAGCCTGCCCCGATAGTCGATGAAGTCGACCATCCCGCCGACGGCAACCACCTCGGGGTGTTCGTTCAGGAACGCCACCTGCTGCTCGAACCGGCCCGGAAACGCCACATCGTCCGCGTCCATCCGGGCCAGCAACGGCGCCCGGGCCATCCCGATCATCTCGTTGAGCGACACCACATAGCCCGCGTTCGGCCGGCTGACGAGTCGGACGCGCGAGTCCCGGGCGGCAATCCGTTCGAGGATCGATCGGGTCCCGTCGGTCGAACCGTCGTCGATGATCAGGAACTCGAAATCCGTGAACGTCTGCGCCAGGATGCTCTCGGCCGCCTCCTCGATATAACGCTCGGCGTTATAGGCCGGCATCAGGACCGAGACGGCAGGAAACGGGGTCTGATTCATGGACGGGCTCCATTGGGTCTGACAGGCTGGATCGCCATGGGTTCCCAGGCCTCGACGCCCGGCACGATCGGCGAGAACGACGCCAGGCCCCGCAAGACCGCCTCGCTGTCCGGGTTGTTGCAGGTCAGTCGGACGCCCGCCCGGTCGAGTTGCTCGCGGATGTAGGGGAACTTGTCGAAAACGGTCGCGCCGTCGTAGGTGACCGCGGCCGAATGCGTCCCATGCTCGATTTGCATCGCCGCCGTCCAGTCGTCCCAGGGCAGCGCCTGACGACGCATCTCTTCCTCGAAGAAATAACCGGGCGTGTTGAAGTCCGTCCCCACGAGCCGGATCGTCGACCCCGGATACCGGATCGCCAGGTAATTGAGCGCCGAGGTGAACGCCGTTCGGAAGCTGTACAGCGGCTCGTCGAGGCTCGTCGCCCACGGGCCTCCCTCGAGCCAATCGTGCCGCGCCACGAATTCGAAGCGGCAGCCGGCCGGCCCGTGCAGCAGGGGCCAATCCTTGCGGCGACGAAGCCGAAGCCGGCGACGGACCCGGGCAAGGTTGTACCGCAACGCGCCGACCCGGAGCGACCGCTCGTAGCCCGTCGACAGCACGAAGGTCAACCGCCTCAGGTGCTCCCGGTGGCAGTAGGTGAAGATGTCCTTGAGGATTCGAGGAGAGGGGGGGTGGTCGTCCGTAAACCAGGCATGCGTCGGCACGATGCCGGCAATCTTGTTGAAATAGACAAACTTGTTCAATCCGACAACGCATCGAGCCCGGTTGATCCGGTCCCGTTCCTCCTGGTTCAGGTCCAGAACCGACCGGCTGCAGCCGACCAGGTAGATCTCGCCTGAACCGTCGGTTCGCTCCACGGATGGATCCTCCTCGGATGGGGAAAAGACACACTTTCGACCGATCAGATCAAGCAGACTGCCCCCACCGTTCCTGGGCATCGAAGGCCGGAGCGGTCGTCGGATCGGCCAGAGGGGGGGGGAGCGTTCGAGTCCCGGTGATCGTTCTCAATCAACGGTCCCCCACGCCGAGCACCGCCCCCTTGTACTCGATCAGAGCCCCCCGACGCCCTCGCAGCCGGTTGCCCACATACCGAAGCCCCCCGATCGCCTGCGGGAACTTCGACACGGCGCACGAGACGCCGAAGAGCGCCGATTGCCCCGCCGGCGTCCCCCGCTCCCGCTGCCTCCGGGAGGCCCGGTAGGCGATCAACGGGTAGCCGAGCAGGCCGATCAGGCTCACCCCCCCGGTCGGCCAGGCCAGGCCGAGGCTCGCGACCGGCACCGCCAGGCCCCAGACGCCATTGCTGACCGCCTGGCGAAACCAGGGGCGGCCGGGCTTCCGGAAATGCCGGGAGGCCCCCTCGGCGTAGGCGTGCCCCGCCCGGACGTGACGGCGCCACCACTGGCCGAATCGGGTCATCGCCAGGTCGTGCCGGGTCATCTCGGCGTCGAGCCGGGCGACCTTCCACCCGAGCCCTCGGAGCCGGAAGCAGAGGTCCGGCTCCTCCCCGGCGATCAGGGTCGGGTCGAACCCGCCGACCTGCCGCAACGCCTCGACCCGCATCAGGGCGTCGCCGCCGCAGGCCTCGGCGTCGCCGACCGGCGTATCCCATTCCAGGTCGGCCAGCCGATTGTAAACCGAGGCGTCCGGGTGCCGTTCCCGACGCCTCCCGCACGCCACGGCCAGCTCTGGCCTCGATTCCAGTTCCGACCGCGCCCGGTCGATCCAGCCGTCGACCACCTCGCAATCGCCGTCGACGAACTGGACGAACCTCAAGGCCGGCTCCAGCTCCAGCAACCGCCCCAGCCCCTCATTCCTCGCCCTCGCCGCCGTGAACGGGATGCTCGTGTCCAGCTCGACGACCTCGACCCCGCGCGCCCTCGCCTCCGCGATGCTCCCATCCCGAGATCCCGAATCGACATACACGACCCGCCCCACCCGCCCGACGAGCGAATCGAGGCAGGCGATCAGGCGATCCCCCTCGTTGCGGCCGATCGCCACCGCGCCAATCGCGTCGAGGGCCGGGGAGGTCGAGGGCTCCGGTCGGGGCAGGGGGGCGGTCACGGATGCGAGGTCCTTCGAGGCGAGATGCTCAGGCTCGGGACGGCTTCGGGCCGTAGCCGTCGGGGTGGGATTCGAGCCATCGCCAGGCGGTCTCGACGATCGCTCGGATGTCAGTATAGCGAGGGCTCCAGCCTAATTCCGAGGCGATTTTCTCGGGGCTGGCGACCAGCTCGGGCGGATCCCCCGGCCGCCTCCCGGCCAGCTCCCGGGCAATCGGCCGGCCGACCACCTCCTCGCAGGCCCGGATCACTTCCAGGACCGTCGCGCCGTGGCCGGAGCCGACGTTGTAAATCCGGCCGTCGCCCGGCCCGATCGCCTCGACGGCCTTCTGATGCGCGTCGGCCAGGTCCTCGGTGTGGATGTAGTCGCGGACGCAGGTGCCGTCCCGGGTCGGCCAGTCGGTCCCGAAGACGGTCAGCTTCGGCCGCAAACCGGCCGCCGCCTGCAGGGTCAACGGGATCAAGTGCGTCTCGTGACGCCGATCTTCCCCATACGTCCCGTCCGGATCGGCCCCGGCGGCGTTGAAGTACCGCAGGATCGCATAGCCGAGGCCGTACGCCGCCGCGTAATCCTTGATCAGGCGCTCGGCCGCCAGCTTGGTCGTCCCGTACGGATGCTCCGGGTCCTGCGCCGTCGTCTCGGTCAACGGCATCTCCGCCCGGTTGCCGTACGTCGCGCAGGTGCTGCTGAAGACGATCCGGGGCACCTCGGCCCTCCGCATCGCGTCGAGCACGCTCTTGGTCCCGACCACGTTGACCCGGTAATAATTGTCCGGGTCCTTCACCGAGTCCGGCACGATCGCCAGGGCCGCGAAGTGCATCACCGCCTCGGCCTTGTGCTTGCGCATCGCCTCGGTCAGGGCGTCCGTATCAAGAATGTTCCCCACCACCAGCCGATCGTCCGGCACGCTCGGCGGGTTCCCTTCCGACAGGTCATCGAAGGCGATCGGGTCGTGCCCGTGCTTGATGAGCCACCGCAAGCAGGCGCTGCCGATATAGCCGGCGCCTCCGGTCAACAAGAGCTTCATCCGATCATTTCCTCCGAGGGTCGAGCACGTTACGGGTCCGGGGCCGCACCCGACGGCGCCATCGTTGGTCGTCCTCGTCCGGGGCGATGGCCCGGATCGGGTCGAGCACGTCTCCCGGCGAGACGACCGGCAAAAGGCCCGGCTCCCCGGCCGGGGAACATACCCGCCGGCCTCGTCCCGATGCAAGAACTCTAGGTCCCTTGCCGCGAGAACCGCCCCGATCGCCCTTGAGGGGTCCGCGTGCCCCCGTCCCGTCCCGGGACCGGCCCCCGCCTCCTCGCCCTCGGATGCCCTCCGGGCGGATGACCGGGGCCCAGGCGGCCCCGGTCATCCCGGCACAATCGAGGCTCAACGCCGATCATGCGCGGGAATCGTCGTCCTGTTTCTCCTCGTCGTTCCCCGACGAATCCTTGCTGGAGGCTCCCTCCTGCGAGGGCTGCTGCTCTTGCTGCTGGCCCTCCTGCGCTTGCTGTCGCTGATCCCGCTGCCGCTCGGCCTGGGCTCGGGCTTCCTCCTGCTGGCGACGTTGGTCGCGGATCTGCTCCACCTGGGTGATCAGGCGGTCCGTGTCGTTGCGGATGCGATCGAGTTCGGCGCGGAGGCGGTCGTGGGCCTGGCGGAGGTTCCGGCTCATGGCCTCGCGTCGGGCCCGCTCCGCGTTGCGGGAGTTCACCTGGACCCCGATCCCCTGTCCCCCGGCGTAGGCCGCGACGCCCGGATTGCCGGATTCCGCCTGCAACTCGGCCTGGGCAATCTCCAGGTCGCAGCGCAGCTCGATCAGTTCGGACAGTTCCCCTCGGATGCGGTCGATCGCCTCTCGGGTCTGCTCGATGTCCTGATCGACCCGATTGCGGTAGCTTTCCAGGGCCTGCTCGATCCGATCGCCGGCCTGGTCGCGCGACTCCGACTTCTGATTGTCCTGCTCCTGCTTCTGCTGCTGCTCCTGCCCCTTCGACTCGTTGCCGGCCCGGTTCTCCTGGGCGCGGAGGCCCATCAGCGGCGCGGCCGCGAGGAGCCCGGCCGCGATGGCGATCGACAGGAAAATACGGTATCCCATGGTGCTCGTCCCCGGTGAATCGGCCCCCCAAGCGTCCGGCTGGAACCCCGGACGATCGGCCCCGAGGGGCGAGCCATCAGCCGACCCTCCTTTGCGAGTCGGCCCCGCCGTCTCGCCAAAAAGGGGCCCTGGCATGCGACTCTCCCCCCGCCTTGCCGGCGACCGTCGCCGATGCCAGATCACCCGCCGATCGGGCCTCGAAGCGGGTCCGGGCGAGCCTGGTTTCGCTTGGTTCCCAGGCCCGAAACCGCCTCGAAGCGGCCGTCCCCCGCATTTTTTCCAGAGGCCCTCTCGACTGACAATCTCCCGGGACGCGCCGAGCGGATCAACTCGCCTCGCCCTGCTTCGTCCCGCCGCGGCCCTCGACCACCCCGGGCACGACCACTCGGGGCGCCTCAACGATCGAGAAAAAACAGACGAGAGAGAACGATCCCACTCGTCGCGGAGCAAGGCCGGGTAGCCGGGCCGCGCAGCGCCGGTCGCGCCAAATGTGTGGGCAAGATTCGGGCCAATACGCGTGAGAATGTGTTGGCAAGGCTTGCTCGGCTTCGTCTCGCCGCGTCATTCGTGCTCAGGGCCGACCGGCGCGAGGAATCGAAGAACGACGGCCGCGGTGATCCCGCGGCCGTCGTCCCGGTTGGGCACCTCGTCGGCGACGATCGCGGTCGATCACTCGCCGCCCGTGCCGTACAGCCTGGGGTCGGCCGGGGGAGGGGTGGGGGCGTCGGCCAGGGGCCTGGGCTCGGCGACGTACTCGAACGTCCCCTTGCCGTCGGGGGCCTCGCCCTTGGCCCATCGGCCTTCCCGGCTCTCGGTGCCGGCCGAGCAGTTCCAGAACTGGTAGGCGTTCTCGCTCCGCTCCAGCTCCTGCGGGAACGAGCTGGGCACCGGGGTCTCCTCCAGGCCGTCGGCCTCCAGCTCCTCGATGGCCGCGAGCCACTGGTTCTGGTGCATCGTGTCGCGGGCGATCATGAACGAGAGCATGTCCCGGACGCCGTTGTCATCGGTCATGTTGTACAGGCGGCACACCTGGAGCCTCCCCTGCGACTCGGCCGTGACATTGTAGCGGAAGTCGGCCAGCAGGTTCCCGCTGGCGCCGACGTATCCGGCGTTCCAGGGCACGCCGACGCTGTTCGTCGGCGTCGCCCCCAGGCCGCTGACGATCGCGTGCTGGGGGTTCATCCCCCCCATCACCGCGGCCAGGGCCGGGTGCTCGGCCACGGCGGCATCCCGCATGTTGATCGGCGCCCCTTCGAGCAGCCGCGCGATCATCGTCGCCAGCATCTCGACGTGCGCCAGCTCCTCGGTGCCGATGTCCATCAGCATGTCCCGATACTTCCCGGGGGCCCGGCAATTCCACCCCTGGAACAGGTAGCCGATGGCCACCGTCATCTCCCCCCACTGGCCCCCCAGCACCTCCTGCAGCTTCGCGGCGAACAGCGGGTCGGGCCGATCGGGCTTCGCCCGGTATTGCAGCCCCTTGTCGTGGAAGAACATGGGCGAACATCCTTGGGTTGCGAGGTCTTGGAATACTCGTCGGTGACCGATCGAATCGCACCGGCAACGCGCCCGATCGGTGGGCAATCCATGTGCCGGGCCGCCCTTCGTTCCCATCCCTCGGGGCCCCAAGGATCATCATGGACTCGGATGATCCGCGTCCAAGCGGCACTCACACCATCATCAATTCGCGTCAATTTTCCTCGATCGGCCGATTTTGTGTGACCGGCGCCCGCCATTTCCCCGATGATCTCAAGCGTGGTCCGCCGATGCCCCGTCCCCGGGACCGCAGGCTCTTTGGCAACCCGATTGCGTCCCTCGCCCCGCCCGATCCCCGCGCCGGCCTGCTTGACGCCCCCCGGCGCGAATCGAACCCATTCAGGCGCGGCGTCCTGACGAAACGAACCGGGGCCGATCGACCGAAGTCCTTTCCCGGAACGCATCATCATCCCCAGGACGCCTGCGCACCCGAGGCGCACCGGACGGCGCACCCTAAGCGCACCGGACGGCGCACCGGACTGGGAGGCGACACGGCCCGCAACCTTCGCAACGACGCTCGCCTTCGCCTGACGAAACGAAGCCATCCCGCCCGCCGTGGTGACGAAACGAAGCCGGGTCGATTGCCGTAACTCCCCGGCACGAAAGGCGCATTGCCCCGTCAATCGTGCGCACCAAGGGCGCACCGAGCCGCGCACCAAGGGCGCACCGGAGGCGGATCAGGCGAAGGACCGGTTCGACAGGACCTCGGAGGGGGGGGCGTCGGGAGACCAGCGGGAGGCGAGCTGCCGGTCATACTGGCGGGTGGTCCGGGCCTTGCCGAAGAGCAGGCAGCGGCGCTGATAGCCGCGGAGGAAGCGGCGGAATTCGGGGTCGTCGTAGCGATCGGCCCCCCGGAGCAGGGCCCCGAAATATCCGGAGAGCATGGCCATCCCCCCGAGGACGAGCGGCGGCCGCGTCATCCGAAACAGGGCGCTGGCGATCATGTACGAGGGAATCGTCCCCATGAAATACTGACCGAATCCATGCCGGGCCCGCCCGGTCCACCAGCCCTTATGGCTGCTCCCCATCGGCCGGAGGTGCTCGAAGCGAAGCTCCGGGTCGTCCCAGCTCGCGGCGATCCAGCCGAGCATCCGGCAGCGGTGGCCGTCGATGCCGTCCCACATCACTTGCCGGACGAACCCGTCGATCTGCTCGAAGCACCGGCGGCGGTAGAGCTTGGTCATGCCGACCGAGTTCTCGTCGCCGCACATCTCGCTGACGAGCTGCCCCCCCCGGCGGAAGTACGGCTTGCCGCTGCAGGTGCCGATCCGGGGGTCGGCCTCCATCCGGTCGATGAGGATCTTGAAGTAGTGCTCGGGGAGGTCCAGGTCGAGATCGAGCTTGCAGATGTACTCGAAGTCGAGCGACTGGACGGTCTTATACCCCTCATCGAACGCGTCGATCACGCCCGGCCCGACCCTGCGCTCCCCCTTGTCCGGCCGTCGGACGATCCGGATGCAGTCGTGCTTCCGGGCATACTCCTCGAGGATTTCCGGGGTCCCATCGGTCGAGCCGTCGTCGACGATCACCCAGAGATCCGGCGGCCGGGACTGGTCGAGCACGCTGTCGAGGGTTCGACGGGCATACGCGGCTTCGTCTCGGCAGGGGGTGATGAGGCAGAGTCGGGGACGGCACATGGCGAATCGTTACGCGGCTCGGAGCGAGGGGGTCAGGACAGGACGCCGTGGGCATGGCACCAACGAAGCAGAACGTAAATCGACCAGACTCGCGACCAATAAAGTCCCGGGGCCCCCGATCGGTAGCCGTCCCACAGGTGTTCCACGGTCGGCCCGTCGAGGCCGATCGCCGACGCGGCCGAGTGATCTCGCATCAGGGTATTGATCTCATCCCCCAGACTCCGACCGATCCAGCGATTGAGCGGCAACTCGAATCCACGCTTCGGCCGGTCAAACAATGCGGGGTCGAGCCCGACCAGGCCCGACCGCCTCAGTGCCATCTTACGGCCGATCGGATTGTACCGCGAATCGGTCGGCATCCGAAAGACATGCTCGGCCAGGGCCGAATCGACCAGCGGCAAGCGGATCTCGAGCGACGGGGCCATGCCGGCGGCGTCCGAGTCCCTCAGCAGGCGTTCCCCCAGGAAGCATCGGTGTTCCAGCACGCTCACGGCATCGAGCACCCCCCGGCCGCGGATCTCGTCGGCCAGCTCGGCGGCCAACGCGACCGGCAGGCCGTCCTCCAGGGCGTCTCCGCCGGGAGCGTCGGGCATCAACCGGCGTTGCAAGTCGGGGAGGAAGAGGGCGTAAGAAAGCTGGTACAGCCGGCGCAAATCCTCGCCCGCGGCCGCCATTTCCGGCAGCTTCGCCCAGCGGGTCTGGGGGGGGATCACCCCCCCGCGGCCGGAGCCCATGGCCGAGGCGATCAGGGTCGCCGCCAGCCCCTTGAGCCGGGGCGGCACCCCGCGCGATCGCCGGGACCACCGGCAGAGCGACGGCAAGACCCGGAAGCTGTCGTAGCCGCCGAACAGCTCATCCCCGCCCGTCCCGACGAGGGCCACGGTCAGGCCGGCCTCCCGGACGGCGGTGGCCATGAAGTAGGTGTTCAGGGCGTCGAACGTCGGCTGGTCGATCGCGTCGAGGGCCCGGGGGAGGTCGGCGACGAATCGCGATTCGGTCAGGACGACCTCGTGATGGTCCGAGCCGATCGCCCCGGCGATCGCCCGGGAGGAGGGGGCCTCGCTCAGCTCCCCTTCCTCGAAGGCCAGCGTGAAGGTCTGCAAGGGCCGATCGGACGACCGCTGGGCCAGGTTGGCCACCGCCCCGGAATCGACCCCGCTCGACAGGAAGACCCCCAGGGGGACGTCGCTGATCAGGTGCAGGCCGATCGAATCGCGCAGGGCCTCGCCCAGGGATCGGTCGACCGCCCCGGGCGATCCGTCGGGAGGCAGGGAGCCGAGGTCCGGTCGGGGGATCGACCAGCATCGATCCGATCGGACGGTCGCCCCGCCGGCGTCGACGGCCCGGACCTCTCCCGGCCGCAGCGACTCGACCCCCCGGACCGCCGTGACCGGTCCGGGGATGAAGCCGTTCCAGAGGTAGCTGGCCGCGGCCACCGGGTCGAGCCGGGGCCTTCCCAGGAGGCCCGAGGCCAGCAGGGCGCGGACCTCCGAGGCGAAGGCCAGCGACCAGGCGGCGTCGGGGCCCCGATCGGGGTTGCGGGCGACGTAGAGCGGCTTGATCCCGAGCGGGTCGCGGGCCAGGGTCAGGCGGCGGCCTTGCTCGTCCCACCAGGCGAAGGCGAACATCCCCCGCAGCGAAGGCACGGCCGAGGCCCCTCGCAGGCTCAGGAGCCGGAGCAGGACCTCGGTATCGCCGGTCGATCGGAACGATTGGCCGTCGGCCTTCAGGTCGTCCCGGAGGCCCCGGAAGTTGTACAGCTCGCCGTTGAAGACGAGGGCCGAGCCGGATCGGGGGTCGATCATCGGCTGGTCGGCCGCGTCGGAGAGGTCGAGGATCGACAGGCGGCGATGGGCGAGGAGGCAGCCGAAGCCGGCCGGGTCGGGCGTCGAGGCCCATCGGCCGTCGCCGTCGGGTCCGCGATGGGCCATCGCCGAGGCCATCCGGTCGAGCGACTCGCGGTTGCGATCGTCGATCCGGCCGATGATCCCGGCAATACCGCACATGAAGCAGGGGATCCGATCGGGGTTGCTAGGAGAGGGGGCCGGCCGGTGGGGCGGCCAGGCCGGTCGAGGAGCCGGCATTGGCCATCCGGGGGGGGGTGGCCTCGGCTTCGGTCTCCGGCTCGGGGCCGGGTCCGCGGCGGAGGTCGCCCAGGGCCATCCGCAGCAGGAAGGCGGCGTTGCGGGCGTATCGGGGGCCGAGCCGGGCCGGATCGGTGCCGATCCGCCAGGCCCACTCCATGCCGATCCGCTGCACCCACCGGGGGGCCCGGCGGACGCAGCCGGCCACGAACTCGAACGACGCCCCCACCTGCACGCAGGCCGGCACGCCCAGCTCGTCGAGGTGCTCGCGAATCCAGCGCTCTCCCTTCGGCTGGCCGAAGGCGACGAAGAGCAGGGCCGGCCTCGCGTCCCGGATCTGGGCGATCAGGGCGGCCTCTTCCGCCTCGCTCAAGGCGCGGAAGGGAGGGCACGCCACCCCGGCGACGATCAGACCGGGGTAGCGCTCTTGAAGCCGGTCGGCCGCGGCCTGGGCGACGCCGGGGGGCCCGCCGAGGAAGAAGACGCGGTCGCCCCGGTCGGCGGCCTGGGAGCAGAGGTCGTAGATCAAATCGGAGCCGGCGACCCGCTCGGGCAAGGGGGCGCGACGCCATCGGGAGGCCCAGACCAACGGGGCGCCGTCGGCCAGCAGGAAGGCGGCCTCCTCATTGATGGCCCGCAAGGCCGGGTCGCCGTGCGAGACCATCGCGTAGTGGGCGTTGGCCGTGATGAAGTAGGCCGGCCGGCCGGCATCGATCAGGGCCGCGACCGCGTCGGCGGCTTCGGGTCGAGAGAGCGGGGCCAGCGGCAGGCCCCAGACGCGGGTCGGCGAGGGTCGCATAAGCTTCTCGGCTTTGGAGTCTGGCCATGTCACCGGCTTACCGAGGCGGACGGGCCAGGGCGGCCGTCGTCAGCAGGGTGGGCGAGATCGGCCTGGCTTCCTCTTCCTCGGTCACGAGCCACGAGAGCCAGGCCAGCTCCAGCAGGACCAGGACGAGGGCCAGGGGCATCATGAGCCATCCGGCGACGTCGTGGGCGATCTTCTCTCCCTGGACCGAGCCGAGCAGGTGGTAGGCCCAGGCCGTGCCCGAGATGCGCAGGACGTTGCACAGCAAGGCGATCGGCACGACGCTCAGCAGCAGGATCACCCGCTTCCAGTTGGCCATGGGCACGAGGATGATCGTGGCCGTGATCGTCGCCGCGAGGCTCATGAGCATGGCCAGGCCGTTGCAGGCGGCGGCCACCTCCAGCGTCTCGCCGCCGACGATCAGGATATTCCCCTCGTCCATCACCCAGAGCCCGAGCAGCCGCAACAAGGCGGCGCTGCTGACGCAGGCCATCCGTTGCAGCGGGAGCGAGACGTTGCTGTTCAGGGCAGGGGGGATCGGGTACATGAAGACCAGGAACGCCACGGCCGGCCAGGTCCGCTTCAGGAGGGGCCAGCCGCCATAGGCCAGCACCAAGGCGGCCACGGTGGGGACCAGGGTGAAGCCTTCGAGCCAGAACTTGCCGTACTGCAAGGCGGTATAGCGGGCCCCCACCACCGCGACCAGCAGGACCCATCCCCAGACGGACGGGCGGAGCCGGTCGGCCTCGGTTCCCCGCGGCCAGAGCCACCAGAACATGAAGCCGCAGACGGGGATGACCAGGTATCCGTGCGAGTAGTTCGGGTCGCTTTCCCAGGTCTCGACCAGGTTGGCCAGCTGGGGCCAATACGCCCAGACCAGGACCGACAGCACGGCGGCAACCGCGACCAGGTGGGTCGCAAGGGCCGCGGGTGCCGGCCCTCGCTCGGGCCGGGAGGCAGTCGGTTGGCTCATGGTTCGGGTCGCTCCACAATCGCCGGCAACGCGGAAGAATCCCAGGAGAAACGATCAAAAGAGGTCGAGGCCGCCGGGACCGCAACCGGCCCCTTTGAATCGAGAGGCGAGCCAGGGCGAGGGGCGATCACTCGTCATGATCGCCCGCCCGGCCCGGTGTCGGACGCGGTCGGTCAGGCCACCGGGGAGGCGTCGGAGTCTCCCGGGACGCGATCGGTCCGCGAGGTGTAGGCGGCGTAGTAGTCGCCCCCCGTGACGCGGGAGCCGGACGGCCGGGCGCCGTTGACGACCACGCCGAGGACCGGGATGCCGGCGCCGGTCAGCAGGTTGTTGGCCCGCTCGACGGCCGGGAAACGGCTCTGGTCGTGCCGGGTCGCGATGACGGCCCCGTCGGCCAGGCGGCCGAGGATCAGGGCGTCGGGGACGGGCAGGACCGGCGAGGTGTCGATGATCACCACGTCGAAGGTCCGCCGCAGCCGTTCGAGCATCGGGGCGAAGTTCTTGCCCCGCAGGATGCGGTTCGGGTTGGCCTCCGGCGACCCGGCGGGCAGGAGCTGGCAGCCGCCGACCTGGTTGATCGGCACCAGGGCGTCTTCGAGCGTGGCATCGCCGCGGAGCACGTCGCTGAGGCCCGGGCAATCGGGCACCTCGAAGAGGCGGCCGAGGGTCGCCCGGCGGAGGTCGGCGTCGATCAGGACGGTCGAGGCCCCGGCCTCGGCGCACCGGACGGCGAGCTGGGCGGCCAGGGTCGTCTTGCCCTCGCCTCCGACGGCGCTGGTGATCAGGACGCAGCGGCCCCGGCCGTCGTGCCCGCCCTCGCCGCAGAGGGCGACCCGGACGTGGTCGAGCTGCTGGACGAACTGCTCGAACTTCGGATCCCGCTCGGGGGCTTCGAGGCTGCCCTGGGCATTGGACCGGACCGTCGGCAGCGGCGGCACCGAGAAGACGTCGGCCCCGAACCGGCCGGAGAGGTCGTCGGGCCCGCTGACCCGGCCGCCCCGCATCTCGACGAGGGTGACCAGGCCCAGCACCAGGCCGAGCATCGCCAGGGGCGTGACGGCCATGAACTTGTCCCGCTTGTTGACCTGGAGCTCGGCCTTGTCGGCCTGACTGATGACCGTGAAGGTCTTCGTCATCCGCCCCTGCAGGCCACCGCCATTCTGGGCGGCAATATGGTCCTGGGAGTCGAACCTCAGCGCCTCGAGGCGACGATCGACGGTCTCCTGCATCTTGCGCTGCTGGGCCAACTCGGTGAGCAGGAAGTTCATTTCCAGGGCTTTCTCCCCCTGGCTCTGCTCCTCGTACTTGACGCGCTCGAGCTTTTGCTCGATCAGCTGGCGCTGGAGTTCCAGGTTGTTGAGCCGTTGCTCCGCCTGACGGACGAGGACGGTGGGGTCGCTCTCGTCCATGGCGAGCTGGGCGCGGAGGGTCGGTTCCAGGTCGTCCCAGAGCTGATCGTAACGCTCCATCAGCCGCTGGCGGTCGGTCTGGAGGCGGGTCAGGGCCGGGTCGCCCGGGTTGCGGATGCGGCGGCGGGCCTCGTCGTACTGGACGTCGAGGTCTCGGATGGCGTCCCGCAGGGCCCGGACGGATTCGTTGGCCAGGAACGCCTGCGCGACGCGGTCTTCGATCCGGGATCGGGGGCTGGACGCGGCCGCCTGGCGTCGCACGGCGTCCAGCTCGGAACGCGCCTCGATCTCGGCGTATTCCAGATTGAGCAGTTCCTGGTGGAGTCGCTTGAATTCGCTGACCTCGACGGTGATCTTGTCGTCCGACTGGCCTGCGGCCTGGGAATCCGGGTCGACTTCGCTCAGGGCCGCGTTCTGGAAATTGCGCAAGATCGAGGGGAGATCGGCCTCCTTGGCCAGTGCTTTCACCTCGTCTTCCAGTTCCCCGACCGTGGCATCCAGCTTGTCGCGATAGGCTTCCAGATTCTCGATTGCCTGTTCCACGCGAGTGGTGGCCAGCTCGTCATCCAGATCCAGGAAGGCCTGGACGACGGCATTGACGATGTTGACGGCCTCGCTTTTCTTGGGGGTCTCGGCGGCGACCTCGAACAGCAGGGCGGAGCTCTTACCGGAGGTGACCTTGATCACCTCGTCCAGGACGGATTGAGGGTTTTCCGCCGATCGAATCCAGTCGATCGACGCGATCTCGGGCTCCAGGACGACCGCGGACAGGACCCGCTCGCTGTTGACCAATTGCAGGTGGGTCTGCATCCGGGGATCGGCGAAACCGCGGGCCGAGACGTCCCGATTTGCATAGGGATTGGAGTTGTCGGGATTGACCATCACCTGGCTGGACGCGCGATAGGTCGGCTCATATTTCAGATAGACGAGCGATGCCAATGCGGCCGAGCCGACGATCCAGAGCACCAGGGCCTGCCACCAGTGCCGGGCCAGGCCGCGGAGGACGAGCCGGGGGCTGATCGGCAGGCCGCCGCCGCCGCCGGCCGTCGCGGTTTGCGCAGCCGGCGGCAGCGGGGCACGCAGCGCCGGGGGCAACTCGGTCAGACGGGCCAGTTCATGACGGGGGCGGGGCGTGTCGGCTGTATCCATCGCGGTGTGTTACCTGGGGCGGGACGATCGGTCGATGGTGCCGAGACGGTCGGCAGAGTCGGGCAAATCACAGGAATGAGAGCGGGCTCTGGTCAGTCTATCCCTCCGCCTCGAAGACGGTCAAATTGAAATTTCGTGACGCTCGGCCCGGCGGCGGGGCCCGGGTGCAATTCAAGGACCGTTGACACACCGGATGACCCTGGCCGTATCATTTGGATTGATTTCCAACCGATCGTTTGTGCGCGTTGCGCGTCGAGCCCCTTCCAATCCTCCACCCCGGTCCTGCACGTGGCTGAGACGAAACCTCCGACGAAGTGGCGGCTGAATCGGCGCGCCCTGATCTCCCTCGCCGTCCTGGTCGTGGTCCTGGGGGGCCTGCTGCTGGCCTTGCAGCTGACCCGGTCCTCCCGGCTCGGCAACGAGGCGGCCCGGCAAATCCGGGAGCTGGTCGCCGAAAGCGAGCAACTGCTCGAGGAGAGCCGCCAGGCCAAGGACGACGAAACGGCCGAGGAGAAGCTCCGCCGGGCGGCCCGCCAGTCCGACCAGGCCCTGCGGCACCTCACCCGCTACCTGGAGCAGAACCCCGACGACCCGGAGATGGCGTTGCTGCAGGCCGAATTGATGGCCGAGCGCGCCACCGGGGCCGGGCCTTACGAAGAGCGTGTTGCCCGGATTCACCAACGGCTGCTCGTACGCTTCTCGGATTTGCCCAAGGAGCAGCTCGACCCGGTCCGCTTCCGCCTGGCCGACCTCTATATCCGCCTGAGTGACGCGGCTCGGACCGATTACCGGCGGATCGGCCTGGCAGAGCAGGGGGTGGGCCAGGGCCGCTATCCTGCCGTGATTGCGCTGACCGAGGAGCTTGACGAGGACGACCCGCGCACTTGGGAACTGCGTGGCAAAGCCCATGAAGGCCGAGGGGAGGTCGTCGCCGCCCTGGCCGCCTACAAAGAGGCCTGGGGGCGTTATCCCGACGCGATCGCCCAGGATCCGGATGATGACGAGTTGACCGAGGGGATTCTCGAGGTCGCCTGGCGGCACGCGCGGCTCCTTCGGGATGCCCCCGAGGACCCCGGTGCGGCCGATGAGGCCGATGCGGCCGATGAAGTCCTGACCGACCTCGCCGACCTCCTCCCCGATTCCCCCGAGGCCCTGCTCGTCCGCTACTTCTTCTACCGCGAGACGGAGGACAGCCTCCAGGCCGACAAGGCCCTGGAAGACGCCCGGAATAAGGCTCCGGACAACCCGAGGGTCCTGATGACCCTCGTCGAACACAACCTCGAACAGGGAGACACGGCGACCGCCGGCGCCGTCTTCGAGACCATCCCCGAGGAGTTCCGGCGCGAGAACCGCCAGCGCGTCGCCATGCTCGCCGGCCTGATCGAGCTTTACGAGAAACGGACCACCGACGCCATCAGCAAATGGGATGAGGGCCTGAGGTTCGCCGGCGGCAACGACGCCGACCTGGCCTGGTGGCTCGCCTACGTCTCGATCAAGACGGGGGAGCTTGAGAAGGCCGGGCAGCTGATCGACCAGTTCAGGCGACTCTCCGGCGGCAACGAGGCCGACCCTCGCTACCGATTGCTCCTGGCCCTCGACTT
This sequence comes from Tautonia sp. JC769, assembly GCF_040717455.1. Lineage (NCBI taxonomy): Bacteria > Pseudomonadati > Planctomycetota > Planctomycetia > Isosphaerales > Isosphaeraceae > Tautonia > Tautonia sp. JC769. The sequence continues at coordinate 39,828 of NZ_JBFEFH010000043.1, forward strand.
CAAGGCTCGGGGCGACGTGCAGCAGGCGGCCGGGCTTCTTGAGGACCTGCGAGGGCAACGGGGCAATCCGCCGCTGGTCCAGAACAAGGCGACCCAGTATCTGGCCGCTTGCTATGTCGAGCTCGGCCAATTCGAGGCCGCCGAGGCGCTGTTCCAGGACGTCGAGGCGACCGATTCCGGGTCGTCGCTGGCCCTGGTCATCAGCCATGCCGCCGTGCTGGAGAACCTGGGGCGGACCCGAGACGCGATCGAGCTCCTCCGGACGGCCCAGGGCTCCTTCGGTGCCGATCCCGCCTTGCTCCTGGCCCAGCTCCGGCTCCGGCTCGGCGAGCAATCGAAGCGGTCGCCGGGCAACCGATCGTGGGCGGCGTTCGATCAGGACATGGAACGGGCGCGGGAGGCTCTGGCCGAGAAAAGCAACCAAAGCATCCAGCTCCTTGACCTGGAGTTGATGCAAGCCGACCGGGAGCTCCTCGCCGGCCAGCCCCGCCAGGCCGAAGAGCGGCTCGAGGCCGCCGCGGACACCTGGCCGACCAACCCCCGCCTCTGGGCCGCCCGGGCCGAGCTGCTGAAGCAATCGGGAGACCCCGAAGGGGCCCTCGAGCTGCTCGAAGACGGGCTGGAGCAGGCCGGCGACGGCCCGACCCTGCGCCTGACCCTGGCTCGCCTCCTGGTCGACCTCGGCCGCGGCCGGGAGGCACAGCAGCGGTTGATCGACGGGATCGAACAGCTCGGCTCCGACGCGCAACGGGAACTCTGGCAAGCCCTCGGCCGCCTCCGGATGGCCCAGGGCGATTACGACGGGGCCCGGGACGCCTTTCTCTCCTGGGGCAAGCTGACGCCGGACGCCCCGGAGCCGCTGCTCAACCTGATCGAGGTCGCCTTGCTCGCCGATCGGCTCCCCGAGGCGGAGGTCTACCTGAAACGCCTCAGGCCCTCGAACGACGAGGGATCCTCCTCCGTGCCCGCCCGGATGGCCGAGGCGTCGATCCTGCTGCACCAGGCCGAGCGAGGCGACGCCGAGGCCCGGGACCGATGCGTTGCGCTGATCAATTCCGTGCTGGCCGAGTCCCCGGGGCTGGCCCCGGCCCAGATGCTCAAGGGCCGGCTCCAGGAAGTCCTCGGGAATCCCCGAGGCGCGGCCGACGCCTACCGGGCCGCCTGGAAGGGGGGGAACCGGGAAGCCTTGCTCCGCCTCGTCGATCAGCTGGTGGAGCTCGGCCAGGATGAGGAGCTGGAACAACTGATGGCCGAATCGGGATCGGGGTCGGCGGCCGGGGTCGATCGCGTCTCGGCCCAGGCCTTGCTGGCCGCCGGGTCGGGGGAGCTGGCCGCCGATCGGCTGATCAATTCGGCGGCGGAGGACCCGGAAGTCCTGGCCTTTGCCAATACCGTCCGGGCCCGGGCGCTGCTGATCGCCGGCCGTTACGAGGAGCTGGAACAGTTGCTCAGGCGCCAGGCCGAGCAGTCGACCCCGAAGAACGCGGCACCGTGGTTGGAACTGATCACCATCCAGGCGCGACTCGGACGCGACCGGGCCATCCTGGAGGACACCATCGGCCGCGCGCTCGAACGCTCGACCGGCATCCCGTCCGAACTGCTGGAAGCCCGGCTTCGCTGGTCGATCGGCGAAATTGAGGCAGCGGATCGGGTCCTTGACGATGCTTTGAGCAACGAAATCATCGACCCGGAGCTGATGATCGGCGCCGCCCTGTTCTACCAGCAGACCGGCCGACCGGATCGGGCGGAACCGCTGCTCGAACGCCTAATGGACAACCCGAACCTGGCCGCCGGCGCCGCCCTGCAACTGGCCATGGTGCTGACCGAACGCTCGCCCGGCGACCCGGAGACCTGGCGTCGGGCCCGCGATCTGGCCAGCGACGGCCCGATGACCCCCGAGCGTCGGCTGGCGATCGGCGTGGTGCAATCGCGGGCCCCTGAGCCCGAGCAACGCCGCGAGGCGATCCGACTGTTCGAGACCCTGATGGCCGACCTGCCCTTGACCGATGGCCGGGCGGTCCAGGCCCGGAACCAGCTGGCCCAGTTGCTGATCGACCTGGGGGACGTCGACCGCGCAACCCAGATCACCGAGATCTCGGCCGACCTGCCGACCGCCCCCGCCGAGGCGATCGTGCTCCACGTCCGGGCCCTGCTCAAGGCCGATCGCCTGGCCGAGGCCGGTTCGCAGCTCAGCCGGCTGGAATTGCTCCGCCCCGGGAACCCGGAGGTGGCCGACCTCCGCTCCGATCAGCTCCTGCGGGCCAACGCCGGCAACCCGAGCGACCTGGTCGAGCAGGTGAACAATCGCCTCGCCTCGCCCGGGGGGGACCTGTTCGCCCGCGCCGCCGCGCTGCAACTCCTGACCGCCGGCACTCCCGAGGCCATCGAAGCGGCGGATCAGATCGCCCAGGATCTGGCCAGGATGACCCCCGGTTCGCAGTGGGTTTCCGGCCTGGTGCTGGCCGTCCGCGGACGCTCCGAGGAGGCCCTGGAGCAGTGTGCGGCGGCCGTCGAGGCGGTCGACCTGACCGACCAGACCGCCCGGATTGGCTTGATTGAGGCCGTCCTCCAGGCGGTCCAGGCCGCCCCCATCGGCCAGCGGGCCGAGCGGGTCGAGCGGGCCCGGCCCATCATCGGGGCGATTCTCGACACGAGGCCGGGAGACCCGGACGTGCTGACCGCCTCGGCCATCCTCTGCCATCACGCGGGAGACTACCGGGAGGAGGCCGAGCTTTACCGTGAAATCTTGCAGCGGCGCCCCGGCGACCTGCTTGCGCTGCACAACCTCGGCCTCGTCCTCTCGGAAGGGCTCGAACAGCCCGAGAAGGGCCTGGAGGAGATCGACCGGATGGAGCGCCGGGTTGGCCCGGTCCCCGCGGTCCTGGGGGCCCGAGGCGTGATCCTGATGCGTCAGGAACGCTTCGACGAGGCGATCAAGGCGCTTGAGCAGGCGGTGGCGGTCGAACCGACCGCCGCCCGGCATTATTACCTCGCACTCGCGTCCCTGAAGGCCGGGCGCGACGAAGGGTTCCGCTCCCATCTTGCCCAGGCCCGCACGCTCGGCCTGGACCCGAACTCGATCGACTCGTGGCATCAGGACGAGCTGCAAGACGTCCTTGCCCGTTGAGCCACGTTCCGAGCCCAACCGGCCTCGGTGCCCCCTCCTTCGGCCGCCCGATCGGGGGAGGGGGCTCGGCCTTTCTTGGACGCAAGAGGCTCCGGCCTCCGGACGTCCGACGCCCCCCGACGGCGAGGCCCCTTTGCCGTCGGGGCAAGGCCCCCGGGGAGGGGAGCCCGGTATTGGGATCGCAAATGCATCCGGAATCGCGTATACTTCTCCGTTGTCGATGATTCGCGGACTCCCGGGGGACCTCCTTTGGTGCGGCCGATCGCGAGCCTGATCCTGATCTTGATCCTCGTGCTCTGCCCCATCGTCTGCGGGGCCTCGGATTCGGTCTGCGCCGCGTCCCTCATCGGGGCCTTGACCGACACGGTCGATCCCGATCGCGGTGCTGACCCGGATTGCTGCCCGGGGGAGGGCAACAGCCTCCCGCAGGACGCCGGCAACTGCCTCTGCAAGGGTGCCGTGCAGGCCGACGGCCCCCGAGCCGACGCGGGGAACCACGACGGCCTCCCGCTCATCCTCGATGGCACGCCGCTCGACAACCCCCACTTCCCCTCCCGTCCCCTGGCCCATTTGACCCGATCCGGGTCGCCGACCGGCTGGGCCGCCTGGGGCTGCGCCTCCCGAGTGCGCGCCGTGCTCCAGAACTTCCGCTGCTGATTCGATTCCCCCGCAAGCGACCGGACGGGACCGGAGGCGCCGCCGCGCGCCCGCCGGGCCGTGCCCGGTCCCCATCACGGCCTTCGCGGCGCTGACCATCGGGCAGATGCCGCGTCTCTCTCGCTCGCCGGCGGCCTCTGGCGATGCCGGCGGGAGCCCGACCGCGCACCTCAATCCTTCGCGGGGATCGAACCATGAAGCGGACCTTGCTGATCACGGCGCCCGCCCTGACGGCGCTGATTCTCCTCGGCCTCGGCCTGGCCGTCGCCCGGCCCGACCGGCTTCCTCCCTGGGCTCGTATCGACTCCGATCGGCTGACAGCCTGGGCCCGCTTCGGGCCCTCGACGCCGG
>NZ_JBFEFH010000044.1:0-42541 GCF_040717455.1 Tautonia sp. JC769
CGGAACCGGTATTCCCAGCCGCTTCCGGGCATTCCTGATCTGCTCCGCCATTCCGAGCACCGATTCCCGCAACGCTTCCGTGTTCTCAATCCTGTGACGGCTGCCATCGCCGAGCACGATGAAACCATATTCCGGCCGCCTGCCGAGCTGGTCCTCAATCAGCAGGAAATACACGCCCATCTGCGCCCGGTGCGACAGATACACCCTCCAGGCGGATTTCCATTCCTCCGGAATCACTGAATCACCCTGCCGGATGATCCGGTCGGGCCTGCCGGTAAGCCCCAGCCGCTCTGAGGTGAGCGTCACCCGGTCGAGCGAAACGGTTCTGCCTTCCCCAAGCCCAACGCTTCGCCGCAATCCCTGGCCTCCAAGCAGCAGCAACAGCCCGAGGAAGAGCAGGCAGACGGCCAGGAGCAGCCCAAACTCAAGGCTCATCGCAGAAGCAGCCAGAGCAGGGCCAGAATCCCGATTAGCCCGGCAGCAACTATCCACCGGCCAAGGCCGATCGCAGGCTCCGCCACCCGCTTGACAGTCGCTTTTCGTTCATGATGCCGGGTTCCGGCCTGCATTTGTTCCTGATTTGCCGGCGGAATCTTCAGCCCATACTGCAACCGCCATTGCTCCGGGCAATATGCGAAGCAGGCGATTTCATGGGCAGAAACCAGATTACTCGGCGATTGACCGCTTGGCATGCCGCCTCCTCATGGTAGCAGAACGACTACTTTGTACACCATCACGAAAAATGCTACAATGCAATCGCCGCAAACGGATTGCGATTGCATCAACCCACAAAGGCGGCTCCCCATGGCCGAGAAGAAGAAACAGCATTATGTGTCGAGGTTCTACCTCAAGAATTTCAGCAGCCACGAAGGCAAATCGATCAACCTGTTCAACATTCCTTGTAGAAGGATAATCCTTAACGGCAATTTGAAAAACCAGTGCTATCGCAGTTACCTCTATGGCAAAGACGGAAAGGTTGAAACGCTACTTCAAAACATCGAAGGCCGGGCGGCCTTGATTATCCGCGACATCATCCACCGCCGTCACCTGCCGCGACCACAGACGGAGAAGCATTTCGAATTGCTTTCCATCGTTATCCTTCAGTGGGGCCGGACACTGGCAGCAGGAGCCGGCCTTAATGAAGTAGTCGATCAGCTATATCAGCACATTTTGAAGGAGCAATTCGCGGTATTCGCACAACAACGCGGTATTGCTAGGGAGCACCTAGAGGGAAGCACACTCGGCTATGACGAACCTGAGCGAGTTTCCGTATCGCTAGCGGTCCAGGCGATCCCGGCGGCGATGGATTTGGGGTTTAAAGTGCTGGAACGGAAAACGTCTGTCGAATTCATCACCAGCGATAATCCAGTGCTGCTCTATAATCAGTTTGGCCACGGAAGGGTTCCTGGCAGCTCAACCGGGTTTTGCTCGCAAGGCATCCAGATATTCCTTCCTCTCAGTAAGGATCTCACGCTCCTTATCTACGACTCCAGCACCTACAAAGTGGGGGATCGCAGGCAGCATTTCGTCTCCATCAACGAACGTGACGTGCGTACCCTGAATCTGCTGCAAGCGATAATCGCGCGAGAAAACCTTTACTTTGCATCTGCTTCGGCCGAATCGGAGGTGCGATGCACGGCTCGCCGTGCCTTGGCGAAGCGGGACATCTCGCAAAGCGGTTTACGCGTGGTGCACCAGACCAAGACCGCACAAGTGATTCACTCGTACCGCAAGGATGTGAACAACCAGGTGAAATTTGGGTTCAACAAGCTTCTGCGTGATTCGGCTGTAGCACTCAATGGTCATGTGCCGTTTCGCAGACATGCCCAGCAAGGTTCCTCTGAATCTTCAGAAGCGTTCTACGCAGGAAGGACGAGTTTCGTCAATCTGTCAGAAGAGGGCGGATTTCCCAGGCGGATATAATCTCCGATTAGATGAAGTCGCCAATGAAATCTCCTATCTACCCTATTTCCCCCAAGTCAAGGGCAAATCGTTCTTCTTACTTGACTTTTTGGCTTTTTGGAGCGATACTAGTCTCTAGACCGCTGGACAGAAGGGCGTGCGAATAGCCAGCCCCGCTTGATTGCAAAGTCGAGTCCGACCCGGATGGGTTGGATAGCCTGGAAACAGGTAAGTGGTTCGCCCCAAGACACTTATGTGTCGGAATAGGCCCGAAAGGGCCTATTTTTTTGCCCTGAGCTTTAGCTTAGCCGGGGGCGTGGGCGGTTCCGTTCCAGCCTACGGTTTGGTCGCTTGCTTTGCATACGCAGCGTGACCAGGTGGGCAAACCGCACGTGCCCGTAGGTATTGATCGCCTTTTCGTCGCACGGGTAAGCGGTCCGCACCCGCATGTCTAAATCCACAGGCATCTTCTTCACCCGGTCCAGGCTGAAGATAATGCCGTAGAGTACACGGTTTCCCAGATGATCCACGGTGGGAATGGCGGCAAAGTTGTCGCTCTCGATCACCCAGATTTTCTGCCTGCCTTCGATCGCCTCGCCGATCAGCTCTCTAAGCCGAAGTGAGTGCTGATACCGCTCCTGGCAGAACAGCCCGCCCGGCCGCGTGCTGGCCGGATAACGTAACATCGAGTTCTCACCGTATTCCGCATCTCTCGTGAAGCAGTGATCGCTGAAGCTGATGGCGATTTGCCGCGTCACGTTTGAAGAATCTGCGACTTCGACCTGATATTCATCGAGGTGCGTGAATTCGTATGTAACCCCCTGATAGGCAAAGGGCGGCCAACTCTGCTTTTGGAAATACGGACCACTCATACAGCGTTTTTGCAAATCCTTTATGATTCTTCTGTTACGATACAAACCGGGCATCCTATCGAACGAGCCGGCCAATAGCAATCTCTCCCAGCTTCAACCTGCCATGCATGGGCGCTTCTCTGCTGCTATTTTTGAGAAAGACGCACGCGAACCCCGGCGGCGCGACCAGCACAATCACCGCAACATGAACACATCAGGCATAAACTTGATTATCAGACCGTGGAGCCCCGGGGCTGAAAGCGGGTAACCACCCCGCCGGGTCGCTCAGCTCCTTTATCTGATAACCAACGCCAATCCGCTTCCGGGCTGTGCCACGCCGTTTCAGGCTCTGCTGAACCAGTTTCCGGGCTTCCGCCTCATCGCGGGCCAGATAGCGGATGGTGCGCCCCCCTGCCCCAATCCGCCCGTAAGTCACATCGACCAGCCACTCGCCGAACAGATCGGTTCCAGCTTCCAGCCGGTAGGCTCGCTGATGCCCCCTTTCCGGATTGGAGGCTTCGAGCATCGCATAGAAACGGTTCATGGCCGGGCTCCTTCTCGATTGCTGGCGGATCGCCCCTGCCCTAAAGCCGGAATCCGGCGGTTTCCATCTCATCGTCGTCCGGAGGGTCGGTATAGCCCACGAGAGTCCGCACCAAATGATCGTAGTTGCTCGAAGTCGCCTCCTCCCGTACTGCTTCGATTTCCTGATCGCTCCAGCCTTGCTCCCGAGCAGTCGCGGCGAACGCCCCGAGCAGGCTGTATGCGTTACCGTCGATACCGACGAGATTCAACCTAACCTTTTCCATGCAATCACTCTCCCAAATTGTTTCATAATCAAACTACGCGATCCTGTAAACAAAACGCTCGTTTTCTTTACAGAAGATGGCAACCAGGCCGCCGGGTCGATTTCCCTTGCATTTCGGTGTAAAGTAAGCCAGTCAGGAAATCAAGGTAAAGTTACAGCCGCTTCCCACAAGTTTCTTAACAAACCAGCAGCGTATACCGCAATATTTGTTTACATAATCTACATATTATGACATTATCTACTATATGCGCGAAATTACACTCTCCACCCGGATCAATGGCGAACTGGCCGAGCAGGTCGAACATCTGGCCACAGCCCTCGGTCGGAGCAAGTCCTGGCTGCTCCAGCAGGCGCTTGAATCCTATGTCACCTCGGAACGTCAGTTTCTGGATGTCATCCAAGAAGGGATCGATGCCTACCATGCCGGGCAAGTGGTCGATCATGCCGATGTGGTGGCTGAGGTGCATCGCCGCCGACATTCGCGCCTTTCCTGATGCGCCTGCGCTGGACCACGCTTGCTCAGGCCGATCTTTTCGAGATTTCCGATTATCTGATGGATCGCAATCCGCAGGCAGCCATCGCGGTCGAAGACCGCATTCTGCTAGCCGCCGAAGCTTTGCTGACATTTCCCCGGCAGGGACGACCCGGCCGCATCGCACACACGCGGGAGCTGGTTCTGTCGGGATTGCCCTATCTGATCATATACGGAGAAGCGCAAGGCGAAGTGGTGCTCTACCGTATCGTCCATGCCGCCCGCGATATTGCCTCCTGGGCATTGGAGGAACTCGAGTAGCCCCATTGCCAGGGGGATTGCCATGAAAATCGGCTACGCCCGCGTTTCGACGATTGAGCAAAACCTCGACCTCCAGCAGGATGCCCTGAAGCAGGCTGGGTGCGAAAAGATCATCGTCGATAAGGCCAGCGGCTCGAGGCGTGACCGCATCGGCCTGGAGCAGGTGCGGGAGCAGCTACGGAAAGGCGATGTGCTGGTAGTCTGGCGGCTCGACCGGCTTGGGCGATCGCTCAAACACCTGATAGAGCTGATGAACGAGCTGGAAGAGCAGGGGATCGGCTTCCAGAGCGTCACCGAAGCCATCGACACCACCACGCCCGGCGGCAAGCTCATCTTCCACATCTTCGGGGCACTGGCGGAATTCGAGCGGAACCTGATACGGGAACGCACCAGGGCGGGCTTGGAAGCAGCCCGCGCCCGTGGCAGGCAAGGCGGCAGGCCGAAGAAGAAGGATGCAAAGCAGCGGGCGCTGGCGGTGCAGCTCTACGAGGAGAAGAAACATTCGGTTGGGGAAATCTGCGCCATGCTCGGAATCAGCAGGCCGACTCTCTATGCGTATATTCGTGAAATATCCACCAACTGAAGCACCGACCGACTGTAAGCCGGTGGGTTCAACGGTCGGCTACAAGCCCGACAGTATGGCGGGGAAGAAAGACCGACCACTCCTCACCACCCGATCGGCCGAGCCAGACGGATCGGCATCCTCCAAACAACGGCTTCCGAAATGCGATGCCTCCTGTGACGTACTGATGCCATCGCCTGGAAGGCGAGAGAGTTTAGATCCCAGGAATGGACATCAAATTCTAGTTGCACATGCCTTTGTAAAAGGTTTGAAGCTGGACCTAAGAGACTGCACTTTGCAAGAACTGACGGTTGGCCGACGGCTCGGGTCTTGAAGGATCCCTCGCAGGAACCGATACGGAGACGGTTGCCTCAGACGTACAGGTTACTAGGGGCGGTCGCTCTCCCGCCCACCATCCAATCGGGCATTCATCCAGTGGAACGTCATTTTATGTCTTTTATCAATACTTTGATCTTGTCTTCCGGATCGTTCTCCTCCCGCTTGCTCCAATGAGCACTAGCCTTAAGCGTATATTCGCTTTGAGGTTTGGGTGTTTGGACCTCAATTCCGCATTCGTAATGGTAATCTCCTATTTTTTCAAACTTGGCAGGAAACGATTGGAACTGGCCTGCAGCAGCGGCACCCTTGTAGAAATCCACATAAACCCTTTTAGGCAATTCAGATTTTTCTGGGATCAGGATATTGATTTTGCATGTGTATGTCTGTCCTGGGCGAAGTGTTTCCCCGTCCTTCGGGTCGACAATCTTGATCGAAACTTCCTGAGGCAAAGCAGGAGGGACGTGTGGGTCCGAATCACTCCCGCTGCAACCAATCAATGGGATAGTTAAGGCAGCGAGGCAAAAATATGACCTCAAGGCTTGTTCTCCTGTTAAATGATCGACTGCCTCACTTCGACTGTTCAAAATGCGAGAAGAAAGACAGTCAGCCGAGTTGATATTCGTCAAGCATTATAATATGAGTATGTCATTCTATCGATTTAATAAACTCAACGAGTGCCCAATCTGCTGGTGAATTACCAAATGAATATGGTAGATACATGACTTCTACATAAAATTCATTGGTTTCTCCTGGGGCAGAGGACACTGGCGGGGCTGTCATGAAAATGACTGACTGCTCTGGAAAGCCGTCAGAATCAAATGTAAGCGGGATGTCAGCAGATTCTCCAGAAAGGACATTGTCACTTTTCCGACGAATTTGAACGTAAACTTTGTCGCCTGGTTCCATTGGGTTACCATGATCGTTGAAGATATTCCAATCAACTTCAACTCTGAATTGAGTTAATTGTAAGAATTGGCTTCCTGGAGAAGGGTAAGATATTTCGAAGCACCCAAAATCCGATTGGATAGCTTGCGCATGACTTGTGATGGGAAACTGTAGGATAATAAAGCTCGCAAGAAGAGCATGCAGAGAGATCTTGGCGTTTTGCATCCTTAAAGTCCTTATGTCTCGGGAGATCGAGGTAGAGTGGAACGAAAATCGAGCTGTGCGTGAATCTGTTATCTCGGCTACCCACGAAGTCGAGAATACGAAAGCATAAGCCGTCGCAACTTTTGAATGACTCCAGGCATAATGATTTAAGGGGCAAATTAATGCTGGGTTAAGAGCTTATGAGTATCTAGAAGTCCTCTGAAACGAGTTCGCCACCTGACCGTGTACCAATGGCTTTCCATATCGATGGATCGATATTCTCGCTAATCCTGGAAACATGCCCATCCGCGAACAAAGAGTGGACAAATGGTCCATGTTCGCTGCCTGCGGTCCATATGCCGCTATCCACTAGCGACTGGTTTTTACAACTGTTTAATTTAGGGTTATTTAAGTGATTATATAAAGTTTCTGAGTAATCTCCTTTGATCCAGTATCCCCCTTTTTTTGCGGAGATTTGGCTCTGAGAGTTTATGTCCATTGAATTGCATTCCCGCAAAAGATCGCCTGGCCAATCATCACCAGAATAAACTCCAATTGTTGAAAATACAACTCTATGCCTGAATGAGGATTGGCTATTTTGAACATACCCCGAAGTAATTTCGGAAAACATAATCGTCGCATTCATTCCATCTCTGATGCTTGAAAATGTGATGGCTTGATTGCGCCCTTGTGAAAATAGCCCTTCTAAATTTGGTTTAAGCGAACTGATTCCCGTGTTTCCGGCGTAATTAACTCCAGGCACATTTGGCATTTCGAGGGCAGGCTGACTTGGACAGGTGAATAAGTTGATTTTTGAATATATAGAAGTTCTGTTCGAGCGATTGGATTCCTGTGGAAATGAACTGAAATTAATAGAATTGAAGATTGGCAATTCCTCGATGTACGGCAATATCATTGCGTGAGCAGAATATGCTCTTAATCCATTTGATCCCGGAGGGAGGACGCCTGTGGTTCCTTCATATTGTTGAATAGCGACTCCAATTTGTCGCAAATTATTCGCGCAAGCTGAACGGCGAGATGCTTCTCTGGCAAATTGAACCGCCGGAAGTAATAACGCAAATAACAACCCTACAATTGCAACAACAACGAGAGCTTCGATTGCTGTAAACCCAGTTTTTACGCGTAAATTAGGATTCATGCTGCCATCTGCTTCGTTGCTTGTGACGTTGCATTACCACACGTTGCATGAGCAACTTATAAAGCGTTACTTCGGCTGTCAAGTGCCAAGAATAATAATTAGGTTGTTTCAAATTTTGAGCTTGTACGGTTCAATCTGCACTTTCCCAGAAGTGACGAGCGTCATGCCACCCTCTGGACCACGCCCTCCAGGAGCGGACGGAATATCTCCAACCACGGCACCGGGATGCCGATCCGCTGAAATTCCTCCTCGATCATCATCCACCGCAACACCTTGCGTCGATCGGCGTGCGATGGCCGACGCTCCGGATCGTCCCATGGGCGGTCCGTTCGGTCGCTCAACTGCTCCACCGGGCGGCCCCGGCGTCGGGTTGTGATGGATGCCGGCCCCTTGGACCTCGGGGCCGTAGCGCTTCGTCGGCGAATCGTCGAGCACCAGCAGCGATCGCCCCTGCGGATCGATGTGGCGTGCCGTCAGGTCGCCCAGGACCGTGGCGATCTGATAAATCACTCACCAGATGATTCCTGCTTTTTCAGTGGGTGTCCAGCATCACGGAACCGCAGGCTATTCGGATACGCAGCTACCCGGATAGCCTGCTACTCACTATTAACTCCTGCTATCCCCGCCCTGCTCTATCCCGCAGTTACCGGCACTTTGGGGAACTTTCCGCTTAGCCATTTCCGGTGCTGCCCGGCACTTTGAGGTATCGCTTTACCGCTCCGGCCTTGTGCCTTTTGCCTCTGGATACCTCGACAAGCCATCCTCAGGCACAATTTCCCCGGGAAAGATCCCTATTCTTCCCTTCCCTGACCATCAACCTGCCAAATCAATCCCGCCCAATGCCATGTTCCGAGTGCCGGAACATTGAGGTACGGCCGGATAACCCGAAGCCTGCTCCCGGCACTTCAGGGTACGCAGCGGCTCCAGGCTTTTGCTAGCCATCGGCACTTTGAGGTACTTACTCGGCACCTTGAGGTACTGAATCAGGCACCTTGAGGTACTGCTTCCGGAACCTTGAGGTACGCCTCTCGGCACTTTGAGGTATGGTTTCCGGCACTTTGAGGAACGAAAAACGACCAAGATTTTTCCGTAAGTATCTGTCATATAAAAACTTACGGTAATCCCATTTCTTGCTAGACTATTAGACTCTGTTAGACTATGAAAGACAACAACACGAATGAAATCCGGTTGGTGGTGTTTTTTATCGCGAGCTAGTTTATGGAATCAGAAGAACAATTCCCCACCGTCCCTGCCCCTCAAAACACGATTCGCGTTGAAACTGCCATCTCCCGTTATCCCGTCCATCGTCTGGCCCGGAAGGGCAGCATCAAGATCGACCTGACCAAGGAGAATATCCCGGGCGAAGGCTCCATTCACTGGAAAGTCAGCTACAACAGCGAATATGGCCAGCCGGGTCCGCTTGCCTACAAGCTCGATACGCTCATCATCAACCGGCGTATCGAAGAAGCCCGCCGTCCCATCCCCCGGATGCTGAAACTAGGGTCGCTCAGCGACATCTGCAAAGAGCTGGGGCTTGCCGATAGCGGAAAGAACCGGAGCCACATCAAAAAATCCCTATTCCAGAACGCATTTGCCGGCATTACCGCAAAGACGCTTTACCGCCTGGCCGATGGCACTGAACGATCACTCGAAGCTGGTTTTACCCGCTACAGCGTCATCCTCACGGGTGAGAAGCTACCAGACGGGCGCAAGGCCGATGGCGTCTACATCATCCTGAACGACACGTTCATTCAGGTAATCAATGGCGCAATGACCCGGCCGCTTGATTACGACTACCTGAAAAGCCTCCCCCCTGCCCCGCAACGTTTCTACGAACTGCTCAGCTACCAGATGTATGCGGCGCTTCGCTACGACCGGCCGCGAGCCAAGCTCACCTATTCCGAGTTCTGCGCCCATGCCCCGCAAACCCGGCACTTTGAGTGGGAGCGTGCCCGCCTCCAGATGTACAAGGTGCACCGGCCGCACCTGCAATCCGGCTACATTGCCGGTGTGGATTATCAGGAAACCGTAGATGCGGACGGTAAGCCCGATTGGGTGATGCTCTACAAACCCGGAACCAAGGCCCTGACAGAATTCCGGGCATTCAACAAGCGCGGCGGCCCCAACGTCCTTGAAATCGAAGCAATTGAGCCGATACCGCCGGTTTATATCCCGGAAATCACCGTACTCGAGCATGAGCTGATTGCACGCAATATCACGCCCGCCATCGCTTCTGAGCTGGTACGCTGCAACCCGGAAGAGAAAATCCGGGCACAGATGGAGCGGATCGACTGGCTCATCGAGAAAAAGCCCGCGAAAGTCGAAGACCCCGCCGCCTATCTGGTCGGAGCCATCCGAAACGATTATGCCGCCCCTAAGGGATTCGTCTCCAAAGCGGAGCGGGAACGCCGTTTGGATGCCAAACGGAAAAAGGAACAGGAAACCCGGGAAGCCAAGCGAAAGGAACGCGAGCAACAGGAGCGCGAGCAGGCTGAAATCGAACTGCTTGACGCTTACTGGAAAGGTCTGAGCCCAGAGGATCAGGCCACACTTGATGAAGCCGCCCGCAGCCAAGCCGATCCTGAAATGCTCCAGCTCGCTGAAGGTCCAATGAAGCGAATCGGCCAGACGATGTATCGCCGGGCCCATATCCGCAAACTCCTTCAGGCCGAAGGAAAACTTGCCACTTTGGACGAAGCCTTATTCTAAAGCTTAGAGAAGCCCGCCAGAGGCAGTTCCGGTACTCTCAGGCGTTTTCCCCCTCCCCTCACTCCCTACGGCTTTCTGAAAGCCCTCAGCGGCATTCTAAGCAGCAATCACTACCCATTCCTTATCACCCATCCATGAAGGCCGGAGGAATGAACCCCCGGCCCGGTGATCGCTCACCCTTGGCGGTCATCGGCTTCCCAGCCTGTACCGCGATCATGAGCATAGCGCTTCGCTCACCCTTGTCAAAATATCCCGGGGTTTGGGGCAGCGCCCCGAAAGCTGTAAACGGGCAGCTCGGCCGAAAGCAAAACCATCGCGGCAACTTCTGCTGACACCCCCGGCTACCGCCGGGCCGCATGCTTTCGGGCTCCGCTTCGCTCCGGTCGCGCATTCGCGCGACGGCCAGCCGGCCCCCTTTCGCCCGCTGGTGCGGATTATATCGAGCGGCCTATCGGCCGCACATATTCGTGATTGAGGGCTCGGGATCGGAAACAGAGGCACGGCCGAAGCGGAACCGGTGACGCGGCAGCCCGCCATCTGGCCGGTGTGGTGTGCCTCCGTCCCCTTCTCCCTCGCCTGCTAATTATAGCCCCTCCGGGGCAGGGGACCGCAGGCGAGGGAGAAGGGGACGGAGGCACAGAAGCAGGAGGGAAATACTATCTGTTTATCGGATGGTTACCCGAATAACCAGCTAAGCGGATATCCGGAAATTCGGCTAGCCAGCTATCCGGGTTGCTGCGTATCCCAAAGTGCCCCCCCTGCCCTATCAGGCCGCTTCATCGCCTGCCGTCTGTTCATACCCGCCACGGTCTGACACGACGAATCTCCGGAGCGATTCGTTGATCAGTTTTTCAACCAGGCCGGAACGGTCGAAACCCATCATTGTCGCGTGAATGTCTAAGCGTTGTGATGCTTCGACTGAAAGATGGATTGTGCATTTCACCTTTTTAACCGGTTGCCGGCTTACCGTTTTAGCGGCTGACCGCCTGCGAGGTTTACCCGTTACCGGTTCAGGGTGCTCTCCATCCATAGCGGATTGACTCCTTGAATCCCGGCCGTTTCGCCATTCTGCCATCTAGAAGGCAGACCCTAAAAACTCAATCGGCTTCCCCCCTGCCCTGCTTCACAGCATTTCAAACCCGGAGAACTGCCTATTCAGCTAGCCGGATACGCAGCTTGTCGAATACCCGAGGATGCAGCGACCCGGCTAGCCAGTGATGCGCTGCACCGCGTATCCGGGGAGGAAGCTATCTGGTGTTCTGAATAGCCGGATACCCGGCTAGGCGGATACGCCATTTGATTTCAACCACTTGCGGAGCAAATCCTCAACCAAGGTGCTGTAATCCAGGCCGTCGATATCCAGCAATGCCCGGTCTACTTCCCGGCGGAGGGCCTTCGGAACATAGGCATTGGCCTGGCAATATTCCGGGTTGGTACGCTTACCAGTCACCGGCTCTGTCTTGCGCTTTACCGGAGCCGGTTTCGGCTTCCGTTCTTCAGAAGGAGCCGGTTCCGGCGGGGCAGGGGAGGGGGGTGGCTCAATCGCCACCGGCTCCGGAGCAGGCGGTTGCGTCACCGGTTCCGTTGCGGGCCCGCTATCCTCATGCTTCGCAGTCTGCTGGGCGAGCCTGGCGAAGAGGTTTTCTTTCTTGCTCGCGTTCATGCTACCAGCTCCTCGCCGACCCGGACATAATCCTGCCAGCAGATTTCCGCACGCTGCCCTTTGAGCTGATTGACGATCATCCCCCGGAGCGAAGCCTGTTTGAACACCTTGGCTTCACGAATGCCGGATGCGAACAGTGGATAGCCATTGGCATCGAGCATAGCCCTCGCATCTTCGCCATCCCGCTCGGGGTAGGGGGGTATGATCGTGATCAGCACTTTGAACTGGCCAACACCCAAACCCTTCAGCATCTCCACAGTTGCCATCAGAGCCTCGATCGACATCGCATCCGGAGTCGTCGGGATGACCATAAGGTCGCACCCCTCGGCGAGGGTTTGCAGCTCGCCTTTGTCGGGCCGGGCTTTGGTGTCGAACACAACGTGTTCGTAATCCCTGCCTACTTTAAGCGACTGATTGACATCCACCACCCGGAAGGGCAGGCCGTTTTCGCTACGCGCTTGCCAGCCGGTGGCCGATTTATTTGGATCATTATCCACGAGGAGTGTCGGGGCGAGCGTTTGTAAATAGGCTGCCAAATGTATAGCGGTGGTCGTTTTTCCCACGCCTCCTTTCAACGATGCAACCGTGAGTATCATGACCGTCTTCGTCCTGTGTTCTGTTCAGTGCTAGCCGCATACCCGGATACGCAGCTAGCGGGTTATTCAGCTAGGCTATTACCTCAATCCAGTTGGCCTGGCAAGCGGAATCTGAAAAGCGGCTATCCGCCTATCTCGCTACGCGGATAGCCGCTTTTGTGCAGGATAAGTCAACGCTTGCGGCGGAAGCGGCTTTTCAGGATGTGACTCCCACGCGAGGAGGCAACATGCTCCGCCTGGCCGCTTTCAATTTGATTGATTGCCCCAAGTACGAAGCAGGCGACCTCTGGCAGGCGTTTCTGCCTGTCCGAATCGGGCGGGAAGAGCAGTCGTTCGAGGATTTGCCGGGCGGCATGCATGGCAACGCTGTAACGAAGATCAGGCATGGCATGGTTCCGGAAAGAAGGTAGGGAAAGAGCCATCCTTGCCCAAGCATGATGCTCCCTCTTGGCGCATCATCGGAGTTATGATATAAGTCGAAATGACTTTGGGTTTGTGGGGTGGTATGGAACTGTTACGGCGATTCAAAAGACGAAAGCAATGCTCCGGCGGGGATGCATCGCCGCCCGTACCGGCGAATGAGAACTACCGGATGCTGGATGACGGAGAATCGCCGCTCGAGGTGCTGCTCTGGATCGATCAGATACGGCAGGAGATGCGCGAAGAGCTGGCCGCCGAGCCGGAGCTGCTCACCTGCCCGAAGCACCGGAAAATCCGGCGTGAGGTCGATGCGATGGAAGCCTGTTTCCACTGGCAGCAGGCGCAGTGGAATTAGCGTCCCGGCCCATCCCGGCCACGGCCGCGTTCAATGGCCTTTCGCTGCTGCCGTTCCTCCACCGGCTTGACCCGGCCCCGCTTCAGCCCGTATCCGCTTCGCTCGCCACCGGCCGCTTTCTCCAGATCGATCTTTTGCCGCCAGATGCCTGGCTGGTCCTGCTCCGGCGTTGCAGGTTTGTCCGGCCGGGCATCCTTGCCCGGAACCGGTTTCTGCACCTGTGCCGGCCGTTTCCCCCGCATCCGTTCGATTAGTTGCCTGATCAGCGTCCTGACCGCCATCAGGGTTTGTCTCCGGTTGAAAGGGGAGGGGATTACCGGTTCCGCCGCCGCTCACGCTTCCAGACTTCGTAGAGGAATTCGCCGAGCATCCGATCGGTGAGCAGGGCGCAGAAGCAGGCGATGAAGATGTAGACAAACAGGTTTCCCGGATTCATGGCTGTGCTCCGTTTTGGGTCGAGGAATGGTTTTGCCCGGAGCCCAGGCAGGCGGAATCCTTTCCGCCTGCCTGCAAGGCTTCGAGCTCTGCCCTGGCCACCCGGTAGAATTCGCGGTCGGCATCGATCCACTCTTCTTCCCGAAGCACCCCCTGGATCACATGCCGGCAATTCCGGGCGATCCGGATCGCCGCTGCATGAAGCTCCGGCTCCGCCGGCCGGCTGGTGTCGATCATGGTTTTTTCTCCGGGAATGCCGGTTCCGGCCGTTCTGCCGGGCAGGGAGGGTTACCCCCGTAGGGCACGATGCCGTTTTTGCTGGTCAGTACCCGAATGGGGAATACCCGCCTGGAAGCACCCGGCATCCGCTCCAGCTCGCAGGCGGCCGACCAGACCAGCCGTGTGCCGACTCCGATGAAGCAGGCCGATACGATGAAGGAAGCCGGCACATAGATAGCGGCCACGCCGAGTACGACGCAGGCAGCGCCATGCACCGCTTTCGAGCGTGCCCATCCGGGCAGGTTGGGCGATGCCGCCCCGAATCCGAGCAGCAGCGCCGCCGCCGAAAACAGCGCCAGCTCGAGCACGAGCAGCCTCTTTGGCGGGTCGTAGCCGAACATTGCCACCATCAGGCTGCCGGCCAGCACCGCCGCCATCGACACGACGCATGAAATCAGGAATGTTTTATTCACTGGAACCCTCCCGGGCTGGAGCCAAACGGATACTCTTCCTCGGAATCCCATCGAGTGCGGTTTTCCTTCCGTTCCTCGCGGAAAGGCAGCTTCCAGCCTTCCCGCTCATCCTGGAACGCTTCATTCACGCCCTGGAAAAACTCCTGGCCACGCTGCCGTTCCTCCTCAGGCGGCCGCAGTTCCCAGCCCAGCAGATAGAGCGGGATGGCCAGCAGGAAGCCGCCGATGCTGAAAATCGCCCCGAGGCTTATGCCGCCGAAGATGAGCGAAAAGATGGTGTGCCCGACCACATAGCGTGTGATCCAGCCCCAAAACGTAGGTGCGCTTGCAACACTGCCTTCCGCCGCCGGCCGGCGGAGCGCAGTTTTGACGGTGCTCATTACCGGTATCGCGGCCGCTCCGGTGGCGGTGGCAACGGTGCGGGCGGTTCCGCCCGCACTGGCCGCCGCCTTCCGCACCGGCATGAGCAGTCGGTTCGAATCTTCCTCCGACCATGATTCCAGCCGCATCCGGAGCCGGAAAAGCCTGATGTGCAGCGTGCTGGCCAGATAGGCAAAAACAATGAACAGGGCGAATCCGCTCCCGCATACCGCCCAGCCAATGCCGGTGACGGCGAGCACGATCACCGGCTCCGCCGGCCCGGCCCAGCTCTGGGAAACGGCCTGGTCACGTCGAGGATGCTCAATCGACCAGCGTGCCCAGCCCTGCACCCAGGCCGCGATAAACATCATCAGCCAGATGAAGAGGAGGCTGATTCCGGCAATTTCCTTTCCGACGCTCGGCTCGGAAATCGTGAACACCTGGAGGAAGACGGGGAATGCAATGATAATCCCGATGCAGGTGAGGATGCCGCCGCCGGCACCCGGGAACGTATTCAGCCGGTAGGCGAGCACCCGGTAGGGCCCGGCAAATGGCAGCATCAGGCCGGAGAGGAAATCGATCAGCGCAAGCCCGAGCACAATTCCGGGCGATTTCCGGTGGGTATTTCCCGTGCCGAAAGTGGCCGGCATGAGCGGTTCCGATTCCCCTAGGTCAATGGGAATCGGTTCTGGATCGACTGGCTGCCGAACCGGATTACAAGCCCGCGAAGGCGGATTCTGCGGCATGATTTCGCTCCTGAATGGGTTTGAGAAGGAGCGGCCATCCCTGGCCCTGGAAAAACAATCAATTGGCAGGCACATCAGCCCATGGCCCGTCTGCCGGTTTGTGGCCGGAATCCGTATCCGCCTGCGAATCCGTCCCGGCACTGCCCCAGAGCATGAAACCGATGATCGTGGCATAGAGAACCGCCGCCGCCATCAGGCAGGGCGGATGAATCGGCCGCAGCCGATGCAGGATGGACCGGATCGCCCGGTGCACGGTTTTTTCACTCCTCAACTCGAAGGAAAGCGGGAATGGGCCCTCCTGGCCCGGGAAATCATCCTGATTCGAAAATCACTGCTCAGCTGCGCTCCAAACCCCGTTTGGGCGCATCTCTCGCCACCGCCGCCCGTGCGGTGGCCTGCTCCCTGGCATCGGGCCGGCGGATGCTGTGCAGGCCCAGATCGCCGCGATAGGCGTTCGACTGGCTGAACAGCGCCGCCCCCATCTCGTAAGCACCCAGCCGGCCCTGCCGGGCCAGCTCCTGCTTCATCTGGCCGGGAGCCGATGCCAGCGATCGGCCGAGCGTGCGGCCGA
The DNA here is from genome assembly GCF_040717455.1 of Tautonia sp. JC769. Taxonomy (NCBI): domain Bacteria; kingdom Pseudomonadati; phylum Planctomycetota; class Planctomycetia; order Isosphaerales; family Isosphaeraceae; genus Tautonia; species Tautonia sp. JC769. Next base: position 16,051 of record NZ_JBFEFH010000044.1, read on the forward strand.
TCAAAGCGAGTGATTTGCGGATCATGGAACTTCTCCTTAAATCCTGAGATGGATCGACACGGAATCCGGTTAATAACGCTGCATGCGTTCATTGAACGCCATGCCTTCGATCATGGCATCGCTTGCGATGTCCCACCGCCTGCGGTCGCGGGCGACGAGCATCGCGATGCTGAAGGCATTGCAGCAGGCGCTCAGTAGCAGGAACTCGCCGACGATCCGGCTGTAGGGTTCGATCAGAACCATCAGCCCGTAGGCCAGGCCGAGATCGAACAGCGCACCGCCCAGCGGGCCGATGCGCGGAATAACGATCTGCACCCAGCTCTTGCCGATGAAGCGGGTGTGACGGATCGAGCGGTTCACTTTTGTGAGAAACCAGCGGAGCGGATAGGCGATGCCCATCAGCATCCAGGCCGGGCCGATCCAGGGATCGATGTGAGAGAGTGGCACGGGGGAATCGAGCCCGGAAATCTCCACAAACAGCGGGAAACCGAACAATGTGCCGATCAGCCCGACCGCCCCGAAATGCTTCTTCCCTTCGACCAGCGGCACCCGGAGCAGCACCTGCACCGGGTAGGAAAGGGCGGTCAGCACCATCAGGAAGAAGCCGATCAGCGCCCCGGTTTCCTCGCTCCACTGGCTTGGCCGGCCGTATTTCAGTTCAGACAAATCAGAGCCTCCTTCGCAAATCGAGGGTGCGGAAACGGCCGCCTTCGATCAGCACGCACATTCCGGTCGGGAGCTGCGTGAAAACATCCGATCGAAGAACAGGCAATTGTTGCTGTGACCATTGCGCCCCGCCGCCAACCCCGAGCAGGTCGTCGGCAAGGTTGCCGGTCATCTGCTGCCTGCCGCCCCAGCCGCCGCCGGAGGTGGTGATCTGGAGCGAATTACCGAACAGTTTCGAGTAATGCTCATTCGTGCGAACATTACTGTTTCCGAAGGCGAGCGTTGTTCGGTGATTGGATGCGAAGCTCAATGCTTCGTGCTCGCTTTTCGTGGAGCCGCCGAGGCTCCGAAACAGCATGTTGTAATCCTGAGCAGCATCGATATGAGCACACATCTGCGATCTGGATGTGAGCTGGCACTGCAAATCCCACTCGCCGTGCAGCAGCAGGCCGCACTCGTCGCGGACGATGACCATCGGGAGGGAAATCCCTTCCGTACTCCGTTGCAGGCAGTGGAGCTGGGTGAGCATGGTGAAGGCGGCCTGGAACAAACGTCCGGACAGCCCGTTGATCTGCACCGGAAAATCCAGCGCGACAATCAGTTGCTGCTCCTCGATCAGATCCGGCGTGATGACCGTTTCGCCGCTCAAGGAGTCGCGGAACGGTTCAACACATAGATTTCCGACGACATTCTGGATTTGCGAGGTGATCGCCCCGATGGCCTTATCGCCCAGCGAGGGCAGGGTATATCGCAGGTAATCGGCCGCCCGCTGGAAGCGGTGCTTTTCATCGGGCTGCTGGAATTTTTCGGCCGCCCGGATCACGACGCCGCAGGCGGTGTGGTTGTAGAAATCTTCGGTGACTTCTTCCGGCGATGCCGGAACGGAACTTGCGATCAGATCGACATCGACGATCGATGCGGTTCCTTGCGCGATCAGGGCCAGATCGATACAGGCGTGCATACACCTGGTCGTGTGTGCCTGCCAGTAGAGCTCCCCCTGATTGGCCGAGCCGGCCGCGTTCTGCGATATTTCACACAGCCGTTCGAGGAATTGCGTGGTGACGGAAGTGTTGAACCGCTTCGTTAAATAATCGAGCAGGTTGATGACGGGCTGGCCGGGCCGGAGCCTGATGAACCTGTCGAGGGCCCCCACCCTCCGGGCCAGGGCTTCCATCTGGTCGGCCTCATCGACTTTCACACATGCGATCACCATCGGGCAGCGAAACTGCATGAGCTGGCCGAGGATGGATCGCATGGCGGTGGATTTACCGGAGCCGATGCCTCCGGTGATCATAATGCCACTGCTGACCGATGAGAGCGGAAAACGGGCATCGCCCAGCCGGATCATCGGCTCACGTTTTCTGAATGGGTTCAGGATCAAATTTCTTCTGTTCCTCCGGTCTGACAGGTGATGGCAGGCCGGGCAGGCGGCGCACGCTGAGCCGCGCCCGGCCTGCCGGGATAAGGATTCATCGCATCGCCCGGATTCACACCCGGGCGGTGGAACGCAGTTCCTGGGCGAACTGTTTCAGGTTGATGCCTTCGCCTTGCGCCTGCCGGGCACGCTCGGCAAGGCTTGCCAGCAGGCTGGCGAGTTCCTCGAGGCTGAGCCGGTTTCCGGCAAAGCCGATGCTCACTTCCCCGAATTTGAGGGAAAGCTTCGCAGGCTTCGGCTTCCCCCGGCCTGGCCGGTTTTTCACTGCCCGGATCACATCGTCGCGGGTCATCGAGTTACCGAAATTTTCGGCAAGCTCCATTTGCGCCTCGTGCGGCAGGTGCGACAGCTCATATCCGGCGGTCTTGGCCAACTGGCCGCGATCGACCATCTCGAGCAATGGCCGGGCGAGTTTGAGCAAAGACAGGCTTTTGCTCACCGTTCCGGCCGAAATCCCAAGCCTCGTGGCCAGATCGCCGGCCGTGATGCCCAGCCGGTCGATCAACTGCCGGTAGCCATTCGCTTCCTCGGAAGGCAGCAGATCGCTCCGGGCGAGGTTTTCGACCATCTGGAGGCACTCGGCTTCACCGGGCGGCAGCGGCTCCGAAAACACCCGGGCCGGCACGGTTTCCAGCCCCAGTTCCTTGGCAGCCGCCAGCCGCCGGTTCCCCCAGATCGCAAAGAAGCACTCACGCTCCGGATCGGCCCGCAGGCCAATCGGTTGCAGGATGCCCCGGTCACGGATGGAGGAAATCAGCCCCTCAAGCTGATAAATTTTCCGGAAATTATTCGGGTCCAGATGTGCTTTCGCGGTCGGCACATCGGTAACAGGCGGTAACTCGATCACGGAAAACCCTCCGGTTTGAGGACGCATCGGGCGGGCTTCGCCCGAATCCGGAGGTTCTGAAGCTGGTATTCATCGCTGATCGCTCCTTGTTTTCGTGAATGGCCTGCTCGAGGTGACTGGCCGTAACCGAAGCCGGCGGCTGACGGTGGCCGCTGTGGAATTCTTCCGGTTGCGGCGAAGAAAGAATCGCTTGAAGCTTCATAGCATGATGCCTGATTGTCAAAGAGCCTTCGGCGCGTACCGGGAGCGCCGGCGATGCAATCGCTCGCCGCTCCGCTCTGGATGAGATTTGGTGGCTATGAGCCCATGTTAAAACGGGCCGAAAACGTGATTTCCCGGGTCGGGGCTGAAGCCCCGGTCCGGGTGGTGTTCAGGAAAACTTGGAGCCGCACTTATTGCATTTCCAGTTTTCACGGAACTTGTCGGCAATCTTGGTCGCCACCCACACGCCAGCACCAACCACGGCCACGCCCGGATTGTGACGGGCGCTGTGAACCACGCCGTGTTCGAGGCTGTGCGTATTGATCTTGTTGCCTTTGACCTGATCAGACCCGCATTGCGGGCAGGAGGGGGCGTAGGATTGACGGCTCATAACCATGAATCTCCCGCGACACCGGCCGAAGGCACTGCGGAGAACCCCTCCGCCGGATCGTGCCTTGCCGTGCCGGGATTGAAAATACCATGGCTATGCCGAAGGTCACGCATTGCGCCGAAGTTGCGCGGAAAGCCTCATTAGGAAACTGACGAAATCCTAAAGGCTTTTGCCGGAATACTCTTGCGCCTGATCAGCGGCCTGCTTTTCGATGGAGCGGGCAAGTTCCTTCGTGTGACTTATACCGCTGGCCAGGCCATACCTCTCATAGTCTTGGGCAAGCATCCGGATCGTTTCATCGCGGTCGCAGCTATCGTCTGCATATGGATCCGGTCGTCCTAAGTGCTTTGCAAACGCCTGTTCTGCAAGCCGCCGCTCAGCGTCCATCATTGCATAAACATTGTCAAATGCAGAGTGAACGAGATCAAGGTTTGGCTGGTGCGATTTGTTGTGCATCCTCTTAATCGCATAGCTAGCGGCTCCGAGCTTCATCTCATCGCTCGGAAAGGTTAAACGCGCGTGGTCTAGTTTTGGCTCATCTTTCACGGGGAAACTCACTTGATGAGCCAATATCATTCATGAAGATCTATTTATTGTCAACCCTGTTTAGAAACATCCTGATTTGGTCTGCAAACTTTTGGCCCTCGCTGGTCAGTTCCGGGCTCCGCTTTCTTCCACGTTCGAGGAGCTTGATGTCTCTGCCGACCCGTTCGGTTAGTTTCGTCTCGATATCCTTAACAGCTAGTCTGAGCTTGCCGCCCGATGATTCGAGTGATTCATCGAGTTCACCACGTTCGATGGATTTGCCGATGATGGCCGACAAGTCATCGAAAGAGGTTCGTCCTTGCCGCTTCAGGATGTTCGCGACGGCAAGAAAGATGCGGAGATAGGGTCTATTCCCGTACCAACTCAGGTCGGAATCGTGTGGGCCGGTGTGCTCCGCTTGCGATTCGAACCTATTCCGCAATTCCAGCAAGTATTCCCGGCCCAAACCCGTCGCAATGCCTAGAGCGCTTTCAACCTCGTTCGATGCGCTAGGCCCAATCCATCTGAGCACCGCCGCTGCCCAGTGGAGGAGAACGGGCTCATTGCTTTGAGCCATGACGACAGCGAGCTCGGGTGCGGCTGGAAGGGCTTCGTGCCGTAGGCCCGAGAGGGCGATTGCCGCATCGACTTGAATTTCAGGGTCGCAGTTCATTAGCATCGAACGCAGGGTTGGCATAACGGCTTGGGCCTTAGGCCCCATATGCCTCAAAAGCCAGGCACCACTAGTCCTGAGCATACGATCCTTGTGGGTTAACACCCGCTCGGCAATTTCCTCAATGGGTAAATCTTCCATATATACAAATACCTGTAGAGGTAGCTGGATGATCTTGGGGTTATTGCTTTTAAGCAATTCGAATAAACTGTCTAAAGAAGCTGTTCCAATCGCGGCAATTGCCTCGACTATGAGCCACAAAATCTCGGGTTCTGTTTCGCGAAACCAGAGGTCGATAAGCGGCTTAACAGCCACTGCCGATCGCGGACCGAGATTCTTAAGTCGGACGATGGTTGACCCCCTCACAGCAGGGTCTTCGTCGCCGAGGAACGGGATCAAAGCATTTATGGTATCGTCGTCTGTTGCGTCCAAAGCATGCAATCCTGTTATGGACAGATGAACGGTTGAAGCATTTTTTGAAATTAATCCTCTGTGCAAGAGTCTTATGCAGCGTGATTTGTCCTCGGAATAACATCCGATTTGTCTCGCGGCTCGGAGGATATGGCGGAGAGTTTCCGGAGGAGTATGCGAACGGCGAGCCATCCTCTCCAGTAGACCCAGCCATTTCGAGCCGTGCCTTCCCAACTCGCCCAGCGTATGAATTGAAGAGTGCGACAGAGGAGATCCTGGAGGTTCCATCTCGATTAATCCAGCTACCGCCGCCGCCGCTTCCGCCTTAAGGTGCTCCGGAGACGAGTCCATCTGCGCTATTCCTGCTGCAATTAACGCGCGAAATGCCAACTCCTCATGCTTAAGCGATTTTATTAACAGAGAAGCACGTTCCGGCCGCTTCATGATGCAGGCTGCAATGGCAATAAGCCAATCATAATTGCTGTCATAGTATAGCTCGATAAACCTGATGCATCCTGGGTGAATACGTTTGAATGGAACCAAAAAGCACAAGCAGTTGATAACAGTCTCGGCCGTATTCACGTTGGCGTCTAGAACTAGGGATCTTTCAATTACTCTATTGGAGGAGGGAACTATGATGGCTTTAATGAAGTATATAAAGTTTACGGCAATGAACCTTTCGGGCCAGCCCACTGTTTCGTCTTCGGCAATCTCCGTCATTGCCCATCTGACGGACGTGTCAATGATCTCATAATTTGCCAATTGCAATTGCGCGGTCTGCATGTGATCGCCTGACGGGTGTTCCTTCATATTGGAAAAAAATTGAATGATTTGCCAGGCCACTTGGTGTGGCTTCTGAACTTCATAGGGAGTATCGCGATATGATTCCATAATCCAGCTCATTCCGGACCCGCCACACTCAAGCGATATCCGTTCCCAACCGTCCAATTTGCTGAACAGCCACCAAGCTGCCGTCTAGCTGGTGGGATGGCATGCAATGATAATATCGGAAATGGATTCGGTGCAGAACGCAGATCAACGCTGATCAGCCTACCCTTTCGTGCAGAATCCGCTTGGCATCGTCCGAATGCTCCTGTAGAGCTGGAGCAAATGGCGACGGGCGGTTCCGCATGGCATCGAGGCATTCTTCCACACCCCTGTTTCCGGGGTTTGGCGACTCCGATGCCGGAATCCCTGCCGCTGGCGAGCAACAGAAGCGGGAAGGGGAGCATGCACTACAAAACGATCACGCTGGCACTCCTGGAAGCGAATCCATCCCTTTGCGCGCGGTTGAAAGCGGGGAGGCAACTCCTTTCCACGATGGAGCGGCTGGCGACCGAGCTGAAAGCCAGCCACCAAAGCCTGATGGAGCAACTCCGCACCCGCAACCCGATGGCCGCACCGGAGCAGATTGCGAGCCAGGCCCTGGAACTGGCGGTGGAGGCGTTGCAGGACCGCATAGCCGAAGGATTGTTAGCGGGCGATTCCGGGTTGCAACCCATCTTCCTGGGGGGCACGACGGGCTTTTCTCCCCCTCCCACGCCGAACGAATAATCGCCCACCGCAACCGGCCACCACCGCCGCCAATACCCAGAAAACAGCCGCTCTTCGATTTCGACGCGGAAACCGCTCCGGCTGCGCCTTCCGCCGATCCTTCTTCCCCTCAAATCCTGCCACCGCACGCAGAGCCAGATGCCGGCAATCTGCCCCCGCCGCCGGGCCGGTCAAGCAGGAACGGGGAACCCTTTCATCCCATTGCCAGCTTGACCGGTACGCTCAGCGAAGCTTCGCCCCGGCTGGAGGCGGGGGCTTCTCCTTGCCGTCAGGCTCCGCGTGTTGCGGAGCCGTTTACTCAAGGAGAAGGAAACCATGCCGTGCAAGCAACTCTGAACCAACCACAAACCGCCCCGGCCGGATCGAAAGCCGCCGGCCGCGATATCATTGATGCTATCAAAACGCTGAAGAGAATCGAATCCGAACACCGGCCCGCAACTTTGGCAGAGCAATCGATTCTCAAACGCTTCAACGGCTTCGGCCAGGTGGCGCTCTCCATCTTCCCCGATCCGGTCACCGGCCGGTTCAAAGATGCGGGCTGGCAGGCAATCGGCGAGGAGCTGGAATCACTGCTCACAACAGAAGAATACGCGAGCGCCAGACGCACCACTTTCAATGCGTTCTATACCTCGCCATTGGTCATCTCTGCGATGCACCGGGCGCTGGAACAGCTTGGCCTTCCGAATCAGGCGACAGTGCTGGAGCCCGGTTGCGGCACGGGGAATTTCTTAACCCAGGCAGCCGATGGGATGCGTTTCATCGGCGTGGAGCTCGATTCACTCTCCGGCCGGATCGCCAAAGCCTTAAACCCGACCGCCGACATCCGCATCGAAAACTTCCGCGACACGAGGCTTGGCCAAAACAGCATCGATGCCGTGATCGGAAACGTCCCGTTTGCCGATGTCCGGCTCGACTACGCAGGCCAGAAGCTGGCCCTGCACGATTATTTCTTCGCCAAATCGCTCGATGCCCTCAAACCCGGCGGGGTGCTGGCACTGGTCACCACCCATTACACGCTGGATAAGCAAAACGCGGCTCACCGCGAGCAAATGGCTTCAAAAGCCGATTTTTTAGGTGCAATCCGGCTGCCGTCGGATGCCTTCCGCGACCAGGGTACGAAAGTCGTCACCGATATTGTGTTCCTCCGGAAGCGTGAACCCGGCCAGCAGGCAAATCACGCCGATCCGGAATGGCTTTCTACCCGCCCGATAGAAATCGAAGGTGCAAACGTGCCGATCAACGCCTATTTCCTGGACCATCCGGAGATGGTGCTGGGCGACTGGAGCCGTAAAAGCAGGCTCTATGGCGGCGATGGCTACAGCGTGAGTGCTAACGGCGACCTCGCCACCCAGTTGCAGCAGGCCATTGCCCGGCTGCCGGTGGGGAAAGCCATCCAATCCATGCCAGAGCGGCCAAACCCGCCGCCAGCACCAATGGTCACACCGCCAGCGCTTCCGCATCTGGCCGAGGGCAGTTTCTTCGTCAACGATCACCGCATCATCTGCCAGGTTGCGGATGGAAACGCCGAACCGGTCACTTACGGCGGTACGCTGATGAAATCCGATGGCACGATGACGGGCAGGCGGCTCGCGGCACTGATCGACCTGCGTGACAAAGCAAGGAGGGTGCTCGAGTCGCAGAACGAAGGCTGGCCGGAATCAGCCCGCAACCAGGCCCGCTGGGCACTGAATGCGGCTTACGACCGCTTCACCCGGCATTACGGCCCGATCAACAAAACGACCTTCTCAGAAACCAAAGACGGCGGCGTGATTCGCCGCATGCCCAATCTGGCCAAATTCCGGGAAGACCCGGATGCCATGCTGGTGATGGCACTCGAGGAATATGATGAACTGACAAGCAAAGCCACAAAAGCGGCGATATTGCTGAAGGATGTGGTCGGCAAAACCCCGCCGGTTACGGAAGTCGGAAGCGCCGAGGAGGGGCTGCTGGCTTCGCTGAACCAAAAGGGCTGCGTCGATCTGCCGTTCATTGCAACACTCTACGGCAAACCCCAAAGTGCCATCCTCGAAGAGCTGGACGATCTGATCTACCGCGATCCGGAGAGCGGCCATTTTGAAACGGCTGATGCCTATCTCTCCGGCAATGTGCGGGCGAAGCTGAAGGCGGCGGAAAGCTCGGGCGCGGAATACGCCCGGAACATTGAGGCACTCCGGGCCGTGCAGCCGGAAGACGTGCTGCCGGGCGACATCGATGCCAATCTCGGATCACCCTGGATTCCGGAATCCGACATCAGGCAATTTGCAGCGGAAATCTTCGGCGTGCCCGAATCCGCCATCCGCATCGGGCACTTAAAGAAAGACGCACTCTGGAGCGTCGATGCCGATTACGCGGCATCCGCATCGGTGGCGGCATCCGCCGATTACGGAACCGCCCGGATCAATGGCGTATCACTCCTGGAGCAGGCGCTCAACCTCAAAACCCCGGTGATTTACGACACCGTCAGCCACGGCGACCGCGAAGAGCGGGTGGTCAACCAGGAAGAAACGCTCGCCGCCCGCGAGAAACAGTCCCGGCTGAAAGAGCGGTTCCGGTCATGGGTGTTTTCGGAACCGGAGCGCACCGAGCGGCTGGTGCGCTCTTATAACGATACCTACAACAATCTCCGCCCACGCCTGTTCGACGGCTCGCACCTCGACTTTCCCGGCATGAACCGCAACATCCACCTGAACTCGCATCAGGAGGATGCCATCTGGCGCGGTATGAGCGCTGGGAATACGCTGCTGGCGCATGCGGTCGGTGCGGGCAAAACCTTCACCATGGCCGCGACGGGGATGAAGATGAAGCAGGCGGGATTAATCCATAAGCCGATGTATGTGGTTCCCAACCATATGCTGGAGCAGTTCGGACGCGAATTCATGCAGCTTTATCCGAACGCAAAGCTTTTGATCGCCAGCAAGGAGGATTTCACGAAGGAGAAACGCAAGCGCCTCACCGCCCGCATCGCAGCCAATGACTGGGATGGCATTATCGTGACCCATTCGAGCTTCGAGCGGATCGGCATGTCGAAAGACTATCAGGAGAAATTCTTACGCCAGCAGATCGCCGAATACGATTCGCTCCTGTGCGACCGGGCCAGCATGGGCAGCGACCGCTCACAACGAAACATCATCAAGACCATCGAAAAACAAAAAGCCCGCCGCGAGGAGAAATTGAAGGATTTGCTGGCAGAAGAGAAGAAAGATGACGGGCTCGTGTTCGATGAGCTGGGTGTTGATCATTTGTTCGTCGATGAGGCACATTACTTCAAAAACCTCGAAACCACGACCAAGATGGACCGGGTGGCCGGCATCCAGACCGGCGGCTCAGAGCGTGCTTTTGATCTCTTCATGAAAGCCCGGTATTTGAGCGAGCGGAATCCCGGGCACGGAGTGACATTCGCCACCGGCACACCGATCTCGAATACGATGGTGGAACTCTATACGATGCAGCGTTTTCTCGACCCGGAAGGGCTGGAATCGCGGGGACTCGGGCATTTCGACGGCTGGGCCGCCACCTTCGGCCAGGTGGTCGATTCGATGGAAATCTCGCCCGATGGCGCTTCCCTCAAGCCCCGCAGCCGCTTCGCCCGGTTCGTGAATTTGCCCGAACTCCAGCAGATGTTCCGGACATTCGCCGATGTGCAGACCGCCGGGATGCTGGATTTACCCCGGCCAGAGCTTTCCGGAGGCAAGCCGCAGATCGTCGCCTGCCCGATGAGCTTCGATCAGGCCGAAATCCAGCACCGGCTGATCGAGCGTTATGAGCGCATCCGCAACGAAAAAGTCGATCCGAGGGAAGATAATGCGCTCGCGATCACCACCGACGGAAGGAAGCTGGCACTTGATGCCAGGCTGATCAGCCCGGATGCAACGGATCATCCGGATTCCAAATCGAATGCCCTGGCCAACAATGTCGCATCCATCTGGGAGAAAACAAAGCCCACACGCGGCACGCAGCTCATCTTCTGCGATATGGGCGTGCATCCGACCCAATGGGGCTACAGCGCGTATGGCGACATCATCCAGAAACTCACGGAGCGCGGCATTCCCCGTTCCGAGATCGCCAGCATCGGAGATGCCGATACGGACGGCAAGAAACAGGCACTCTTCGACCGGGTGCGGAGCGGTTCCATCCGGGTGTTACTCGGTTCCACCCAGAAAATGGGCACGGGCACGAATGTGCAGAAGCGCCTGGTGGCACTGCATCACGCCGATGCGCCCTGGAAACCGGCCGAAGTTGAGCAGCGGGAAGGCCGCATCATGCGCCAGGGCAATGAAAACAAGGAAGTTGCGATCTACCGCTATGTGACCGAAGGCTCGTTCGATGCCTATATGTGGCAGGCACTGGAGACGAAAGCGAAGTTCATCGGGCAGGTGATGACGGGCGATGTCACCCAGCGTTCGGCTGACGACATCGGCGGCCAGGAATTATCGTATGCGGAAGTAAAAGCCATCGCCTCCGGCAATCCGGCGGTATTGACGCTGGCCGAGGCCGATTCCGAGCTGCAACGCTTATCCATCCTCAGGAAAAACCACGCCGACGAGCAGTTCCTCGCCCGCCGGGCTTTACGCGATTTGCCGGAAACGATTGCCCGCACCGAAAAACGGATTCTCTCGCTCGAAGCAGACCATGCCATGGCCAATACCCATTCCGAAAACGATTACCGGATATCCGGGCAAGCCTGCAACCGGCAGGAAGCATCGGAGCTGCTCGGCCGCAGGCTGGAAGCACTGCCGGAGCGGGTCGAGCGTACCAGCCGTTATCCACTCGGCGAATGGAGGGGATTACGCTTCGGCGTGGTGCTGCATCCGGTCGGAGCCCCGGAAATCTTCCTCGAAGGCAAAGCCACCCGCCATGCCATGCTCTCCCGCGACCATCACGGGCCAAGGGCGGTGATCAATGCGGTTACCCGCCTGCTTGCCAGCTACGGAGAGCAGATCGAAACGAATCAGCGTGACAAATCTATCGCCGAATCGCAGCTGAAAGGGTATCAGGCCCGGCTCGGCAGCAGCTTCGGGCACGAGGATTATCTGAAGGAGCTGAACAGTTTACGCGATCAGCTGAGAGTAGCACTCTCGGCCACGCCGGACAAACCGGCATCGCCGGAAAGCCCGACTGCCCGTGAACTGGCTGAGCGGATCAATGAACTGAAATCCGCCCATACCATTGAGGCCAGCCCGGAACGCACCACCGGGCGGAGCCTTTCCCGGGCGGAAGAGCCGGTTACGCGGCGTATCCGGAGGAGAATCAAGGCGGAGCAGCCTTTGCCGGAAGCGGCAGAAGCCGCTGCACTGCCGGAGGCGGTGGAACCGCCTGCCGAAGCGGTTCCGGTTTTTGCCGTCAAGCCTGAATCCGGTGATGCACCAAAACCGCAAACGCCGGAACTGGCCGCCTCGCAGGAAATCCCGCTGCTGTCATCCGGGATGGAGCATCCGGGCGGTTTCCGCAGCCGGGTGGATGCCAGCCGCCGCTCTGGCGATAGGATATATATTCAATAAATCAATTCTCAATAAATGGTGGTGAATACAGTCGAAGTGGGACGAGTATCTCGGCGTGCCGGATGAAGTAGACGATCTTGACGGGCGACTCGCCCCGATTGTCAGTAGTACCTATGCAGGCGGAAGGGGGGATTCTCAACATTTTGATCGACGCCCGAACCGCCATCGTTCAGGCGAGCACTTTAGCAGAGTAACCCGTGGCGATCGGTCGAAAGGTTCAGAAAGATTTGGCCCGGCCGCTTAGGAGGCGGACACTGACGACTTGAGGGCCGGGCTTGGAACAGCTCTTCTGGGGCGATATCCGCGACAGAAGGATAGACTTGAAGAAGCACATCGTCACGCTAACCGTCGAGGAACGCCGAGACCTCTCATATCTCATCGGCGCCGGCAGTGACGCGTCTCGGGAGTGGGCCTGGGCAGGAAACTCAATGGATCCACCGAGGGTGAAAGAAATCCCAGGAGATGATAGATTAGCCCGAAGGTAGAGCAGGTTCATCAGACTTGTTTATTTGAAATAAATATGGAACCTCAATCCGTTCAGCTCCCTTTACGTCGGTGCTAAATATTAGGGTTCCCTTGTATGCGCCGGGGCCAGATCCTGGCTGGACCGAAAATGTTGGTTCGCTGCCATTGCCTCCCACCTGTTCGACGAACACGCCAGAACCCTTTTCAACCAATTCTGCACTAAACTCTCCTCCGGGCTCAGAACGAACTAATCGGAGGCGGAGCTGTGGCAGTTCGGCTGGCGAATCACACGTTGCATAAAGTATGGGAGGAACGGCAGATACGGCCGCGCGAACATAACCTAGGATTGGGATCGGCTCTATTCCAAGTATCTTACCATTACCGTCGACGAAATCGACTCGCCCCGAAAAACGGCCGGGATCTGGGCTCTTCTCGAACGCAAGCTCGTAGCGATACGTACGATAGACGACACCATCGCCCGAAGGTTGCTCGTCGAGGATCCCACCGACAGCGAAAAGCCCCCTAAGGTTGGTATTAACGGAACCAATCCAGGGATCGCTTCCGGCCCGCTCTCGTGTACTGAGGACCAGCGGGACCGGAGCACTTTGCTCTCCGAGTTCGCCAAATTGTACGGAGGGTGAATGACTCGCAACATGCGGGATGTGTGCAGTGCCAACAGTCGTGAGTTGGAATGGGATTGTCTTCTTCTGGGGGCCGTCAACATTCACAACCATATCGAGCGTCCGTTCGACACCTGGGAGGACAGTTGCTCGGATCAAGATCTCTCCGTCATCGCCTGGTGGAATCATCTCGCGTTCGATCGACGCAACGCTACAACCACAACCAGTAGTTACTCCACTAATTATCAGGTTATCTCTTGTGCGATTCTGAACTCTATAGGATGCTGTGACTGAGTTGATGCCTTCCTTAGCAACTACACGACGGCTCTCAGGATAGATACCGATATGTGTTGAGTCCCCCAATAGTGTAAGGTGCCGGATGAAACCACCCGCAAGGGCAACTACTCCGACCACACTAATTAGTGATACAGCTACAGCTAGCCGAGTCCTTTTGCGGAAAATCATCATGTGTGATACCTGTGCATGTTAATTGATCGGCAAATTCACAATTTCTCCTCCATTTCGAGTTCCTAATGCCCTCCAAGTCTCTCGGTCCACAGTATCCTGAACGAAACGGACGGATCCGTCGAGCATGAGCGCATGCACTCCTCCGGGGTGATTGCTGCGGGCCGAGATCAGGCCATTGATAGGGTTAGATATACGTATGCAATCCGGAATCTTGCTGTTTGGCTCCAAGGTATGGTTATAACCTGTTTGGGAAAGAGTACCTACAAACCAAGTCAGCCCGGCTACATCGAAGTACTGAAGCGGTGCGTCAGGCCCTTCCAAGCAGCGGGCGCGAGATTCTTCGGCTGTGAACGGCAACCCTAACCCACCCTTGATCATGTCGGTCCTCGGGTCGAGCCTGCCGTCTCGTATGCTCCGAAGCTTCTCACTGAATGCGATGGTGTTACTTGATCCGTCATGCGTATTGCCAATACTAGTGTGTTGAAACATGGCCATTAGCGGACCGTCAACCGAGTAGTACCAGCGGTCGGATCCGAGATTGACACGGTAGTTTGTCCCGCCGCTTGTGTATTCATGGCGAACGCTGTCGGAAGGACAGGTCAGGAGGTTGAGTTGGGTCGAAATCGCGGTTTGATTTGGAGCGATTCTCTCCCGGCTATGATCGGTATCGAAAAAGTAGAAATCATCAACTCCTGTTTCGAAATTTATTGCATCATACAGTGCCGGCTCACCGAAGTGGTGGACCAGTTGGGTGTAAATGGAGAACTGCTTCAGCAGGATGATCTGGTCGCGAATATGGTCTCGATTTGGCATACCCCAAACGGCGGGGAAAGTATGGTGGGTCGCATGGTATGCGTGCAGAGCCAAACCGATTTGATGGAGGTTCGATCTACAGCTCAAACGCCGCGATGCCTCTCGGGCACTCTGAATTGCTGGCAAAAGCAGTGCCATGATGATTGATAGTACCCCAATAATGACGAGCGACTCTACCAGTGTGAAGCCAGTCCTATCGACAGCCTTTATTGATTGGATGCGTGATCGTGGTGACATGGATGGTCAGCTCGCATTGCGGTGTTGGTACTAGAGGTTGAACAGCCGTGACTGATTGCCGGTGCATAGCCGTTGGTCGGAGTAAATCCCTGCAAGAATCGATCATTGCGACGGATGGAGCTCAGCACTTAATGCAATGCGATGATTCGGTAGCCCTGCTAGGTCGTGTGAGGAGCCGAGAAGATCGCGAGTCAAATGCATGAATTTCGAATATAATGAAGAATCCGTTGACCGATATCACCATCCGGATACACCGAATCACGGTTAGGCCGAGGTAAAGAAGGTGATGAGGGTGTATGAGCGACCGAGATCAGTGCGAGCCGAATCGGGTGATTGCGATTCGGCCCGGAGCGACTCCGTGTCGGGCTGAGGAACAGATCTAGGCGATTCTGCTCAGAGAACGGAGAGGGTCGATTGGGGCCTTCAGCGAGGCGTATAGTTCGATGAACCTTCTTAGAATCCCTGAAAAAACCCAGGATCCTGCCCAATTCTCCCAGGCATTCTAGAGGTTTTGTCAGAGGATCTTATAATTCAGTTTACAGTCCTGCACGTGGTAACCATGTTGCCACATCGTTGAGGTGGATTAGTATCCATTCCAAAGCAGTCTTTTAAATTACCGCATTGGACTTCTCCTAAGTCCGAACATTTACTAGTACTTGGGCCCATACATACGCCAGAATTTAGTGGGCTCACGCAGTAATACCCGGATCTTGGACAGTTAGTCACGTTGAACGGACATGCCATTGGGGCTCCCTGGCAGTACATTGCGTCGTATGTTTGTGCGTCAACTTTTTTTTCGCCAATGGAGGGTGCGACACTTAGAAGCAGTGCGGTGAGAGCAATGCCACACGCGACGAATTTGTTCTGAAAAATCGCACGCATGAGGGGACTCCTTGGGGTTAAGGTTCCGCAACGACGATTCCTTCGTCAACAGGGTCATCCACTCGATGACTTATGCATCAAAACTCCCAATGCTGCTAAGAGAGCAGCGACTCCTAGTCCTATAAAGGAATAGGCGTTGAGCCAAGCCGATTTCTTACGACTTGCCGTGATTGGATCGGCGAGGGCGTCATCGGTTGTGTTTGATGGTGGTGAATATCTCGCGGCGCGTTCCTGGTACGCCGACTCGCCACCTTGGACTTCGGTACGAACCTCTCGGCCAGTCATATCTACCATCATGACGCCGTTTTCGACCCGAGGCAGTGAGAATGAAGAGGATGCCAAAGGCTGATTGATGCGGAAGCTTGCGACTTTGAAATAATGTTCGATCGTCTGATTTCCTGGGTTTTCCTCAATCGTGCCGTCGGGTTTGATAATGACTGTCTGACGCTTTGTCATCCGTCCTTCCACGGGGAACCAGCGGCCATTATCGGTGTCAAACTTGGTAGCAACGATACTCATACTCCCTTCAATTTCGACCTTGACTGGCAACCAGTCGCGTTCCGGGTCAATGAGGATGAGAAGCGGCTGCTCCTTAAATGTACTTTGTACTGCTATCAGCCCTCCATCATTATCTTGGTGATCGGCCACAAGTCGTCCCCCTTCCTCAAGGTGGACGTAAGCTGGCTTGCCGGCAGGAACAATCAGCCACAGAAGGCTGGACATGGTGCCTTCATAATAATCATCCGAATCTGGTTGTATATTTATTCCAATTTTTTCGGCGACTTCAGGATGGCCGTCATAGGGAACGATTGTGTATCGTCGTCTGCCATCCTGCCGAAAGTTCTCGACCAGTTCTTCCCGATCTGGATACACGCCCCAAACGACCAATGACCGTTTTCCTCCGGACGCCTGTGAGAACTCGTACCGGGTGAATCCGCGTTCACGAGCTATGCGATCGTTTTCAACATTGAACTCGCTTTGAGTGAACTGTAGAGTTTCAAGCGATCTCCAGGCTAACCGACAGCGTTCCATAACGTCATTTACACTGAGATCAGTTTCCGTTGCCGATGAACAAGTCGGTAATGCTAGAATAATTGTAATGCAGAGATAAGTTATATTTTGAAGTCGCTCGATAAAAATCATAGAAAACCTCTCAGCATCGGTTGGGCGAGCTTGCCGCCGGTAGCCGGTCAAGCAAGATCCTCGGGGTTTCCTGACAAAATTAGAAGCTTGTTGGGCAACTCAGGGGAAATAGGCAAGACTCCGGGTTTTGTCGGGTCTTCTTATCTCGCGATGCGTTCGCGAGATGGGTCACGCGATCGATCACACCTCACTGTTGTAATGCATGGAGATTATTAATTCACACTCCTTAGAGTGGTGTCAACTGAAATCGGTCGATTTTTTCCTGCCTGCACTTACTTTTTCCATCTGAGTGATTTGTGCTCGACTGGGTAGCCCGATCGACCCGACTGAGGCCCGCTCCGATCCCGACGGCATTGCCACTCTCGATGACATGCTGCCAGGCCTGTTCCGGTTCAGCGTCGAGGGCCCTGTGATCGAGCGTATGGAGATCCGACACTTCGGTCAGGGCCCCTGGCGACATTTGCCGGTCGGTCGTGGCATCAGAGTATTCTTTATCGACCACCGGTTCGGTTCGCTTCCCAGGTCCATCCGCATAGTAATCGGCGTGTTATCCGGCATGCCCAGCCCAGAGCAATCCGCTTCAAGGTCGAGCCGCAGGTTTCCATTCCTTTCGATCCCGGCGGCATAGACGGTGTAGTAGGGTTCCCCGTGCTCATCACCCATTACGTCTCGGTTATCAGCCATGCGTTGCAGCACTCCTTCCCCATAAGCATCAAACTGGGGCAAATCCCACGGTGTCGGCCGGTCAATCATAAGCAGAGGCAATAGCATTTCGAGGGCGAAGGCGCAAGCCTCCCGCAATCACCCGCTCCCATATCTCACGGCTTCAGATCGATCCTTAACCCTGACACCGCTGTTTCCCCGTCGATGCCAGATGGCTGCGTGTTTCCCGTGACGCGAAGCCGTGCCGGTCTGACAGCCCGCCATTCCTTTCATCTGTCTAAATACAGCCCCTCCAGTGGCCTTTCACGGGCCCTGTTCTGAAGCAGCCGTCGTGCCGGTAAACCTGCCAAACCGGTTTCCGCTTCGCGAACCCTCCGGTTTTCGGTTGACCGGTGCGCTTCGCCACGCCTGGGCCGCTTCCCGAACTGTGCTCGTCAGGCCCTAATGGAGGGGCCGCACAACCAGACAGAAAGGGAAACACTCATGTCCACACCAGCACACAAATTCCGCTTCGGAAGCCTGCAAGTCACCATCTGGCGGAACACCGGCGAAAACGGGGCATGGTACACCGCCGTACCGAGCCGCAGCTTCAAGAGCGGCGACGATGCCTGGAAGGATTCCAGCCAGCTCCGCTTCGACGATCTGCTCATCATGGCCAAGCTGCTCGACCAGGCACACACCTACATCGCCAACCAGCTCAAAGCCGACGCAAAAGCGAGGAAGGAGCAGCAGGCGGCCTGAACCGGCACCGCATGCGGGCGGCGAAGCCGCCCGCACTTCTTTCCAGCACTTGTCCATCATTCTAAATCAAAAGGAACAGAACCATGACTGCAAACGTCATCCTCGAATACACGCTCGACTACGCGATCAGTGACGGCATCCTCTCAGATGCGGTAAGCATCACCCGGCCGGAGCATCCCAGATTCCCGCTCGGGCGGCTGATCATCACCACCAACGCTGCTGAGCAGCTGCCGCTCACAGAGGTAAACGCGGCACTCGCCCGCCACGCTTCCGGCGACTGGGGCGAACTCAGCGCCTCGGATGCGAAGCAGAACGCCTACGCTCTGAAACACGGCAGCCGGTTGTTTTCGGTTTATGCGAGCAGTGCCGGCATGTTCTGGATCATCACCGAAGCCGACCGCTCCGCCACCACCATCCTAATGCCGGAGGATTACTGATTTTTCAACAAATCACCGCCCGGGGCGGGCTGCCACACGCGCCGGGCCATCATTCAACTAACGAATAAGGATTAAAACCATGCAACATCACCTCATTCAAATCAACCTGCTCGATAAATCGCCCGACAACGCACGGCGCACCGTCACCAAAGGTGCATCCGCCTCATTGAAAGCCTCAATCCTCGCCCACGGCCTGATGCAAAACCTGGTGGTCACGGAAGGAGAATCAGGCCGCTACTGCGTCATCGAAGGGGCAAGGCGGCTGGAAGCACTGCTGTCACTACAGGCGGAGGGCAAACTCCCGGAAGACCATGCGGTTCCCTGCCAGGTGGTGGGCACGGAGCAGGCGCTGGAGAAAAGCCTCGCCGCCAATACCGTCCGGCTGGCCATGCACCCGGCCGATGAATTCGAGTCATTTGCAAAACTGATCGACGAAGGCGCAACGCCTTCGGAAATCGCCGAACGGTTCGGCGTTGAATCCCGGCATGTGCTGCAACGCCTCAAACTGGGCAAAGTCGCACCTAAGCTGCTCAGCGCGTACCGGGCCGAACAACTCACGCTCGATTGTTTGATGGCCTATACCATCACCGACGACCATAGCCGCCAGCTGGCCGTGTTCCACAGCCTGCAAGGCTGGCAGCAAAACGATCCGAGGGCGATTCGCTCCGCCATCACCGGCGTGATGATGGAAGCCGGGCACAAGCTCGCCCGCTTCGTCGGGCTGGATACCTACAAACAAGCCGGTGGAATGCTGCGTTCCGACCTCTTCAGCGAAGAAATCTTTCTCGAGCACCCGGAACTGCTCCAGGCACTGGCCGATGAGAAACTCTTTCTGGAAGGGGAGCGCGTCAAAGCGGAAGGCTGGGGCTGGGTGGAGGTGAGCGAGGAGCGTGACTGGCGTTTCCTCAATGAATACACCCGCATCCATCCAGCCCCGGCGGAAGCGCCGCAGGAGCTCCTTGATCGGCAGGAAGCGCTCGAAAACCAGTGTGAGGGACTCCGCATGGATTACGAGGAGAATCCATCCGACACGCTGTTTGCTGCAATGGAAGCGGCGGATGCGGCACTCTCCACTCTACATGATGAAATCGAATCGCTTGCGACTTACGACCCTGAAGCGATGAAAGGAGCAGGTTGCTACGTCACCATCGGCTATGACGGCAGCCTTTCCATCGAGCGCGGCCTGATGCCCCGCGAAACCATGCGGGCATCCGCTTCCAATGGGGCGGAGCCGGTTGCAGAAACCCGGAAAGCCATGCCCGACACGCTTCGGCTCGACCTCGAGTCCTGGCGGCTTCAGATATCGCAAGGAGAACTCGCCCGAAACCCCGAAATCGCCTTCGACCTGCTGGCCTTCACGCTTGCGTGCGATGAATTCGGGATACCGGCTCGACGCGGCCCGGATATCCGGCTGACCAGCCACCAGCCGACACGATACGTTCGGGAAGAGCGCACTACCGCTTCCGGCATCCTCGAGGATGTGCGGTTATCCCTGCCGCTCGAATGGCTCAGCGGTGAATCGGAAGCCGAACGGTTTGAAGCGTTTTGTGAACTGCCGCAGGAATCGAAGCTGGCTTTGCTCGCCTGGTGCGTGGCGCATTCCCTCCAGCCGCAGCTTTCCACCGGCCGGGAATCCTCGGCGGTGGAGCGGGCGCTTTCACGCACCAATGGCGATGTCGCGGCCTGCTGGCGGCCGGACCAGCAGAATTTCCTCACCCGCATCACCAAAGACCAGCTGCTGATGCTCGGCCGCGAACTGCTCGGCGACGCATGGGCGATGGCCAGAGCAAAAGACAAGAAGGGCGAACTCGCCGCAAAGCTGGAACGGGCGTTTGCGGAGCCGGAAGCACCGGATCGCACCACTGAGCAGGCAGAGCGGCTGAAACGCTGGCTGCCCGAAGGCATGGCATTCCTGACCGCCGGTTCCGGCGGATCAGGCGATCAGGCAGCGGAAGCTGCCTGAATATTTTCATCCATCAACAAAGAAGAAAGGATTCTTTATGGAACAACACGAAACCCAATCGCATGCCGATGCGGCGGCGCTCCTGCTGGAGGCTTTGGGGCGCACCATCCACGAGCTGGAGCTCTGGCAGCTCGGCAATATCAAAGACGCAGGCACTGAAACCGCCATCCGGATCGGCAAAGCCGCGATCGGGCAGGCAACAGCAGCCGGCGTGGCCATCATCGATGTCCATGCCCTGCTTGCCGGACGCAGCCAGATCGCCAGCATCTGGGGCATCGATGATGTGATTTCCATCAGGCCGGATTTGAGCCACGAACAGGCATGGGAAATCCTGCTCCAGGCTGAAAAGCAGCACGATGCCAATATCGGCATCAACTGGGATGTTCTGAGCTGCCACGCCAGCCATCTATGCGGCGATGCACCCGAATCCGCTGAAGCGGGGGAGGGCTAGAAATGGAAGCGATTCACACCAAAACCATCGAGCTGGCAGGCAAAACCTACCGCATCTCCGTCTATCCCGACCACGATTGCGAATGCCCTTCCGAGTGGGAGAGCTGGCGGCTGATTTCATTCGGCCGCCGGCACACGGCGTATGACAAGCCTGAACGCTACTGCAAAGGGCTGGACCGATGTGGCTCGCCGCTTCCGGCCAGTATCGGCCTGAGCCGGAAGCTGAGTTGCGGCACGGCCTACTGGCTGAGTTATTTTGAACACGGGCTCTGCCGCTGGTCGCTGATGGGCGAGGGCCCGTACTGCCGCTGGGATAGCGTGAAAGTCGCCGGCATCCTGCTCTGGGAAGGCGCACCCAATGACCTGGGATCCGATTACCCCTCCCGCGAGGCGGCAGCCAGAAGCTTCCTCGACACCTACACCGCCTGGACCAATGGCGAGGTTTACGGATTTGAGATCGAGCGCATCCTTTCCGGCAGCCAACCAGCTGAATCGCTGGAGAGCTGCTGGGGTTTCTACGGGCTGGAGCATTGCCTCGCCGAAGCCGAAGCATCCATTCACCACCAGCACGCGGAGTCATCATGTTAAAACCCTTCGACCATTACGAAATCCACGGCTGCCAGCAGATCGATGATTGCGGCAATCCCGACAAGTGCGGTTCCTATGTCGAAACCTGCCCCGACGCAGAGGCCATGTTCTGGACGCTCTACGGCCATATCCCGGATGAGGGTGTCCTGGCCATCGGCGATTACATCAGCCGGGAAGCGGCCGAGGAGATGTTTTTTCGCATCACCGGGCGGGTTTTCCGCGAGCAACCCGCATGATTTTGCGGCAAATCTTACGACCCCTCCTTCAGCGGCTCCAGCATCAGGCAAGTCACGGAACAGCCGAGCGGATCGTGCATCGCATGCATCGGATCGGCTTCCTCGACCAAATCCTCATGATGAATGCGAATCCGGTCATAGAGCGGCTTCAGATTCGGCCCTTCGAGAATGACCCTGCAATCGGAGAAGATGATGGTCAGCCGGCTGTAGTCGAGCAGGAAGCTGATCTTCACCAGATAGTGATACTCGATGGAAAGCCCCTCGCCGCCGTTGAAGGCTTTATTGCCGCTTCTCGGGATGAAGGCGATCTGGTCACGCCTGGCATTCGCTCCCACCACCGGCCCGCTGCGATGCCGGATGGCTTTGCCTTCGATCAGCTGAAGCTCGTGATCGTCATCGAGCAATTTGCGGCGCTCTTCCATCCCTCAGTCCCTCCAGCATACGCTTCTGGTGTTCGAACACCCGCCGCATGAGGCGGAGATGCGTGACAATCCGCTCCTTCCAGCCCGCTTTCCGGGCCGGCGGCTCTGCCTTCACTTCCTGCTGCCGGAGCAACTCCAGCCCATGCAGCCGCTTCTCCTCACGGCCTGCGGCCATCCGGAGCGCTTCCTGGTCGTCTGTGAAGATGGTGACGATTTCGCGGCCACGGGAGGCATCCACATAGAGCTCGCGGGCATTGACGGCCGCCAGCGATTTCCTGGAGGCTGCCACCAGCACCCGATCAAAGGTTTTGCCCTGCCCGGCATAGCTGGTCAGCACATAGCCGTGGGAAACATGCCCGAACGATTCCGGCAGCACCCAGCCGTTGTTTAAAGTAATGCCGTCTTTGCCGATGGATTTGACCTGATAGAGGCTGCCATTGTTCAGCCGGTGGCCGCGCTTCGCTTTGCCCTCCGGCCTGCTCCAGCCATTGGCCGTAATCCTGATCGTATCCCCTTTGGCGAGGTTCAGCGTCGATTGCTCGTAAACCGCAAACGCATCCGGCTTCGCTGCAACCTGCCCGGCAATGGCTTCCGTCACCTCCACCCGCTGGCCGGAGCGGAACTTGCCGGAATGCTTCACAAACACGGCCGTCGTGCCGACCAGCCGCTTCGGATCGCGTTTTTCCGCTTCGGTCAGATGCAGCGGTTTCAGTTGCCCGACTGAATGGTCTTCTGCCCCGATTTTCCCGGCCGCTTTCAGCCGCTCCCGGAGCTGCTCCGTCACCACCTGGCCTTCGCTCCGGGTCGGGCTCAACGCCAGAACCGATTTTTTCTCCTGAAGCGCTTCCAGATACGCATCCACCAGCGGCCGGTAGGGATCGGATTCCGGCATGTCTTTGATCGCCCCGAGCTGCTCCAGCGCGGCAAAACCTTTTTCCGTCTGGCCGCTGGCCAGCTTTTCAACGGCGCTGCGGTAATCACCCTTCTGGCGGCGGATGGTTTTCAGCTCCGCCACCGGCAAATGGGCCAGATCCTCGAGCACCGCCAGCGGCTCACCCCTGGCCACCGCCCGGTTCTGCCGCCGGTCGCCGGAAAGCACGATCCGGGCATCGAGCGATTCCGCAAGCTGCGTGAGCTTCGCCATATCGCGGAATGGCATCAGCCCGGCTTCATCCACCCAGACGACATTGCCGCGTGCCCGCTCCTGGAGGTTTCCACTGATTAAGAATTCGGCGACGGTCGTGGCATGCTCAAACCCTTCCGAAGCCAGCACGCCACGGCTGGCTTCGGCGGTCGGGGCCAGCATCAGCACTTCGCGGCCGGCAGCTTCAATGCCCCGCACCGCTTCTTTTGCCGTGGTCGTTTTGCCGGTTCCAGCCTTGCCGCGAAACAGGATGACCGCATCGGTTGCCTGCCAGATATGCCGCACCGCCAGCCGCTGCTCTTCCGAGAGAATCGGATCGCGGATTTGCCCGCCGGGGTTCAAAGGCTCCATCCGGCCACGGCTGTCTTTGGCGAAGTTGAGCACGGCGATTTCCTCGTCAATCACCGCCCTGGTCGATACCATCTTTACGCCATCCACCTCCGCCCGGATCAAGTCAGCACGCTGACTCATGGCGTGTCTTAAGCCTTCCAGGCTCGCAGAGCCCAAACCTTCCTTCAGTGCTTCGGTCAGCAGCTTTTCTTCCGTCACCACGCTCTGGCGCTCCAGCAAATGCTCCAGCGCCCAGCCAAGCGCCACATCCGATCGCTCCGGTGCAGGCTTTCCTTCCCGCTTCAGGCTTTCCGCATGAAGGGCTTCGAGCGATGCCAGCTGCGAAGGCTCCAGCCGGTCACGCCACTCGCCCTGAAGCTTCTCCGGCTCCGGATCAGACAGCTTCTTTTCGCGGGTAGTGGCGGCCAGTCCGGCTTTCCGGTCGTTATCCGTGATACCCAGCCGCTTCGCCGTTTTCTCAATCACCTCGCTGCGCTTCGAGAATTCCTCGACGATGCTTCGGTCCACGCCGCTGATTTCAAACGCATCGCCCCGCCGCTCGATTGAAAAGCCCAGCCCTTCGAGCTTGCGGGCGAGGTTCGCATGCCAGACCGCCTGCCAGTGCGGTGCGGCATTCCAGATGTCATCAAGCTGGATGGCCTTCCATTGCTCCTCCGTGGCATCATAGCAAAGGTTCATCAGGCAGGCATGGACGTGATCACCCGGATCGACTTTCCCATCCACCGGCCGCGATGTTTTGTGGTAGAAGGGGAGCCACACGCCGCCGCCGATCAGCCGGTCTTCGTTTTTGCCATCCTGCCGTACCCGGGTTTTAATCCCGGCTTCGATGCCGGCCATCACTTCGTTCACCGAATCCATCACCGCCCGCTCAATCCGCTTGTCGTCGAACAGGCCGCGCATCACGGCAACAGATTTCGGCACGCTGAAGGTCAGGTCAAATAATGGTCGCCTGTCCTCGCGGTTACTCCCGCTAAGCTGCCCGCCCGTTGCCGGATCGCGGTTATCGCAGAGGGCATGGAAGTCATCCATACTGGCCGGGCCGGAAAGCCCGAGCTGTTCAGCAGCCTTGCCCTGCCAGCTCCCGGCATAGTCGCCGCCGCGTTCCTTCGCGTAATAATCACCCGCATCCGCCCTGGCATAATACGCCCTGGCGGCCCCGGCACTGGCAGGGATCTCAAGATTGAGCATGGGGAGGAACGCCCGAATGGATACAACAAACGGTTGCACATCCTAGCGTATTATTCGCCCTTGCCAAGCGAATTATCAATCGGCCATTCTGAGATATTTTTTCTTACAGACCCCTCCCCTCGACACGAGGCAGGGGGAAATTTCCCCGGGAAATCGACGTTTGAGTTAGTCGGCTGACTTTGTTGATAGGATCGCGTACAATTGCCGCGTTTCGATGCCGGCTCGGCAACTTGCTAACCAATTTCTAGTGACCCATGCGAGATGACAGAAACACTCAGTTTTAATGAAGCGTTAAGCCTCACCGCGCACCAGAAGCGGCATTTGCTGTTAGGTAACGGCTTCAGTATCAGCCTGTTTCCAGGCTGTTTCCATTACGGTTCCCTCCTGGAGGAAGCCGACTTCAGCGACATTCCGGAAGTTCGCCAGGCATTTGATCTATTAAAAACCTCAGATTTCGAGTCCGTGATCCATGCGCTTAGGCAAACAATGGCAATCCTACCGCTCTATCATAATGATTCCGAACTCTGTGAGCGGCTGAATCTCCATGCAGAACGTTTGAAAGACATTTTTGTACGAACAATTGCTGGAAAGCATCCGGCTCGTCCATCGGAGATCACCGATGCTCAATACCGATCATGCCGCGAGTTTTTATCCTACTTCGCAGGTGAGCGTCGAACTGGGGATAACACTGGGGGGAGAGATTTGCGTGGCTACATTTGCACGTTAAATTATGACATGCTCCTCTACTGGACTTCTATGCATGACCGGTTAATCCATCATGATAATGAGGGAAACCCATCCATCATCACTCTCGAAGCATTGCAACATGATGACGGATTTCGCAGCCCCGAAGACGAACCAGAAGCAGAATATGTGACTTGGGATGGGGAGGAAGCCTACAACCAGTGCATCTACTATCTGCACGGTGCATTGCATTTGTATGACTACGGATCACGGCTGCAAAAGCTCTGCTGGGAGCGCTCCGGAGGAAAACCGTTAATCGACCAGATTCGCCAATCATTAGATGATGGCCGATTCCCCTTGTTCGTCTCCGAGGGCCACACAGACGAAAAATTCGAGCGCATCAGGCATTCCGGTTATCTGCACACTGGGCTTCGGAAATTTCGAGGGGCATGCAACACGCAAAATCATACACTTTTCATCTTCGGGCACTCTCTCGCTGAAAATGACGCACATATTTTTCGACAGATAAGCAAAGGAAGGCTCCGTTCGCTCTATGTCAGCCTATACGGTGATCCCGACTCGGAAGGCAATCTGGCCATTAGGAGGCGGGCAGAGCTAATCGCTGGTCAGCGGAGTGAGCGTTACCCATTAGAAGTAACTTTCTACGACGCTGCATCTGCGAATGTTTGGGGAAACTAAAGCGATCTAACTCCTGCAACTTATTCATTACACGCAGTTTTGCGTGCAAGCACCGCGCCCCCCGCAGGCACGGCACTGGGCCGGGCTCGGATGCAC
>NZ_JBFEFH010000045.1:0-32842 GCF_040717455.1 Tautonia sp. JC769
GGTGGCACTGGTGACTTCACCAGTGTACGACATGTTTGATCCAAACAACTCACCCCAGATTCTTCGCCAGCGGAACCACGCGTCGCGACACGTTCCACCTCGTCACACACAACCGTAGCCTGGGGTCACGCAACGTCTGGAACCACCTGCGATCGGCTTGCACTGGTGAGGGCACCAGTGCCACCCAAAACACGAAGGGCGAACGGGCGTGGGAGCACCCAAACGCGTCAAGCACGGTCACGAACCGGGCGACCTGCACGAATTGACCTTCTCGTGCTACCGGAGGCTCCCGCTGCTGACGAACGACCGTTGGCGAACCTTGCTGGCTCGGGCGATCGATAGCGCCCTAGAACGCCATGAATTCCATCTGATCGCCTTCGTGTTCATGCCCGAGCATGTCCACTTGCTCGTCCTTCCGCTCACGCACGAGCCCCGGATCGATCGCCTCCTGAAGGCGATCAAGCGTCCCTTCTCCGGACACGTCAAGCGCGACCTGATCGCCTCCGGCAGCCGCCTGATCGATCGCCTGATCGTCCGCGAGCGACCCGGGGTTTCTCGCTTCCGATTCTGGCAGGAAGGGCCGGGATACGACCGCAACCTGAACTCAGAGGCCGCCGTCCTCGCCTCGATCGAATACATCCACCTCAACCCCGTCCGCCGACGCCTCTGCTCCCGGGCCGACGCCTACCGATGGTCCAGCGCCCGGCGTTTCTCCCGCCCCGAACTCTCCCCCGATCCCGACCTCCCCGCCCTTCATGACCTCCCCCATGAAGTCTTCACCCATCCCGAAACGAGTCGCCTGTAGGCCCCCACATGATCCGTCCTGATTCAGGGCCGCTCAAACCAAACAGGCGTCCTCACGCGTCTTCGTTTGCATTCATTGGTGAGCGACAGACAGGTTGCTCGCCCCGAAGAAATCACCCGAGCAGACACGGATCGACATTCTCGAATTTTTTAGATTTCGTGTGTCCCATGATGCCGGTCGATCGCGTAGGATCAGGCGACCGGGGGGGGACGCCCTGGTGCGACCCGGGCCGGCGGCCGACTCGAAGGCAGTCGAGGGATCGCCTCGACACCGCCTCGGGCAGCGGCATCGGCCCGTTCCTCCCGGGCCGGTGAGTTTGAAGGAGTCAAGGGGACGACGAGGGCCCGATCCGGCGGTGGGACCGCCGAAGGGTGATCATCATGAGCAGCGGCGTGAAGGGACCGATCACCACACATCGTGTTCGCTGGGGCGAGCAGGACGATCTGTTGAAATCCTGGCGCAAGCGGCCGCCGACCCATCCCGACAACCCACGCTATCAGGCGAGCGAGTTCCAGGTCGTCGGCCGCTACTCCCTGTTCGAGACGATCGTCAACATCTTCCGCGACCGCGGTTGGCTCGACCCCCCGCCCCCCGAATACAAGTGGGCCATCGTCACCGTCTCCTACCGCGCCGAGGAGGACCCGATGGACCAGTTCGCCCTCCCGTCGGAGGATGAAGGGTCCCTCAACCCCGCCTTCTGACCCACAATAAGGGCAACCCCGCCCCCACCCCCGCCAGGGGAGTCCATCCCCGATCGGGAAGGCTGACCAGGAGATTCCTCGGCCAGCCAAGCCAGCCTCCGGTCGCATCGCACGCCCCGCCCGACCCTTGCGAAGCCGCCGCCCGGCGAGCCGTTGCACCCGGGCGGCAACCGCTCGCCCCGACAGGCACGGAAGCCCTCGTCCCCGATATCCACCGGCGCGGTCCGCCCCTCGATTTCCCAGATCGCGCGGGCCGTCCTCGCCGCCCCGGCCCCTCACCTCATGCCCGATCACGCCGGCCGGTCGCCCGATCGCGGTTCCCGTCGCGGCCCCGCCCGTGATCCCCGACGCGGGCCCCTCACCGCCCGGCCCGCCTTTCCCCCCACCTTTTTGTGACTGGCGCACGCCCATTTCCCGATGGTATCAGGAAGAGGGCCGTCGCCATTCCCCTCGCCCGCGTGCCCGGTCCGTCCCTCGACTGAAGGGGACGACCGGATCGCCCGGCCATTTCACTCTTTGACAACCCGATCCACGATCACAACGAACCCACCCCGCGATCCCTCACGCGAGCCACACCCTCCCTCCGACCGCTTCCCGTCAAACCCGGAGGGATCCGGGTGCCCCGGGTTCCGCGCCGCGGACCCCGGGCCGGGGACCGGCAGGCCCATGCGACTCCGCCCGGGGCCGCGGTGCGGAACCCGGGGCACCCACCCAACCACCGTGAACCGACCGATTCAGAAGGGATCCGGTACGACAGGAAGCCTGCCATGACGTCAAAGATCCTCATCAGAAAAATTTGACGAAATCCAGAAGAACCATCGACCTCCATGTTCCCCTCGTCACCCGATTGACCTCGCAGCCTCTTTGGACCCAATCCCCTTGACGAAACGAACTGGAGCGCATTTCTCTAAACACTTCCTGTAAAAGGACTCACGTCGAACCTTGTTCTCTATTCAAGGCGCATCAAAGGCGCATCGCCCGGCGCATCAGAACGCGCACCGGACCACCTTGCCTCTGCATCCTCCGCCCGCCCCACCGCATCACCCCAGTCGGCGAAACGAACCCAATCAAGACGGGTCATTCCCCGAAACGACCCACCCCGATTAGCGGAACCCATTGCCAAATCTTACGATACGCGTTTCCCCCTCGGCGCACCTTCGGGCGCACCGCCCGCCGCACCGAGCCACACCGGGCCTCCATCCGGAACCCGTCCCCCCCCAGCGACTCGGACGCGAAGCCCGGCCCCCTCACGACGCCTCGTCATCCGGGGAGGAGCGGGCGGGGGTGATCCGGTACAGGTGGACCTGATACCCCTCGAACCGGTCGTCCCAGGTCCCTTCGGGCGCGTCGAGGGTGCGATCCTCGCCGAGGACCTCGACCCGGACATCCCCGGCGTCGGGCAGGGTGAAGGAGGCGGTCGTGTCGCCGTCGCGCATCGAGACGGCAAACAGGTACGTCGCCCCGTCGTGCTCCCGGACCGAGACGGCGACCGGCACGTCGTCGTTTGCGGAGGAGACGCGGGCCAGCTCGGGCCGCTCGGGGGAGTGGAGCACCGGGGCAAGCTCCTGGATCTGCCGGTTCAGGGCGGCCACCTCGCGGCTCATGGCGTCATCGGCGAGCAAGCCGGCCTCGATGAACCTCGGCTCGAACTGGTGGCAGAAGTAGATGATCCCCCGGGCGCCATGGATCAGGGCCATCCAGACCTCGACCCGCGTGTCGCCCGGCGAGGGGGAGTACTCCGCATTGTTGATCCGGGTCGTCTCGATGCAAGACCAGACCGGCTTGCGATCCTCGGTCCACCGCCGGAGCCGCTCGACGCCGCGCGGCACATACCAGAGGTTGCCGGCGACGTCCGGATGCTCATGGCAGGCGGGGTAGATGTCGAACGAGGCGATGTCGCACCCCTCCACATACTCCGGGTAATCCTCGGGGTGGTTCGTGCGGACCCCTCGGCCGCGCCAGCCGTCCCAGGCGACCCCCTGGCCGAGGTTCAGCAGGACCGGCCGCCCGGGGTCGGCCTCCTTGATGGCCCGGTACTGATCCACGATCGCTTGCGGGGCGATCGGAGGGCCATAGCCGCCCCCTCCGGGCAACGCCTGGGCGTTATCCGGCTCATCCCCGTGCATCCAGCCGATGATCGTCGCGCGATCCCTGAACCGGAGCGACCGCTCGTTCTGCCCGCAGATCAGGCGCATCCCGGCGGCGTCCAGCGCGTCGAGCTGCTCCTCCGTCGGCCCTCGCCAGAGCCCGACATACGTGTTGATCCCGATGCTTCGATACTTCTCCGCGTTCGCAGGGGCCTGCAGCCAGACGGCGATCGGGAAGGTCCCGGGGTCGTCGAGCGGGTTCGGGATCTCGTCCCCTCCCGCGATCGCGACGGGGGGAAGCATGAGGGCTAACCCAAGAATCCAGGCATTTCGAATCAATCGCATCAGAAATCTCCTGAGTCTTCGCGATGAATCCCGGCCCTCGCACAACGCCCCATCCGCGGAACCGCCGCCACTCAGGCTCAGGCCGACGCAGCCCCATCCGGATCCCGGCCCCCGTCGCCGATCGTCGGCCGGAAGAAGGACCAGCCGAGAAGCCCCAGCGTCAGGACCAGCCCCACGGCCGAGCCGATCAGGCCGTATCGGAAGGAATCCGGCTGATACGTATAGACCAGCTCATGGGTCCCGCTCGGCACGGCGGCCCCGCGCATCATGCGGTTGGTGCGGATGATCGGGGCGGGCTCGCCGTCGATCGTCAATCGCCAGCCGGGGTAATAGGTGTCGGCCAGCACGACCAGGCCGGGCTGTTTCAACGTGGCCCGCAAGACGACGCGCTGAGGTTCATGAGCGACCACGTCCACCCGCTCGCCGGCCCTCGGCGGGCCGCCGGTCGCAAACCCTCGCAGCACGCTCGGGTCGTCCGGCTCGACCCAGGCGATGCGTCGGGGGTCGTAGACGTTCAGGTCCGGATTCGACCAGAAGGGGTCGCCCGGACCGGGGTGGAGGATCTCGTTCATGACGCCCAGCCGGGCCTCGCGATCCAGCCCCGTGATCGGCGTCAGCGACTTCAGCTCATGCACGATCCAGGCCCGGGGATACGCGGCCTCATTCCTCAAGATCTGCACATCCTCTTCGAGGGAGATACGCGTTTGCTCCTCGGCCGGCAAGGCCCCGAACGCCTCGCGGTCGGGGTCGATGGTGGTCGTCTCGGGCAGGAAGGCGGCATAGCTGCGGAACTCGCTCTCCCATTCGGCGGCGACCAGCGGCACGACGAAGTACCGTGTGTTCCAGAGGTCGAACCCCCTGCGCGGGAAGACGACAATCTCCTTGCCCACCTCCTCGTTCAAGATCCGGGCCGCCTCGGGCCGGAGCCGCCGCTGAAAGGGGGCGAAGAAGAACATGATGTCATAAAGCTCTGCCGTCCCTTCGGTGTGGGTGTATTCGACCCCCGAAAGCAGGCCGTACTTCGGCTGGATCGTGTCACGTTCCCATCGCACCAGTTCCCGGACGCGGTCGGGGTCGCTTTGCAGGCTCCAGCTCAAGGGGTTCCAGACGGGCATCCGGTGGATCCGATAGGGGCCTTCGGTCGGCTGCTCGGCCTCGGCCTCGGCGATCCGCTCCAGGACCTCCGGCGTGTTCTCGACGTCGAGCATCTCCTGCGGCAGGGTCAGGACGAATCGCGCATTGGCCACGGCCAGGTCGGCGGTCAAAGTGACCAGGATCACGGCCGCGGCCAGCTTCGGACGCCGGGCCGCGAGCGGGGCGATCGCGAGCATCAGCACCATCACGACGGCGGCATGAACGAGCGCCCGGCCCGCCTCCCAACGGGCGGCCTCGGGGCGAATCGGGCCGAAGACTCCGCCCTGCGTGGCCATCGGATGCGAGGCGACCCAGGCCTCGAACCGCTCGGCCCCGGCCGCCAGCACCGCACCGGCTATGATCGTCGCGACCAGGGCCACCACGGCCGTCACCACGACGGGCCGGGCCCGACCGCCGACGAGTCGATCCCAACCGAACCCCGCCAGGCCGGCGATCCCAAGAGCGGCGAAGGTCATGAACTTCGCCGGGTAGCGGAAGCCATCGAACCCCGGCAAGACCACGGCCAGGAACCAGTAGACGCTGCCGTCGCCGTCCCGGAGCATGCCATCCAGCCGCACCGGCCCGGTCATCGCGGGATCATGCGGCCCGACCTGCTCGGCCAGGCCCGGCGCGAATCGGGCGAACCAGAGCGGGCTGGAGTACATGCCCAGCCCGGCCAGCAGCCCCAGCAGGGCGACGGCCGACAGCAACCCCCGGCCCGGCGTCCCCCCCCGGAAGCCGAAGGCCGCCAGCGCCAGCACCAGGACCGGCCCGCCGAGGTAATGCGACGGCACCCAGACCTTGTGCGCCCCCCCGGGCGGGAGCAGGTACATCCAGGTCGCCTCCACCCCGAAGGTGACGCCGAAGACGTTCGGCCAGAGGAACTCGGCCAGCCGGTACGGCTCGACGCTGAAGGCGTAGATCTCGTGCGACCCCTCGCGGGCGACCCGGCTCGACAGGCCGTTGAACTCGCTCGACGGCAAGAGCTGCGCCGCCGCGAGCAACCCCGCCAGCGCCGCCGAGCCGAGCAAGAGGGCGAGCATCGCCATCCTGGCCCTTCCCTTCGGGCTCCGTTTCCAGGAGACGGCGAGCACGACCGCCGCCACCGCCCAGCAGCCCAGCACGATCTTCGAGGCGATCGGGGTCCAGGGGAAGACGGGCATCGGCTGGGTCTGCGTCGGCCTCGGACGCAAGCCAGGGAGGCAGATCCCCGCGACGATCGTCAGGCCGACCCAGGCGATCAGCCCTCCGATCGCCACCAGCGACCAGACGAGCCGGCGCGACGACCGGGGCCGGTCGGGGTCATCGGGCGACCGCCTGGCCGCGCCGACAACCGCCAGCGCATAGCCCGCCGCGATCAGGCCGGTGACGTATGTCGCCTGCGGGTCGCCGCCGAGGGTCTGCATCGTCAAAACCGCGGCCAGCTCGACGATCGCCCGACGCCGCCGGAGCCGGACCAGGCGATCGACCGCCAGCAAGGCCAGCGGCATCCAGGCCGCCCCCACCAGGAAGATGATGTTGCAGTACTGGAACAGGACCGGCACGCCGAAGCCGTAGCCGAGCGCCGCGATCAAGGCCCCGGTGCGGCCGACCCGCCAGTGCCTCATCAGCGCGAACATCGCGCCGAGGGCCAGCAGCACATGAGCAATCGTGTAGAGCCGCGCCCCCCAGGCGTACGGGACGCCGGCGTACAGCAGCTTCCCCGGATAGAGCACCGCCGAGGTCGGCTGCCCGAGCAGCGGCATGCCGCCGTTCTCCCAGGGGTTCCACAGCGGGACCCGCCCGGCATCCCACTCGTCCTGCACCACCTTGTAGAGCGGGTAGTAGAAGTGCCCCGCGTCCCGGTAGGCGAACTGCTCCCCCCGGAACAGCGCCGGGCCGAAGCAGACGATCAGCAAGGTCAGCAGGCAGGCCAGCCCGAGCAGCGGGACAAGCAATCGGCGATGGTTCATCTCAACCCGGATCACCCCGCAGGCCGCCCGACTCGAACCCAAGGCTCAATGCGACGAGGTCAAGCCGATCGCCGGGCCCAACACCCGAGACCCGTGACCGTCAACGCCCGCGACCCCCATTCTAGCGCAGTCTCGGGCCGCCGGGCAGGCTCGACCGGGCCGATTCGGGCAATTCGGCCTTCGGCCCCCCGCGCGACGGGGGGCGAGGATCCCGATCGGGCCTCGATCCCCGTCGCGTCGAAGGATCGACGGACTCGCCGATGTCACTGGACGCGGCGGGCCGTCTGGATCAGGACCGGCTCGACCGGCACGTCGTCGAAGGTGGCCCGCTCGAGCTGGGCGCCGCGGCCCTTGGCCATGGCCGGGGCGCGACCGGTCTCGACCCGGGCGATCTGGTCGACCACGTCCATCCCCTCGACCACCTTGCCGAAGACGGCGTAACCCCAACCCTGCTGGGTCTTGCCGCGATGGTTCAGGAAGTCGTTGTCCGAGAGGTTGATGAAGAACTGGGCCGAGGCCGAGTCGGGGTCGGGCGTGCGGGCCATGGCCAGGGTGCCGCGCTCGTTCTTCAGGCCGTTGTCGGCCTCGTTCTTGATCGAGGCCCGGGTTTCTTTTTCCTGGATCGGCTGGCCGGCGGCGAAGCCCCCACCCTGGATCATGAAGCCCTGCGGCTGCTGCGGGTTCGGGCCGATGACCCGGTGGAAGACCGTGTTGTTGTAGTGGCCGGCATCGACGTACTGCAGGAAGTTCTCGACCGTCTTGGGCGCTTCCTTCTGGAAGAGCTCCACGACGACCGTCCCCTTGCTCGTCTCCAGGGCGACGCGGGGGTTGGCGTCCTGGGCCTGGCCGGTGGCGGCCCCGGCGGCGAACGTGGCGAAGATCATGGAAACCATCAACCGGTGTGAGATGCTCATGGTAAGGTCGTTCATCCCTTTGGGCCTGGCCCCGATTCCACCCGACGCGGCCGACGCGGCCCGATCGCAACCAGGGCGATTCGGGGCGAGGGCCGACACGGGTCATCGGGGCGAGCGCGAATCGATCCGTCGGGTCGAAGGCCCGCCGCGGCGACGGGCCACGGGGTTTCCAGTGTAGTGACTCGGCCTTCGATGTTCGAGGCCGAGCCGCTCGATCCGCCCCGATCCCCCTTCGGCAGATCCCCGCGCGCAGGCTCGCCCGCGAGCCCCGCCTTCGGCTATGCTGTCCGGTGCCCGACGCGAACGGAGGCGAACCGATCGCCCGCGGGGCCGACCCCGACGGGCCCGATCCGATCGAGGTGCCCGATGCTCCAACCACGTCTCGAAGGTGAGTGGGATCGATGACTCGACGGACCCTGCCCGCGATCATCTGGACCGTGATGATCGTGGTCATCTGCCTGGCCCCCGCGTCGTGGCTCGGCTCGGGAGGGGGGGGCGACGGCCCGTCGCTCCTCGATCGCCTGTTCGGGGCGATCTTCGGCCCGATCCCGAAGGACAAGGTCGTACACTTCGGCATCTTCCTGGTGTTCGGCTTGCTCTGGCACCGGGCCGGGGTGAGGGTCCTGGTGACGTTGCTCGGAGGCGTCGCCCTCGCCATCGCCACCGAACTGGGCCAGTCGATCCCGATCCTGGAACGGATGACCGACCTCGACGACCTGATCGCCGACGTCCTGGGCCTGTTCGCGGCGTTCGTCCTCGTCCAACTCTGGAAGCTTCGTGCCCGGGCGCCGGATCCCGGTCCGACCACATGACCTTCGACCCTTCGACACGGAACCGACGCCATGAGCCTGCCCCCCTCGGATGCCTCGGCTTCCATCCGGGCCGAGCCGATCGACGCGATCCGCTGCCGGTTCCTCGTCAGCCGGGCGCTCGACCCCGACCGCTGGGCCTATTTCGGCGACCGATCGGCGGCCGTCGGCTCGCCCCTGGCCGATCGCCTGATGGCGATCGAGGGGGTGACGTCGGTCCTGATCGCCCACGACAGCGTGACCGTCACCCGAGAACGGCCGGGCGGCGTCCCTGTCCTCGGCCCGGCGGTCATGCGGCTCCGTCGCCTGATGGGAGACAATCGGGCCGGTACCGATTCCTGGCCGGCGCTCGGCAAGCGGATCGGCGAGGCGATCCGCGCCCATCTGGCCACCGGCGAACGTGCCGTGTCCGACGCCGCGCACGCCGCGATGCCCTCATCGCATGCCCTGGCCGATCGGGTCCGGCGGGTGCTCGACGAGCAGGTCAACCCGGTCGTCGCCGGCCACGGCGGCAGGGTCGAGCTGGTTGAGATGAAGGACAATGTCGCCTACCTTCGCATGGGGGGCGGCTGCCAGGGGTGCGGCCTGGCCGACGTGACCCTGCGGCACGGGGCCGAGGCGATCCTCCGCGACCTCGTGCCCGAGCTCGGCCCCATCTTCGACCTGACCAATCACGCTGCCGGCACCGCCCCCTATGCCCCGGGGCGTTCCGGCCGCTCGCCCCTGGCGAATCGGCAATAACCGGCTCGAACCGAATCGTGCCCGACGTCCGGCGCCCTTCGATCACCCCCATCGGGAGGGAATCGCATCATGATCGTCACATCCTGGTTTGGTCTTACCGTCCCGATCCTGCTCGCCTCGAGCCTCAACCCCGCGGCCGACGCGCGGCAGGCGACCGGCGTGAAGGTCGGCGAGGTGACGCCGCACTCGGCCATCGTCTGGATGCGACTGACGGAACACCCGGCCCGGAACCCCGAAGGGGCCGAATTTCTTGGACGACCGACCGACGACGACCCGGCCCCGACCGACGACGAGGTGCCCAATCTTCGCCACGCCAGCCCCGGCGCCCCGGGGCGGGTGCGGCTCCGCTTCGGCACCGATCCCGACCTGGGCGACGCCCGATCGACCGACTGGGCCGAGGTCGACGCCTCGACCGACTTCGTCCATCAGTTCCGGCTCGATGATCTGGAACCGGCCACCGTCTACCACTATGCCGCCGAGACGACCGGCCCCGGAGGAAATCCCGAGCATGCCCCGCTCATTGGCCGGTTCCGCACGGCCCCCTCGCCCGACGAGCCGGCCCCCGTCACCTTCACCGTCGTCACCGGCATGATGTACATGGATCTCGATCATCCCGACGGCTTCACCATTTACGAGTCGATGGGGCGGCTCGACCCGGATTTCCTCGTCCCGACCGGCGACACCGTCTACTACGACAACGAGCGGCCCCGGGCGAAGACGATCCCGCTGGCCCGGTACCACTGGCAGCGGATGTACGGCTGCCCGCGCCATGTTGACTTCCACCGGGGTGTCCCCGCCTACTGGGAGAAGGACGACCACGACACGCTGAGCGACGACTGCTGGCCCGGCATGGACCCGGAATTCATGCGGCCGATGACCTTCGCCGACGGCCTCCGCCTGTTCCGCGAGCAGGTGCCGATGGGCGACGGCCCAACCTATCGCACCTACCGCTGGGGCAAGGACCTGCAAATCTGGCTCGTCGAGGGGCGCGACTATCGGACCCCGAACCCCGAGCCGGACGGCCCCGGGAAATCCATCTGGGGGGCCGAGCAGAAGGCCTGGCTCAAGCGGACGATGCTCGAGAGCGACGCCACCTGGAAGGTCCTCGTCAGCCCGACTCCCGTCGTCGGCCCCGACCGCGCCCGCAAGCGAGACAACCACGCCAACGAGGCGTTCGCCACCGAGGGGCGCGAGATCCGCGCCTGGCTCGCCGAGAACCTGCCCGACAACGCCTTCATCGCCTGCGGCGACCGCCACTGGCAATACCACTCGATCGACCCCGCCACCGGCGTCCACGAGTTCTCGTGCGGCCCCGCCAGCGACGAGCACGCCGGCGGCTCCCCCGGCTTCGAGCCGGAGTATCACCGCTTCCACCGGATGCTCGGCGGGTTCCTCTCGGTGGCGGTCGACCGACCCGACGGGGTGCCGACCATCGCCTTCCGCCTGCACGACGTGGAAGGTACCGTGCAATATGAGCAGACGTTTATTCAGCCCGACTGAAGAATCGAGGCGATCGGCCGCGGCGCGGGCTTGGAGGCCGGACCCGGGCGGCGAGCGCTGCGCCCCCGGGCCTCAAGAGACCGATCCCGGCCGTTCCGTTGCTCGACCGTTCAGGAGGAGCGCCGGGCTCGTCGGCAGAAGACGGAGATTCCGACGCCGCCCACGAGGACCAGGGCCAGGGAACTCGGCTCGGGGATGACCGAGACGGCCTCGAAGAGCACGCCGGCGGCCCGCATCGAGACGAACGTGTTCGAACCGGCCACCTGGGAGAGGGTGTAGCTGACGCCCGATTGGAGCGAGGCCGAACCGAGCAGGACCCAGGCATTTCCCTGGTTATTCTGGTCGATCTGCGTGCTGAAGAGGGTGCCGCCGCCGCCGGTCAGGGTGAAGGTGACGAGCCCCCCGCTGACGTTGGTCGTGAATGGCCAGGTGGCGTAGACGTTGTACACGCCCGTCTTCCCGCCGGTGATCCCCGTGGCGACGTTCCCGTCCCCCAGGTCGGTGCCGGCCGCCAGGGCCAGGTTATCGGCGTCGACCCCCAGCGTATAGGAATACTCGTACGTGTCCGGCTCGTTCACCCCGTCGCCGCCGAAGATGCTGTCGGCCCCGGACAGGCCGACGGCCGTGCTCAGGATCGAGGTGCTCGCCGTGGTCGTGTCGCCGCCGAAGCTGAAGTTCGGGTTGTAGGTGATCGGGCCGTCGTCCGCCCCGTCGGTATCAATCTCGATCAGGAACGCCCCCTCGGCCCGAGTCCCGGGGGCGAGGGTGCACGCCAGAATCGCACAAAGGAATGCGCAGAAGCTCAATCGGATTCTCATGATGACGAAAGTCCTTCGGCAAAGGCAACGACGGATCCATCGGGGGCGTGAGCAGGCCCCACCTCCCCTCGACCGATCGACAGTTCGACCGGCAAGGCGGATGATAAGTCATCTCCTGCGAGGATTCCCGAGATTCTTCATGCGTGTTTCGAGGATGCAACACGCCCCGTCCAGGGCGCCGGGCGTGATCGAGGCCCGCCGGCGCGGCTCGATCGACGGCCCGAGGCGAGCCGTCGCGGCCGTGCTCGGCCGTTGATGGCGCGGCCCGGTACGAGTATGTTCGGACGAGCAACACGCGACCGATCCCGCCCCGACCAGGACCGCTTCCCATGACGCTCCCGCTTGCCCCGTGCCTCCCCACTTACCGCGCCCGCCGACGATTCGCCCTCGCGACGGTCTTGCTGGCCCTGTTCGCGATCGGAGCCGGCCCCGATCGGCCCCGGGCCGTCTGGGCAGTCAAGGACCGCGAGGCCCGGCAGCCGCAGGTGACAATCGGGGCCGAAGGCCGGGTCTATCTCGCCTTCGGGGCGGGGAACGAGATCCGCGTGGCCTCCTCCGACGACGCCGGCCGGTCCTTCTCCGAACCGGTCACCGTCGGCTCGCCCGGCATGCTGGCGCTGGGGATGCGGCGCGGCCCTCGGATCGCAGCGGGGCAGGGGGCGGTGGTGGTCTCGGCGATCGGCGGACTCGGGGGAGGGCCGTACGGCGGCCTGAGCGCAGGCGACCTCTGGTCATGGCGGTCGCTCGACGGCGGCAAGACCTGGGAGGAGCCGATCCGGCTCAATCGGGTCGAAGGCTCGGCCCGCGAAGGCTTGCACGCCATGGCCGCCGGGCCGGAGGGGCAGATCGCCTGCGTCTGGACCGACCTCCGCGACGACCGCGCCCACATCCGGGGCGTGATCTCGGCCGACGGCGGCCAGACCTGGGGGGCCGAACTCCTCATCCACCAGTCTCCCGAAGGCCCGATCTGCCCGTGCTGCCACCCCTCGGTCGCCTTCGGCCCCGATGGCACGCTCTACGTCATGTGGCGCGACGCCATTTCCGGCGCCCGGGACATGTACCTGTGCCGATCGACCGACGGCGGCAGGACCTTCGAACCGGCCCGCAAGCTGGGCCTGGGGACCTGGCCGCTCGACGTCTGCCCGATGGACGGCGGCGCCATCGCCGCCGGCCCCGAGGGGAAGGTGACGACCGTCTGGATGCGCGACGGCCGGCTTTATTCCGCCGAACCGGGCCAGCCCGAGCGCCTGCTCGGCCCGGGCGTGCAGGGCTGGGCCTCGTGGGGACCTGGGGGCCCGTTCCTCGCCTGGCTCGATCGCCGTCCCGGCCGCCTGCTCACGCTCCGCCCCGGCGACGCCGAGCCGGTCGAGCTGTTCCGATCGGCCAACGACCCGAGCATCGCCGCAGCCCTCGACGGCCGGGGGCCGGTTTTCGCGGCCTGGGAGGCCGGCCCCGGCGGCTCGGGCATCTTCGTCGCCCGACTCGACGATCCGGGCGATCCCGAGTGATCGGCGGTCGACTCGCCCGTGCTGCCGGCCGTCGCGTCCGGCCCGAGGCAGCCCGAGTCGCTCAGGTCAGGATCCCGAATCCGCCGATGCCCAGCGTCAGCGCCACGAGGAAGCCGAGGAACCAGAGCCAGGCGGCCGCGAAGTTCCCGCCGTCGTCCGAAAAGGAGGCGATCGCCCCCCAGCAAATCCAGAAGAGCGCCCCGAGGGGTGCCGCGGGGATCGAGAGGAAGAAGATCAGCGAGCCGAGCCCCTGGGCGACGTGATACGACTCGTGCCAGGAAAAGAGGGGGAAGGCCAGCACGTTGACCGCGATCGGCACCAGGACGAGGCCGACCGCGGCCGACACGCCCGCGAGGCCCCAGGTCAACGCGAGATTCGGTGTGTTCGGGCGGCGTGCTGGCATCGGTTCGGCTCCTCGGGCGCTGGCATCGTGTCCGCGTGTCCATCCCGCCGAATGGGGTTACCGAGGCTCGGTCCCCCGCAACGACGTCCGACACTCATCTCCTGCGAAGAACGCCCCGGTGTGGGCCACCCGTCTTCGGAAATCCCCCGGCCCGGGCGCTTGACAATCCCGGCCGGGGGGGATACTCCGGTGGCATTGCCTCGTGCCGATCGGGCGGGGCATTCCGCGCGCTCTTGCGGCCTTTGAATCGGTCCGATCACCCAACCCCCGACGGCCCCGCATTTCCATGCCTGCGATCGACTCGAAGACCCTGGATGTCCTCTGGCACGACCCCGACGCCCGCGAGATGGCCCTGCGCCGGGTGGTCGAGGAGCGCCTGGCGGAGAATCCGCCCCCGAGGTCCGACGACCACATCGTCGCCACCTACTTCTTCGCGTTCCGGACCGAATCGCTCGGCGACGCGGTCAGGGAAATCGCCTACCACGCCACGAGCGGCATCAAGGACCCGCCCCCCGGCTCGTTGCTGGCCGAGTGCACCGCCACCGCCGCCGGGGTCGACCCGTTCGACTCGACCGGGCGCATGGGCCTGCTGCACATCGCGTTTCCGCTGAAGATGATGCTCCAGGGCGACGGCCACCTGACCTCCGTCGACCTCTTGCACACGACCGCCGCGGCCATCATCTTCGACGTCTACGAGAATCAGGACGCGCGGCTCGTCTCGCTCCAGATCCCCGACAAAGTGCTCGCCACCTTCCCCGGCCCGGCCTACGGGCCGTTCGGCCTGCGGAAGATGACCGGCTTCGACGACGGCCGGGCCGCCTTCGGCACCATCCTGAAGCCGACCGCCGGCGTCACCCCCGACGACATCGACCGCATCGTCGGCGAGGTGGCCGGGTGCGATCTTCTCATGTTCATCAAGGAAGATGAGGACCT
Source organism: Tautonia sp. JC769 (assembly GCF_040717455.1). NCBI lineage: Bacteria > Pseudomonadati > Planctomycetota > Planctomycetia > Isosphaerales > Isosphaeraceae > Tautonia > Tautonia sp. JC769. Next base: position 14,651 of record NZ_JBFEFH010000045.1, read on the forward strand.
CTATCCCAATCTCCCCTACTCCCCCGTCGCCGAGCGGATGAAGCGGGCCAGGGCGGCGCTCGAACGGGTGAAGGACCAGCGTGGGGGCCTGGGCATCGTCTTCGCTCCCCACGTGACCGGGGCGCCGAACGAGATCCTGGAGACGGTCCTCGCCGTGCTCGAAGCCGGGGCCACCGGCGTGATGTTCAGCGAGACCTTCTGCGGCGGGGCCGTGCGGATGGTCCGCGAGGCGACCCGGCACCTGAGCAACCCTCCGGCGATCTACGGGCACAACGCCGGCATCGGCACCCGCACGCGGGCCATCTGGCGCGACGTGATCGACCTGCTCGCCCGGCTCGACGGCATCGACTTCCGCCAGACCGCCCCGGTGAAGCCCGGCACCCCCTTCCTCCGCCCGTACGGGGCCGAATGGGCCGCCTCCGAGACGGCCCTCACCCGCCCCTTGCCCGGCGGCCTGAACCCGACGATGATCGCCCGCGCCGGGGCGCTCGACCAGGGGAACGTCATCCTCAACCTCCAGGAGGCCGAGCGCCGCGGCCTGACCGACCACATCCTGTTCCTCGCCGGATCGGCGATCAACTCCATCAAGGACGACTCGGGCAAGTACGAGCCGAAGCTCGGCGCCGAGGCCATGCGCGAGGCCCTCGACGTCCACCGCTCCGGCGCCATGGCCGGCGTCCCGGCCGAGAAGCACCTCGACGAGCTCTCCGCCCTGGCCGACCGCCAGAAGCTCGCCGCCCTGAAGCGAGCCCTGCGCCAGCGCTATCCCGACCGCATCAGTTAAATGGTCCCGTTCCTCCGATCAGCCAGACGCCTGCCACTCGTCCGCCCCTGCTGCGCCGATCCGGCAATTCTTCATCCCTCTCCCCCGCGAACGGGGGAGAGGGTGGCCGAAGGCCGGGTGAGGGGGGCTTTGCACGAACGCGAGGCCTGGAGTTTCGGCCCGGGCCCCCTCACCCCAACCCTCTCCCCGCAGGCGGGGAGAGGGGGCCAGAACGGTGAATCCCACGAAGGCATAGTCTGCAAGGCCGCATCCCCCTCGCCCCAACATCGGGACAGAGGGGGATGAGCATTTCTGCCGATCCGATCGACACCGATCACGCGTGGTCGGCGTTCACGTAGAACGAGTCCTCGGGAACCGTGTAGCGCACCTCCATCTCGGGGGTCTCGACCACCTGACCGTTGCGGAACAGGGAGGTGACGCCGGCCAGGGTCATGCCGGAGGTCAACAGGGTCCGCTCGACGGGGTAGGGGGCCCGATTCTCGATCACCATCTGCTCGATGTGGTACACGAGCGGGTTGAAGAAGTCGGCCGTCGTGGCCGATCGTCCGGGCATGGGCAGGTGCATCTGGCAGGAGACGACGCGGTCCTCGTCGCCGATGAGTCCGGCATAGGTGAAATCCTGCACCGGGCACATGAACAGCGTGGTCTTGAAGCCGTCGCGGTGCTCGATGAAGTAGGCGAAGGCATTCGGGAAGACCTGCCGGGCCCACTCGATCGAGGGGGGATCGGTCGGATACCCATTGACCACCGGCAGGGTGTGGCTGCGGCTCAGGGCGGCCAGGAACAGGCGGGCGGTCGTCTCGCTCTGCGCGACCCGGTCCCAGACCGCCTTGCCGCGCAGGGCCTGGACGGAGGCAATCCCCACCTCGCCCCCTTTGCGGCGTTCCGACATGCACTGCGCCGTCTCGAGGCCGTGGAAGTCGTAGCTGTCGGCCCCGCCGTAGCCGACGCAGACGCTCTCCCTCAGATCGGCCCCGTACGGCATGTCCACCGCGGGCAATCGCCAGGTGACGGGCAAGGACGACCCGGCCAGGAAGGGGAAGTCGAGCCGCTTGGCGTCCTCGACCATCTCGACGCACTCGGCCCAATCGGTCGACAGGTGCTTGTCATTGAACACCGGCACGCTTCGGCCCGATTGTTCGAAGACCGAGACGATTTGCTTGAAGAAGTCGTAACGCGGGTAGCGCGTCTGGCCCATCTCGTTGCGCGGGTAGCGGCCGTGCTCGCCGATGACCACCACGCCGTCGACCGCCAGCGACCCGGTCCCCATCGTCAGCGATTCGGCGATCGTCGGGTAGATCGGCACCTCGAATCGGGCCGCCTGGGACCGGGCCAGATCCCCCTCGGGGAACTGGTCGACGTAGAGGGACACCAGATCCACGCCGGGTTCCCGCCACTCCCCCTCCCAGGCGTAGCCGAGCAAGAACCGATCGATGAAATGCTGCGCATGGGAATGCGTGCGCACCTCGGTGCCGATCAGAGCGATGGTCTTCCGCTCCTGCTTCGGGGCCCGGGCGATCGGGGCGGCCCCCATCGAGGTCCCGGCGGCGGCGGCCACGGCGGCGGTCGAGGCCAGGAAGGTTCGGCGCGAAAGTGGGTTCGATCTCGGTCCGGTCATCAACTCGGCTCCGCGGATGGACAGGTCGGTGGGACAGGGCGGGGAGGCTTCCCTCTGCGTTCGACAAGGGAAGGGCGGGATCAGCTGATTCACACATTACGGAGAGGAATTGAGCCACGGATGAAACACGGATGAAACACAGATGAAACACAGATAGGAAAGAATGATCCGTTTGATCCGATCCTCAGCGAGACCGTTGCAGTCGTCGCTCCGATCGATTCCGATCCGTGTTCCATCCGTGTTTCATCCGTGGCTCCTGACTTCTGCTCGTCTCCTCAGAGACTGCCTGGCTCAGGAGTCGAGCGACCAGCCAGAGCGGTACTCTCGGGTCAGGAACGGCTCGGCCTCGGGGGCGTTGGTGGCGCGCATGGCGTCGGCGTCCCACTCGATCTTGCGGCCGACGCGGTAGGCGACGTTCCCCAGGTGATTCGCCTCGGTCAGCCAGCCGCCGTACTCGAAGTTCGAGCCGGTCGGAGAGCCGGTCTTGCAGGCGTCGACCCACTCGGCATGGTGGCTGGCGGGGCGGGTGAGGAACGGCTCGGGGGGGGTGAAGCCCTCGAACTGGTCCTCGGGAAGGAGGAGGTACTTCCCGTAATCGGCGAGCAGCATCCCCTTGTCGCCGACGAACAACACGCCGCTGTTCCACTGCGGGATGGTGCCGTCGGTCCAGGGCTGGGGCTTCTCGTCCCCTTGATACCAGGTGAGGGTGACGGGGGGCTGATCCCCCCGGGCGCCGTACTCGTACACCGCTCGCATCGAGGCGGGGGCGATCTCCGGATGCGGCGGCGGGCCGAACGCCTCGATCGTCAGCGGGGCCTTCAACTCAAGCACCCAGAAGGGCAGGTCGTTCCAGTGGCTGCCCAGGTCGCTCATGGTGCCGTTGCCGAAGTCCCACCAGCGGTACCACTTCGGCCCCGGCCAGTAGACCTCGTGATACGGCCGCTCGGGCGCGGGTCCGAGCCAGAGATCCCAGTCGAGCCCCTCGGGGATCGGCGAGGAATCGGTCGGCCGATCGGTGACATACACGATGTCGCGGTTCCGCTCGGCGGCCTCGGCCGACTGGAGCCCCCAGGCGCGGCCGACCCAGACATGAGCCTCGCGGACCGGGCCGATCGCGCCGGTCTGGATCATCTCAACAACACGTCGGTAGTTCTCTCCGGCGTGAATCTGCGTGCCCATCTGCGTGGCGACGTTCGCCTTCGCGGCGGCCTCGCGGAGGATCCGGGCCTCGGCCACGTTGTAAGACAGGGGCTTTTCCAGATAAACATGCTTGCCCAGCAAGAGGGCGGGCAGGGTGGCCGCGGCGTGGGTGTGCTCGGGGGTGCTGACGACGACGGCGTCGAAGCGGTTCGCGTCGTCGTACACGCGGCGGAAATCGGTGTATCGCTTCGCCTTCGGGTGCTCGCTCGCCGCGCGATCGACGGCGGGCTCGAACACGTCGCACAGGGCGACGATGTTCTCGGAGGCCACCTGGCTGAGGTTGTGCCCCCCTCGGCCCCCGGTGGCGATCACGGCGATGTTCAGCTTGTCGTTCAGGTTCCGGCCTCGGACGATCGCCGGGGCGGCGATCACACCGAGCGTCGCGCCGGCCGCCGTCTGCAGGAAGCGGCGGCGCGAGGGCCGTTGTGAGGCGGAGGAGGTCAACCGATCGGCCGGGGGGGGCGTCGCGTCGATCATGGCGGGGCTCCTTTGTGTTCGGTCCATCCACGAATCCGGTCCTGAGAGGTCCGGTGATCCGAGCGATGCGAAGACCGAGCCTAACGCCTCCCGAGCCGATTCCCAAGGGCCTACCGAGAGGGTTCGGGAGGAGAAGGAGGGACCTCCGGCGACGACCCGATCGGCCTTCGAAGCTGCTCCCAGAGCCGGGGCAATGCCCGGAGCAGTCGTCTCCAGAGCCTCCGGACCAGCGGGAAGACCGCGATCAACGCGAGCAAGACGACCAGGGTCGGGAGCGCCCGCTCCGACACGAAGACGACGAAATTCTCGGCCGAGGTCCGAAGGTCGGTGACCGAACCGCTCCAGGCCCGCGCGACTCTCGTCCGAAAGTCCGGGACCACGGGGGCCGCCGGCGCATAGTCGTCCCGCTCGCGGAGGTTCACCGTCACGGTCGCCAGGCTCGACAGGTTCTCCAGGACCCGCAGGCGGCCCTCCATCTGCTCGATCTCGCCCCGGACCCGGCTCAGCTCGACCTGGACCTTCAAGACGTCTTCGAGCTGGCCGCTGCGCTCTTCGAGGATCTTGAGGATCGTCTCCTCCTCGACCCGCTTGTTCCGGATGCGGGCCTCGATGTCGTAGAACTGCTCGCTCACGTCCTGCGAGGTCCTCACGTTGCGCTTCAGCTCGCCGAGCGAGAGCAATTCCTGCACGAACGCCTCGAACTCCTCGACCGGCACGCGCAGCTTCCACTTCGCCGACCGCTTCGAGCCGGGAGAACCGGCAACGTCCTGCTCGGCGATGTACCCCCGGTGCTGCTGGACCAGGCTCACCAGCCGATCGGCCGCCGGGTCGAGGTCCTCCACCTCCAGGTCGATCTGCGCATCGTAGATGATCTTGCGATTGAAACCGGCCTCTTCCGGGGGCGGGGCGTCCTGCAATTCCAGGGGACTGGCCGCGCCCATCATCCCCATCATGCCGCCCATCGCCATCTCCCCCGCCGCCCCCATGGCGCGGTCCGAGGACGGCTCGGCCAGGGCCGCATACCCGATTGTGCGCGACTCCATCTCGGATTCGACCGTCGCCGCCGTCCGCGACATGGCCCGGGGATCGGCCGCCCCGCAACCCGAGTGAGCCAGGATGAGCAAAACCAGCAGGCCAGGAGTCGGGCGCATGGGAATCGACGCCTCAATCACGATGTGAACGAAAGGGAAGGGCAGGGAGACGGGACAGGGACGCGCCGCGTCCCCGATGAAATCGATGAGCAAACCTCATCGAAATCGCGCATCGTCCTTCTGATCAATACGGACGACCGGGGGCAAACCGCCAAACCCATCGGCCGGCGCCAGGCCCCCATTCGCCTCGCAGGGCGATCAGAGCTTCGCTCTCTCTTACGATCGGACGTGCGGAATGCTTAGGCGGTTCCTCGTTTTTTCCGGAAACCGGCCGACGCCGGGCCCGGGTCGAGGGTTGGTCCCCCGCCTTTTTGGTCGTTAGACTTGAACTCAACACCGACTCGGAACGACGAGCATCATTTCCTCCCTTCCCGCAGAGGCAATCGTGTCGAAGGCAACCAAGACCAAGAGCAAGGGGCCGGGCAAGGGGCCTTCCGAGCGATCGAGGACATCGCGCCTCGGGCTGCTGATGCCGGTCGTCGTCGGCACGGCCGTCTTCGCGTATCTCGCGTTCAGGGGTGGTGGTCTGGCCGAGGACCGCGAGCAACGTGCGCAGGACGAGCGGCTGACCGCCTTCTTCGAGGCCGAGCGGGCGAGGACCGAGACGCCGAAGGCATCAACCCTCTCCCCCCAGGCCAGGTCCGAGGCCCGGCGCTCGGCCCACCGCGTCAACGACACCTCCCCCCCCGGCCCTCCTCCCGACGAGGGGATGGTCTGGATCCCCGGCGGCACCTTCTGGATGGGGACCGACGACGGCCAGTTCCCCGACGCCCAGCCGGTCCACCTCGTCACCGTCGACGGCTTCTGGATGGACAAAACCGAGGTGACGAACGCCCAGTTCCAGGCGTTCGTCGACGCCACCGGCTACGTCACCGTCGCCGAGCGCCCGATCGACCCGGCCGATTACCCCGGCATCGCCCCCGAGGACCTCTCCCCCGGCTCGATCGTCTTCAATCCCCCCGACCACCCCGTCCGGCTCGACGACGCCCTGCAATGGTGGGCCTGGAAGCCGGGCACCGACTGGAAGCACCCGGAGGGGCCCGGGTCGGGCATCGCCGACCGCATGGACCACCCGGTCATCCACCTGGCGTTCGAAGACGTGCTCGCCTATGCCGAGTGGGCCGGCAAGCGCCTGCCGACCGAGGCCGAATGGGAATTCGCCGCCCGGGGCGGCCTCGATCGGGCCACCTACACCTGGGGAGACGAGCGGCACCCCGACGGCCAGCCGATGGTCAACAACTGGCAAGGGCAGTTCCCGGTCGAGGACACCGCCGAGGACGGCTTCGCCGGCATCGCCCCCGTCGCCCAGTTCCCCCCCAACGGCTTCGGCCTGTTCGACATGGCCGGCAACGTCTGGGAATGGTGCGCCGACTGGTACCGGCACGATTACTACCGGACCAGCCCCGAGCGCAACCCCACCGGCCCCGACGAGTCGTTCGACCCGATGGAGCCGGGCGTCCCCAAGCGCGTCCAGCGCGGCGGGTCCTTCATGTGCAGCGATCTCTACTGCGTGCGCTACCGGGTCGGCACCCGGGGCAAGGGGGCCATCGACACCGGCAACCCGCACGTCGGCTTCCGCTGCGTCGTTGCTGCCTCGCGATAAGCCAGGCGCGTCGCCGACGGCCATCGATGCCGCACGCCCGCCGCCAGGTCGCCTGACGCCCCGGACCCGAGTATCATGGCGAGGCGATCCGGCCGATGCCTTCCGAAGCCCCTCTCCCCTCGCAACCGAACCATGAGGACCCCCTTGATGACGGTTCGAACCGTGCCCAGGCGTTGCGTGTTGATCGTGTTCCTCTGCCTGACCGGCGTGGCGCAGGCCCGGCAGGAGGGACCGAATCTTGAGTTGCCGCGCATCGACGGTGCGAAACCGCGCAACGTGGTCTTCATCCTCGCGGACGACCACCGGTTCGACGCCATGGGCTTCCTCGGCCACCCGTTCGTCGAGACGCCGAACATGGACCGGATCGCCTCCGACGGCGTGCACCTGAAGAATGCGTTCGTCACCACCTCGCTCTGCTCCCCCAGCCGGGCCTCGATCCTCACCGGCCAGTACGCCCACAATCACAAGGTTGTGGATAACAACAACCCCGTCGCCGAGGGGACCGTCTTCTTCGCCCAGTACCTCCAGGCCGCCGGCTACGACACCGCCTTCATCGGCAAGTGGCACATGGGGGGCGGGTCCGACGACCCCCGCCCCGGCTTCGACCGCTGGGTCAGCTTCCGGGGGCAGGGCACCTATCTCCCGGGCCGCAACGGCCTGAACGTCGACGGCGAGCGCGTGCCCCAGCAGGGCTACATCACCGACGAATTGACCGACTACGCCCTCGATTGGCTCGGCGAGCGGCCTGATGACAAACCCTTTTGCCTCTACCTCTCGCATAAAGGAGTGCATGCCGAGTTCATCCCCGCCGAGCGCCACGCCGGCCGCTACGACGACGCCCCCTTCGACGCCCCCGAGACCATGGACCCCTCCCCCGAGCGCACCAAACACCGCCCGATGTGGGTCAAGAACCAGCGCAATAGCTGGCACGGCGTCGAGTTCCCCTACCACAGCACGCTCGACGTGGCCGAATATTACCGCGACTACTGCGAGACCCTGCTCGGGGTCGATGACAGCATCGGCCGGGTGCTCGACGCGCTGGAAGCGAAGGGCGTCCTCGACGAAACGCTCGTCATCTACATGGGCGACAACGGCTTCGGCTTCGGCGAGCACGGCCTGATCGACAAGCGCGTCGCCTACGAATGGTCGATGCGCGTGCCGATGATCATGCAATGCCCCGACCTCTTCCCGGGCGGATCGACCGTCGAGCAGGTCGTGGCCAACATCGACATCGCCCCGACCATCCTCGAAGCCGCCGGCCTGCAGGCCCCCGACCACATGGACGGCCAGAGCTTCCTGAAGCTCGGCACGGGCGAGGAGATCCCCTGGCGCGACGCCCTCCTGTATGAATACTACTGGGAGCGCAACTTCCCCCAGACGCCGACGATCTTCGCGCTCCGGACCGATCAGTACAAGTTCATCCGCCCCCACGGCCTCTGGGACCTCGACGAGCTGTACGACATCCAGGCCGACCCGAACGAGACGACGAACCTGATCTTCAGCGAGGATCATCAGCAGGTCGTCACGCAGCTCAAGGCCCGACTGTTCGAGACCCTGGGACAGACCGGCGGCATGAGCATCCCCATCTATCCCGACCGGGGCGGCTCGCAGAACCTCCGGAACGCCGACGGCTCCCCTGCCGCCGACTTCCCCGGCGAGTTGCTCCGCGAACTCCCGCCGGGCACCGATCGCCGCTGAACTCATCAGGACGACGCGACGCGTTGAATCTCGGCACGGAGGAGCAACCCCACCCCCTTCGAAAGGCCCGCGCCCATGTCCGATCCGATCGTCCCCGGTCCGTCTCCCCTGCATACGATGATCCGCAACGAGTTGAGCGAGATCCGGGCCAACTGGGTCGGGTTCTTCGTGCTCGGCGTGGTGCTCATCGTGCTCGGGTCGCTCCTGATCGGCGTCCCGTGGGTCGGCACGCTGGCGGCGGTCTGGATGCTCAGCGTCCTCCTGATCCTGAGCGGCATCACCCAGTTCGTCGCCGCCTTCTGGGTCCGCCGCTGGAGCGGATTCTTCCTGGCCCTGCTGTCCGGGGTCCTCTACGCGGTGGTCGGCGTCCTGATCGTCGACCACCCGACCGAGACGGCCGAATTCCTCACCCTCATCATCGCCGCCTTCCTGGTCGTCGGCGGCGTGTTCCGGATCACCGTGGCCCTGACCTTGAGATTCGAAGCCTGGGGCTGGACCCTGGCCGGCGGCGTGCTCGCCACCCTGCTCGGCCTGCTCATCTGGCGGCAATGGCCCGGGGCGAGCCTCTGGGTGATCGGCCTGTTCGTGGGGCTTGAGGTCCTGTTCACCGGCTGGACCTGGGTGATGCTCGCCATGCTCCTGCGCCGGTTGCCAAAGGCAAACTGATGCCCAAACGTTCGGAGGGTCGATCGGCGACCGTTTCGGCCCGTCTGGTGCGCGAGTTGCCGGCGATGAGAGGGAGGACCTCCTCCCGACCTCCCGACCTCCCGACCCAGGAGCCCCTCCCATGAGCGCCGCCGACCCCCGAACCGCTCCCGAACCCCGGATCGACCAGGACCGACTGTCCGAAATTCCCGCCCGATGGCCCGTGTTCGCCGGCCTGGGGGCACTCACCATGCTCCTGGGCCTGGCATTGATTTTCAGCACCTTCTTCCTGACCCAGACCACCGCCCTGGCGTCCGGCTGGCTCATGGTGATCCTCGGCGCGTTCCAGATCGCCGGGGCCGTCATGGCGCGCCGATGGATCGGTTCGGTCGTCGCCACGATGAACGGATTGCTCTACGGCGGCATCGGCATCGTCCTCTTCTCCGATTACGCCGGAGATTCGGCCGGATTGATGCTGGCGGTCGCCGTCCTCGTGACCACCATGGCCCTGTCGAGGATTGGGCTGGGATTGATCAAATCGTACACGCATCGCGAGGTTTCGGTCTTCCACGGCGCCTTCGGGCTGCTCATCGCGGGGATGATCCTCGCGGCCTGGTACGGAGGGCTCCTCTGGAGCATCCCCCTCCTGCTCGGCATCGAGGTCATCTTCTCGGGCGTCGTCTGGATGGCCTTCGCCCAGGCGTTGCGACGCCACGGCGAGGCCGGCAGCTAGCCGGCCGCCCCCGAATCGAGGAACCGTTTCATGACATTTGCTCAGTTGAAAATTCTTCCCCTGGCCGTGGTCTTGGTCCTGGCCTGCGCGGCCATCCCTTCCGCGGCCAGGGCCGAAACCGAGGCTTCGGGCCGGCCCAACGTCCTCTTCCTCGCCATCGACGACCTGAACGACTGGGTCGGCGGCCTCGGCGGGCACCCGCAGGCCCGGACGCCGAACATCGACCGCCTCGCCCGCCGCGGCACCCTGTTCACCAACGCCCACACCCAGTCACCGCTCTGCAACCCCTCGCGTACCAGCATCCTGACCGGCCTGCGCCCCTCGACCACCGGCATCTACGGCCTCGCCCCCTGGTTCCGCTCGGTCGACGACTTCGCCGACGTCGTCTCGCTGCCCCAGCACTTCCGCGACCACGGCTACACCGCCCTCTCGACCGGCAAGATCTACCACGGCGGCTATCCCCCCGCGCCCGATCGGCCCCGCGAGTTCGACACCTACGGCACCCCCTCCGCCGTCGGCGCCCGGCCCCCCGAGAAGCTCATCAGCCCCACTCCCGTCGGCAACCACCCCCTGATGGACTGGGGCACCTTCCCCCACCGCGACGAGGACAAGGGGGATTACCAGGTCGCCTCCTGGGCCGTCGAGCAGCTCGAATCCGGCATCGACGACCCCTTCTTCCTCGCCGTCGGCTTCTTCCTGCCGCACGTCCCCTGCTACGCCACGCAAGAATGGTTCGACCTGTATCCCGATGAAACCTTGATCATGCCCCGCGTCTTCCGCGGCGATCGCCTCGACACCCCCGAGTTCTCCTGGTACCTCCACTGGTCCCTGCCCGAGCCCCGGCTGTCGTGGATGGAGGCCAACGGCCACTGGCGATCCCTCGTCCAGTCCTATCTCGCCTCCATCAGCTTCGTCGACTCCCAGGTCGGCCGCGTGCTCGACGCCCTCGACGCCTCCGGGCACGGCGACGACACGATCGTCGTCCTCTGGTCCGACCACGGCTACCACCTCGGCGAGAAGGCGATCAGCGGCAAGAATACCCTCTGGGAGCCCTCGACCCGCGTCCCCCTCATCGTCGCCGGCCCCGATCTGCCGGAAGACCAAAGGTGCGATCGGCCGGTCGAGCTGCTCGACCTCTTCCCGACCCTCATCGACCTCTGCAACCTGTCCCCCCGGCCCGGCCTCCCGCTCGAAGGGCACAGCCTCGCCCCGCTGATCGACGACCCCGCCGCCGATCGCCCCTGGCCCGCCATCACCACCCACAACCAGGGGAATCACGGCATCCGCACCGATCGCTGGAGATTCATCCGTTACGCCGACGGCTCCGAGGAACTCTACGACCTCGAGGCCGATCCCGAGGAATGGACCAACCTCGCGCTCGACCCGACTTACGAGCCGATCCTCGCCGAGCATCGCCGCTGGCTCCCGGCCGTCGATCGCCCCCCCGCGCCCGGCAGCCAGCATCGCGTGCTCACCTTCGACGGCCAGACCGCCATCTGGGAAGGCTCCCCCATCGTCCCGTCCGAGAAGATGCCCTGACCCTCCCTCGACCGAGGCAACCCATGCTCATCCGTTCGATTGGAACGCTCGCGCTCATCGTCCCCGCCCTCGCCGCCCCGGCCGCCGCCGAGGACCGCCCCCCGAACGTCGTCATCATCTTCACCGACGACCAGGGCTACGCCGACGTCGGCGTCTTCGGCGCCGAGGGATTCGAAACCCCCCACCTCGACCGCATGGCCGCCGAGGGCCGCACCTTCACCAACTTCTACGCCGCCCAGGCCGTCTGCTCCGCCTCCCGGGCGGCCCTGCTCACCGGCTGCTACCCGAACCGCATCGGCATCATCGGCGCCCTCGGCCCCGGGGCCAAAACCGGCCTGAACGCGGACGAAGTGACGATTGCCGAGATGCTCAAGCCCCTCGGCTACGCCACCGCCATCTTCGGCAAGTGGCACCTCGGCGACGACCCGCAGTTCCTGCCCACCCGGCACGGCTTCGACGAGTACTTCGGCCTGCCCTACTCGAACGACATGTGGCCCCACCACCCGACCGCCGGCGACCGCTACCCGCCGCTCCCCTTGATCGAAGGGGAGGAGGTGATCGAGCTGAACCCCGACCAGCGGAACCTCACCACCTGGTACACCGAACGCGCCGTCTCGTTCATCGAGCGGAACCGGGATCAACCCTTCTTCCTCTACGTCCCCCACAGCATGCCGCACGTCCCCCTGTTCGTCTCCGACAAGTTCGAAGGCAAGTCGGAGCAGGGGCGTTACGGCGACGTGATCATGGAGATCGACTGGTCGGTCGGCCAGATCCTCGACACCCTCCGCCGCCTCGACCTGGACGAAAACACCCTCGTCGTCTTCACCTCCGACAACGGCCCATGGCTCTCGTACGGCAACCACGCCGGCTCCGCCGGCCCGTTGCGCGAGGGCAAAGGCACCACCTTCGACGGCGGCCAGCGCGAGCCGACGATCGCCTGGTGGCCCGGCCGCATCCCCGCCGGCACCTCGACCGACGAACCCGCCATGACCATCGACCTCCTGCCCACCATCGCCGCCCAGACCGGCGCCTCGGTCCCCGATCACCCGATCGACGGCCTCGACATCTCCCCGCTCCTGCTCGGCGAGCCCGACGCCCGATCGCCGCACGACGCCCTCTATTTCTACTGGGGACGCGAGCTCCAGGCCGTCCGCTCCGGCCCCTGGAAGCTCCACCTGCCCCACGAATACCGCAGCCTCGAAGGGCAGGGGGGATCCGACGGCCAGCCCGCCCCGTACATCGCCCGATCCATCGACCTCGCCCTGTTCAACCTCGCCGACGACCCCGGCGAATCGACCGACGTGCAGGCCGATCACCCCGAGGTCGTCAAGCGATTGCAGGCCCTCGTCGGACGCGCCCGAGGCGACCTGGGCGACACCTCCACCGACCAAAGAGGCGCCGGAGTTCGCCCCCCGGGGCGGTTGTGAGTTGCATCGAAGCCACCGGCAGGGCATCCTCAGGAGCGACGACCGAGAACGATCCGATTTTTTGGGTGCGAGGACTGCGGCCAGGTGCGCCGAACCGCCCACCTCCCGCACGTTCGACACATGAAACGCATTGTCATCGCCGGTGGCACCGGATTCATCGGGAGCAGCCTCGCCCGTCACCTGACGGCGCAGGGCTACGAGGTCGTCGCGCTCGGCCGCACCGCGAACCCGGACGGGGGGAATCCCCGCCACGCGAAATGGGACGGCCGCACCCCCGGCGACTGGTCTCGCTGGCTCGACGGCGCCGACGCCGTGGTCAACCTGGCCGGGAGATCGGTCGATTGCATCAAGACGCCCGATCACTGCGACGAGATCCTCCGCTCGCGGGTCGACGCGACCCGGGCCATCGGCGCGGCCCTCGCGCAGACCGAGAACCGCCCGCCGGTCTGGGTGCAGATGTCGACCGCCCACATCTACGGCGACCCGGGCGAGCAGCGGATCACCGAGGGCGACGCCTTCGGCTACGGACTGGCCCCGACCGTGGGCAGGGCCTGGGAGGCCGCGCTGGCCGAATCGCTCCCGCAAGGGATGCGCGAAGTACGCTTGCGGACGAGTTTCGTCGTAGGTCGCGGCGGCGGCGCGATGGCCAGCCTGACCCGCATCGCCCGCCTGGGATTGGGCGGCAGGGTCGGCAGCGGACGACAGGGTTTCTCCTGGATCCACGAAGCCGACATGAACGCGATCATCCAGGCGGCCGTTGAAGACGACCGCTACGCGGGCCCTTACATCTGCAGCGCGCCGAGCCCCGTGAGCCAGGCCGAGTTCATGCGCGCCTTGCGCCAGGCGCTGGGCATCCCGATCGGCTTGCCGGCCCCCGCGTGGCTGGTCCGCCTGGGGGCCCCCCTGGTCCTCCGCACCGACCCCGACCTGGCCTTGTACGGCCGCTACGTCTACCCCGAGCGGCTGCTCGCCGCCGGCTTCACCTTCCGTTACCCGGAGTTGGATGCCGCGCTGCGCGAGGTGGTGAGATCAGAGCATTGAGTTTCGAAGTCTTGGTCCGTGGGCATTTTCATGAGTACTCGACGTTCAACCAAGGAGGCACACCCCCATGCTTCGCCTGTTATTCGTACTTCTTGTGACGGGGATGATCGTCAGCTCTCCCGCCGCCGCCGAAGGCCCCGAACCGCAGCGGCCCCCCAGCATCCTCGTCTTCCTGGCGGATGACGTCTCCTGGAAGGATTTCGGCTGCTACGGCCATCCCACCGTCCGCACGCCCAACATCGACGCCCTCGCCGCCGGCGGCCTGACCTTCGCCAACGCCTTCCTCACCACCTCCTCCTGCAGCCCGACCCGGATCAGCGTCCTCACCGGCAAATATCCCCACGCGACCGGCGCGGAAGATCTGCACATGCCGCTCTCCGAGCATCAACCGTTCCTGCCCACCCTGCTCAAACGCGCCGGCTACCACACCGGCCACATGCTCAAGACCCATTACGGCCCCGCCGGCGATGCCCAGTTCGACTGGTACGCCCGCCAGGTCGACCGCTTCCCCGAATTCCTCGACGAGGCCGGCGACCGCCCGTTCTTCCTCTGGGTCGGCTTCCGAGACGCCCACCGCCCCTACCAGGCCGGCGCGATCGACGAGCCCCACACCGAGGCCGACGCCATCGTCCCCCCGTACCTCGCCGACACCCCCGAGACACGGGCCGACCTCGCCCTCTACTACGACGAGATCGCCCGCATGGACGGCGACATCGGCACCATGCTCGCCGAACTCGACCGCCGGGGCCGCACCGACGACACCCTCGTCGTCTTCTTCTCCGACAACGGCATGCCCTTCCCCCGCGCCAAGGGGACCCTTTATGATTCCGGCATCGGCACCCCGTTGATCGCCTCCTGGCCCGGTCGCATCGCCCCCGGCTCCGTCCACGACGGCCTCGCCAGCGTGATCGACCTCGCCCCCACCTTCCTCGAACTCGCCGGCCTCCCCGTCCCCGCCGACATGCAAGGCCGCAGCATGACCCCCGTGCTCGACGACCCCACCCGCCCCGGACACGACGCCGTCTTCAGCGAGCGGAACTGGCATAACTGCGACCAGCACATGCGCAGCATCCGAACCGACCGCTACAAGCTCATCCGCAACGCCTACACCGACCTCCCCTACGGCAACCCCTCCGACGTCAGCAGTTGCCCCTCCTGGGACGCGCTCCAGGCCCTCAAAACCCGCGGCGCCCTCACGCCCGCCCAGGCCCAGCAATTCCAGGTCCCTCGCCCCGAGATCGAGCTGTTCGACCTCCAGTCCGACCCCGACGAACTCGAAAACCTCGCCGGTCTCCCCGAGTATGCCCCGCTCGTCGCCGAGCTGACCGGCCGGCTCGACGACTGGATCGCCAGCACCGGCGACTTCCCGCCCACCTATCGCCGCCGCGCGGACAACACCAACCGCGTCAGCGGCGAGAAATTCACCACCGAAATCGCCCCGATGACCGACCCCCTCCCCCCCGGCTTCGGCCGCCGTTGAGAACGCCCACCCATGTTCATTGGATTCGTCAGCGACGAACGCTACGTCGCCCTGCCCGAGGTCTCGATCACCTTCGAAGGCCCCTCCGGATCGGTCGCCGCCCACTCCCAGGCCGACGGTTCCATCCACGCCGCCCTCATGCCCGGCCCCTACGTCGTCACCCTGGCGGCCCCGGGCTTCGGCTCGAAGCGGGTCCGCCTGACCTTTCCCAACACCCGGCCGCACCACTTCCGCCTCCTCTCCGATCGCCTGCTCGGCTACGCCTGGCCCAAGTGGGTCCGATCGGGCGAGGAGTCCGAGTTCCGCGTCCACTCCCCCGAACTCTACCGCCTCGACCTCTACCGCTACGGCCGAGCGGTCGAGCATATCCGCAACCTCGGCTGGCACGACGAGCACGGCCCCCGCGCCACCGCGCAAATCAGCCCCGACGGAGACTACACCCGGACCGGCGTCGCCTGGAACCGCGAAGGCTACGCCAGCCCCGTCCACCGCCAGTACGCCACCGCCCCCGACCGCTCCGGGCTCTATTACTTCCACGCCCGGACCAATTCCGGCCAGCATTTCGCCTTCCCCTGGGTCGTCGCCCCCGCCAAGCCCTCGGCCCCCATCGCCTTCCTCGCCGCCACGATGACCTGGAACGCCTACAACGCCTTCGGCGGCCGGAGCAACTACATCAGCCCCGACCGCCTGCCCCTCCGGCCCACCGTCAACGCCCGCCAGGAACTCCGCCGCTACACCGACCCCAACCACGTCACCTACGACGCCGACTCGTATGCTCCCCTGTCGTTCGATCGCCCCGAACTGGTCAACGACATCGACCTCGACGAACGCCCCGAAGACCCGATCCAGGGCCGCGCCTCCTGCCACCTCGCCCCGAGCGAGTGGCGCATCCTCTCCTGGCTCGAACGCGAAGGGTTCCCCCACGACGTCTACGCCGACAACCAGCTCCACGACGGCACCCTCGACCTCGACGCCTACCGCGTCCTCGTCCTCGCCCCCCATCCGGAATACTGGACGAAGGCGATGTATGATCGCGTGAAAGACTGGGTCGATCACCGGGGCGGCCGGGTCGTCTACCTCGGCGGCAACGGGGTCAACTGCGAGGTCACCCTCCCCGACCCCGACACGATGATCGTCCACAACGGCCGAGAATCCCAGGTCTACCCCTGCGGCCTCGACAGCCGCTTCCACCTCACCACCGGCGTCTCCGAGGCCACGCTCCTCGGCGTCGCCTTCACCTACTCGGGCGCCATGACCGCCGCCCCGTTCCGGGCGACCGACGCCGATCACTGGGCCTTCGCCGGCACCAATCTCTCCAATGGCGACCGCTTCGGATTCCGGAGCTTGCACATGCGTTGCGACGGCGGCGCCTCCGGCCACGAGACCGACAAGGTCACGCCCCATTCCCCCCCCGGCGTCCGCGCCATCGCACGCGGGGAGAACGTCGACGAGGGGGGCGCCCACCTCTCCCTCTACGCCACCCCGTCCGGCGGCGCCGTCTTCGCCGCCGCCTCGATCACTTACCCTGCCTGCTTGCTCGTCGATGATGCCATTTCCACCATCACGAGCAACGTCTTCCGCCGGTTCCTCGACGAGGGGCCGGTCACGCCCTGAAGGATGTTCGCATGAAGATTGAACGCATCGAAGCCATCCCCGTCTCCGTCCCGCTCAAGGCGGGCCTCACCACGAAGACCGCCCACGGCGACCACATCACCTCCGACTACGCCATCATCCGCGTCGTCACCGATGAAGGGGTCGTCGGCCTGGGCGAGGCGACCGTCTCGGCCATCTGGAGCGGCGAGACGAGCCAGTCCACCGTCGCCGCGGTCGAGTCCATCCTGTCCCCCGCGCTCCGCGGCATGGACCCGACCCGCCTGCACTCCTGCCGGGCCGTCATGGACCGCGCCTTGAAGGCAAACCCCTTCACCAAGGCCGCCGTCGAGATGGCCCTCTGGGACGTCGCCGGCAAGGCCGCGGGCGTGCCCGTCCACCAGCTCCTCGGCGGCAAGGTCCGCGACCGCATCCGCACCAAGATGATGATCGGCGCCTTCGACCCTCCCCAGGCGGTCAAGCTCGCCGAGACCTTCCTCGGCTGGGGCGTCACCTGCCTGAAGGTCAAGGTCGGCATCGACCCGGTCGGCGACTTCGCCCGCGTCAAGGCCGTCCGCGAGGTCGCCGGACCCGACATCCCCATGACCGTCGATGCGAACTGCGGCTGGGACGTGCCCGCCGCCCGCCTGGCCCTCCGCCTGCTCACCCCGCTCGATCTGCTCGTCGCCGAGCAGCCGCTCACCCCCGCCCTCGACGACGCCACCCGAGAGCTGCGCAGCATCGGCCCGGCCATCATGGCCGACGAGAGCGTCTGGACCGCCATCGACGCCATGCGCGTCTGCCGGTCCCAGGCCGCCGACGTCATCAGCCTCTACCCCGGCAAGAACGGCGGCCTGCTCGCCTCGATCGAGATCGCCCACATCGCCGCCGCCGCCGGCCTGCCGTGCCACATGGGCAGCAACCTCGAACTCGGCATCGGCAGCGCCGCCATGATCCACCTCGCCGCCGCCGTCCCCAACATCAAGAGCGAGCGCTTCCCCGCCGACATCCTCGGCCCCAAGTACCACGAGTCCGACCTTCTCACCACCCCCCTCGACCTCGGCCCCGAATCCGCCGCCGTGCCCGACACCCCCGGCCTCGGCGTCGAGTTGGATGAAGACGCGCTGGCACGCTTCCGCGTCGACCGCTGATCGTCAACCATGTTTTGTTCACGGAACGGGGTGGCTGGGGTCGTGCCGACCCCAG
>NZ_JBFEFH010000046.1:0-29206 GCF_040717455.1 Tautonia sp. JC769
AATCAGACACTCGCCGGCGCCGCCGCCACAGCCGAGCGTTCCAGGCGGTGCACGAACAGCGCCTCGGGCGGCACGCTCGATCGGGCCAGCTCGACCAGATGCTCGTGATGCGTGAAGAAGACCACCTGCGTCCGCCCCGACAACTCGGCCAGGGCTCGCAGCGCGGCGGCCGAGCGCTCGTCGTCGAAGTTCAAGAGAATATCGTCCACAATCAGGGGAATCGGCTCGTGCCGATTGAGCCAGCCTTCCAGGCTCGCCAGGCGAAGCGCCAGGTAAAGCTGGTCGCAACTGCCGTCGCTCATCGCCGTCACGCCGACCCGCCGGCCGTCCCGCACGCCCAGCAAGACCGGCCGCCCGTGGTCGTCCTCGTCGAAGTCGAGCCCCTGGAACGAGCCGCAGGTCAGCTCGGCGAACAGCTCGCCGGCGCGGCGGATGACCGGCCCCTGGTGCTCCTCGCGGAACTGCTCGATCCCGCGGTGCAGCAGCTCGGTGGCGATCCGGAGCGCCGCGTAGTCCTCCACCTTCGACCGCAGCTCGGCCAGCAGCGACTGCGTCCGCTCGGCGGCCAGGGCCGCGTCGTCACCCCCCTGTTGCGAGCGGAGCCACTCCCGCTCGCCGCCGATGGCCTGGTCGAGGGTCGAGCGTTGCGCCTCGATCTCCTCAAGCTCCGCGTCCAGTCCCTGAAGCTGCAACTCGATCGCATCGGCATCGACCGATTTCGCCTCGGCGATGAACTCCTCCAGCGCGGCCCCCGCGCTCAGGTCGCGGATCTGATCGTCCACCCGCCGCAGCTCCTCCTCCACCCTCGCCCGGTCGGCGGCCCTGGCCTCGGCCTCGGGCAGCTCGTCGGCCGAGGCGCACCGGGCCTCCTGGCAAAGTGCCTCCAGCCGCGCCCGTTCCTGCACGATCGTCTGCTCGGCCGATTGCAGCTTCGCGACCGCCGATTCGAGATTCTGCCGGGTCGCTTCCCGCTGCTTGCGGAGGTCCCTCGCCTCTCCCAACCTGCGGTACAGCTCCGCCACGGCCGTCTCGACCGGCCGATCGACCCAATCGGGGGCAACCTGCGTGCAGACCCCGGTCACGTCCTCCGTGAACCGTCGCGCATCGCGGTCGATCCCCTCGATCCGTGCCCTGAACCCGCGGGCGCTTTCGAGGTGCTTGAATAGCCGGTCGATCTGATCCAGGAACAAATCGGCCTGGCTCGGCGTCGCCTCCGGTTCGAGGCCGATCCGCGCCATCAAGGGGGCCCACCGGGCGTGCCAATGCTCCCGACTCCGACCCGATTCCGCCAGCCTTCGCTCGGCCTCGTCTCGCTCGCGGCGGGCGTGCTGGACGTTCTTCTGGACCTCCTCGCGGCGGGTCCTGCGCTCCTCCACCTCGGCAATCACCGCCTCCGCCCGCTCGACCCGGTCGGCCATCGATTCCGCCTCCATGCCCCCCGAGAGGTCCAGGCCCTCCGGCAGGGCCGCGGCGATCGCCTCGCGGTGCTCGGCGATGCTCTGCTCAAGCGTCGCAATCCGCTCGTCTCGGAGCCGCAGCGCCTCCACCGCCTCGACGATCGCCTCGCGTCGTCGGAGCCAGGCGCGCAGCTCATCCGGCCCGAGCACGTCCGGCAGCCCGAGCGACCGCAGCCGATCGGCCCACGACTCCCGCAGGCGATCCAACGTCTCCGACTCCCCTTGCCTCGCCTGCCGCAACTCGGCCCGGCGGCCTTCGAGCTTCTCCCGCTGGGCGCGATGGTTGGCCAGCGTCGCGGCCCGGTCGGCCTCGCGGCGGAGGCGGTCGGCCTGCTCATCGGCCTTGATCAAGCTCCGCTCGAAGGCGCCATCGAGCGCCCCCCCCGGCGCGAACTCGGCGATGAAGGCGGCCGTCTCGTCCCCCGGCGCCGCCCGGTCGAGCCACGAGCGGCGGACGAGCTGCCACCCTTCGTCCCGTCGGGTCCGCGACGCCGCCAGATCGTCCTCGCTCGGCACGTCGTGTTCGAGCGTCAACGCCCGAATCTCGACCTCGATCGCGTCGAGATCCCGTGCCACCGTCTCCAGGTCCCGCCCCAACTGGTCCAGGCGTTGCGCATGCCGGGCGATCGCCTGCGCGGTCTCGGCGATCGTCTCGTCGAGCGGCGGCCGGAGCGCGGCCAGGGCGTCGAGCGAATCGTCCCAGTGGGGCAAGCCGTTCAAGGCCCGCGTCAAGGAATGCTGCTCCCGCTCCCGTTCCGCCTGCCAATCCCGCAGCTCCTCCTCGGGGTCGCCCAGCTTCCGGGCACGCTGGACCACCCGTCGCAGCGGTTTGACATCCGGTTCGGGACCGATCGCGTCGAGCTGCTCGGCCAGTTCGGCCAGGCGGGCCTCCTGGACCTCGAACGCCTGGCGATGCCGTTCGAGGCCGGTCTCGATCGACGCATGCTCGCGCCCGAGTCCCCGGATCACATCCGGCTCGTCTCCCCTGAGCCGGAGCGCCGGGGCCTGCTCCAGGTCGCGCGGCTTGCCCAGATCGACCAGCAAATTCCGGGCGAAGTGCTCGTCGCTCGTCTGCCTCGACCGCAGGTCGGGCCGGTCCTTCTGCCCCTTGCGGTACTCTCCCAGCCCTTGATGCAGCGACTCGATGCACTCGCCCTGCGCGAGCACGTCATCCGGCACGACGATGCCTTCGAGCGCCTCCTCCAGCGCCTCGCGATCCCCCTTCGCTTGCTCGGCCAGGGCCAATGCCCGGGTGAGCGACTCGCGGGCCGAGCGGTGGCGGTCGGCGAAGTCCTCGGGCAAGGGGACGACGTGGGCCAGCCCCTCGCATCGCTCGAGCAATTCCTCGCGCTCGGCGATCGGCTTCAACGCACTCTGAATCCGCACCAGGCGGTTGCGTGCCCGGGAGCGATCCTGGCGTGCCAGGTCGAACTCCTCTTTCCGTTGCAGGGCATCGCGGAGAGCCTCGTGATGCCGGTTCCACTCGTCGCTCGGGAGCTGACATTCCTGCATCTGCTTGCGCAAGTCCGCCAGTTCCGACAAGAGGCGGTTGATCTCCGGATTCTGGCCCCGGGGCTTGAACAAGGTCTCCAGCTCGTCCTGGATCGTCCCCGTCGCCGCCTTCAATCCCGTCAGGCCCGATCCGGCCGCGAAGAGCAACTGGCCGACCTGCCCCTGCCCTTCGAGGATCGCCTTGCCCCCCTCGACCAGCCGGTGGTGATCGATGCCGAAGAGCGCCCGGAACGTCTCCGCATCGACCCCGCCCAGGAACCGATCGAGGATTTCCTGGTCGATCGGCGCCCCCGCTTTGCCCGGCGCGGTCAACGCATTCTTGGTCTTCTTCCGCCGCTCGAAGGCGAGCACATTCCCGGCCCGATCCTCGATCTCGGCCCCGATGCACATCTGGTTGTGTTCATGAAGGAAATTGTCGGTCGATCGGTGCGGGATGCCGTAGAAGAGGTCCTGGATGGCGCGCAGGGTCGAGCTCTTCCCTGCCTCGTTCGGCCCGTGGATCAGGTGCAGGCCGAACGACCCGTCCGAGAGGTCGAGCGACAGGTCGGTGAAGGGCCCGAAGGCCAGCAGGTCGAGGCGTCGGAGTCTCATCAGCGCGGCTCGTTCGCGGCCCGAAGCCGGTGCAAGAGGAGCGGGCCGGCGCGGTCGAGCATCTCGCGGAGCCAGTCCGGGTCGTCGAGGCTCAACGGGTCGTCGCCGGTCGTGAATTCCGAAGGAAGTTTCCGCCGCAGGTCCACCAGCCGATCGCCCAGGTCGCGCAGCGCCTGCTCGTCATTCCGGTACGAATCGACCAGGCCCATCAGGGCGTCGATCGGCCCGTCGCCGTCCCGTTCCGAGGCCCTCAGCAAGGGCCTGGTCGACAGTTTCACCCGCTCGATCCAGAGCCGATCGCCGTCGATCGACAGCCCTTCGGCCCGGATCTCGTTGATCCAGTGGGCGCCGTCGGCCACCAACGCATCGTGCCAGCGCGTCGCCCCCAGCAACCGGACCCGCACGGCCAGCAGACGGTCGGGATCCTCCTCCTCGTCGAGCAGTCGGCGCAGTTCCTGGTCGACCAGGCCGATCAAATCGCTCGGCCGCTCCAGGCCCGAGGCGTCGAGGTCGCACACCTCCCAGCGCATCACGTCGAGCCGGTGGAACGTCGATCGCGGTTCCTGGCCCGCTTCGAGATCGACAATCAGGCACCCCTTCGGCCCCGTCTCTCGGATGTGCCGCCCTTGCAGGTTGCCCGGGAAGACGATCGCCGGGTCCTCCGCGACGTTGTGCCGCACGTGAATATGGCCGAGTGCCCAGTAGTCGTACCCCTTCGCCCGCAAGCCTTCGATGGAACACGGGGCGTAGCGTTCGTGCCCCTCGGCCCCCGCCACGCAGGTGTGCAGCATGCCGATGTTCACGCACCCGGCGATCGGCGCCGGATATTGGGCCGAGAGGTCCTTTGTGACCGCCGCCGTGGCGAACCCCTGGCCGTGAATCGCCACGTCGATCTCGGGCAAGGCGACCGTCTGCGGCGTCTCCGTGTCGAGCATCCAGATCCCCTCCGGCAGCGAGAGGGACCGGGTCATCTTGTTCTGCGCGTCGTGGTTGCCGGCGATGATGTAGACCGGGATCTTCGCGTCGATCAGCCCTTCCAGCGTCTTCCTGAGGAACAGCCCCGTGTTGTAATCGCGCCAGGTCCCGTCATACAGATCGCCGGCGATCAGGACGAAATCGACCCGCTCCTCGATCGCCAGCTCGACCAATCGCCTCAAGGCCCGCCTCGTGCTCGACCGCAAGCGATCGATCGGCGCGCCCTCGTACCGCTCCAGGCCGCACATCGGGCTGTCGAGGTGGATGTCCGCCGTATGAAGGAACCGAGGCATAACCGCCCTTGGCCTGCTTGAAAGGAACGTCCCGCGCGAGCCCCTCGCCCGCACCGAGGACCGCTCTCCCCCGGTGACATCTGACCATCATGACACGATCTCCCCCCCCGGCAAGGTCGATTCTCCCTCCACCCGGCGTTCCGAGGATTCCGTAAATCGGCAGGAAGCCTCGCGCAGAGACGCGAAGACGCAGAGGAGACCCAGGCTTTCCTTGATTTCTTCTCCTCTCTCTCTTCCCTACTCTTCTCTGCGCCTCTGCGCCTCTGCGCCTCTGCGCCTCTGCGCCTCTGCGTCTCTGCGCCTCTGCGCGCGATCCCCTCCCCCATCCCGATCCCACCGATCGAACCCTTCCGCCCCACGCGTGGGGAGAGGGTTGGGGTGAGAGGTCCCCGCGTTCGAAACCGAGCCGTGCGCATCGTCCCCGTCTCCCCTCATTCCGCCCCGCCCCCCACCCCTCGGGAGCGGTGATCCCGCCGAATCGTCGCCGCCTTGCCGGATGAACCCCGGGAAAACGCCCGGGATTATGTGACTACCGCCCCCCTTTTCCTCGATACTCTTAACATCAGAGGACCCCACCGCCGCGCCCGAGGATCCGCCCCTTCCCGTCCCGCACCGTTGAATCCCTCACGCGCCGATCGCTCACCATGTCCCATTCCTCCTCCTCCCCCCGATTCGACCTCCCCTCGGGCATCCTCCCTCTCCCGAGCCTCCGACCGCTGCGCGCTTCGCACGGCATTGTGTCCACCTTCCTCTGCGCGAAACGAACCCAGAATCACCTGCCGGATTCCCGAAACGAACCGCTTCAATCGGCGCAAACGCCAATTCCGTTGTCGGAAGCGTCGATCCCCCTCGGCGCACTCAGGGCGCACCAACCGCGGTGTGTGGCCGGGGCAACGCGCAGCGTGCCCCGGGCGAATGGGCGCCGACTCCCGGGGCACGCTGCGCGTTGCCCCGGCCACACACCCCGGCGCGAAACGAACCCAAAATCACACGCCGAATTCCCGAAACGAACGAGCACAATTGGCGCAACGATCGATCCAATCGGGAGAAAGGTCGATCCGCTTCAGCGCACTCACCGCGCACCTGAGGCGCACCGACCGCGCACCCGGCTCCGCCGAATCCTCCCCGCGACCACCCCACCGAGCTTCCCCGATCTCGGCCCATCCATTCCCGAAACGAATCGCTTGAATCGGCGCAAAGGTCACCTGAAAAACACCATGCGATCATTGCCCCTGGCGCACCAGGCCGCTCACCCGAGGGCGCACCCGCTCCCCACGGAATCGGCCAGGCCCCGCCTCGTTCGGCAAACCTACCAGCCTGCCAGTCCCCCTCGCCATTTGGAGCAATTCGAACCCGATCTCCCGAAACGAATCCGAATTATCGCCGCAAGTCCTTTGCAGCACTCAATTGTCGCGTTCAACCAAAAGCGCACCCGGTGCTGCGCCGTGGGCGCACTGGCCGATCGCACCCCCCGGCACGTCCCCATGATGCCCCCAGCCCGTACCCAAATCGTCCGACGCAACCGGCCGAAGGGTTCGGGCTTGCGATGTGTCACCGAGGCTGCTAGGCTCGTCCAATGGTTGTTGAATAATCTCGTCCCCATCGCCCGGCCCAAACGGGGAGGTATGCGATGATGACTCGGACGGCGTCGGTCGTGTTGGTTTCGGCGGCGTTGGCCTGCGGCGGAGGCGGGCTTTCCCGGGCCCAGCAGGCCCAGGTACCCGACGCGGCCTCGGAAACCTTCTTCGAATTGAAGATCCGACCGGTCCTGGCCGAGTCCTGCGTCACCTGCCACGGCGAGGTGAAACAGAACGGCGACCTCCGGCTCGACTCCCGGCAGGCGATGCTCGAGGGGGGCGTCAGCGGGCCGGCGATCGAGCCGGGCGCACCCGAGGAAAGCCTGCTCACCTTCGCCATCTCCCACGAGGACGAGCTGCTCAAGATGCCCCCCGACGAGCCCCTCTCCCGGGAGGCTCGCGACGACCTCGCCGCCTGGATCGCCGCCGGGGCCCCCTGGCCCGAGGCGTCGGCAAGCGGGCCGATCGAGGGCAAAGCCCACTGGGCCTTCGGGCCGCTCCGCCCGATCGAGCCCCCCGTCGACCCGACCGGCTGGGCCACCGAGCCGATCGACCAGCTCATCGCCGCTCGGCAGCGCGAGGCGGGCGTCTACCCCGTCGCCCGGGCCGATCGCCAGGCCCTGATCCGTCGCGCCACCTTCGACCTCATCGGCCTGCCCCCCGAGCCGGAACGGGTCGAGGCGTTCGTCAACGACGACCGGCCCGACGCCTACGACCGCCTGATCGAGGAACTGCTCGCCTCCCCTCATTACGGCGAGCGCTGGGGCCGCTACTGGCTCGACCTGGCCCGCTACGCCGACACCGCCGGGGATAACTCCGACTACCCGATCCCCGAGGCGTACCTCTACCGCGATTACGTCATCGACGCCTTCAACGCCGACATCCCCTACGACCGGTTCCTCCACGAACAGCTCGCCGGCGACATCCTCGCCCTCGAAGGCCCCGAAGACGACTACGCCCGGCAGGTCATCGCCACCGGCTTCATCGCCCAGTCGAAGCGGTTCGGCACCCGCAAGCTGGAAGACATCCACCAGATTATCGAAGACACCCTGCACACGACCGGCCAGGTCGTGCTCGGGCTTTCCATGCGGTGTGCCCGCTGCCACGATCACAAGTTCGACCCGATCAGCGCGAACGACTATTACGCCCTGTACGGCTTCTTCGCCGGCACCAAGTACCCCTTCGCCGGGGCCGAGGAAGTGCGTCGGCCGAGCGAGTTCGCCCCGCTCGTCCCCCCGTCGCGGCTCGCCGAGTTCGAATCGCTCCACGCCGAGACGATCGCCCGCCTGAAGGCCGACCTGAGCGCCACCGAGCTTGAGGCGGCCGAGGCGATCGGCGATGCGAGCTTCGCCGCTGCGGTCGAGCAGTTCGTCGGGCTCCCCGACCGCGTCGAGCAATCCGAGGTCGAACTCTCCCGCACGACCCGGACCCAGAACCGCCGCATCAGGGGCGTGAAGACCGAGCTGGAACAGTTCGAGGAGTCCGGTCCCGAGGCCCTCGCCCCGAAAGCCTACGCCGTCCGGGACGGCGAGCCGACCGACGCCCCGTTCCAGAAGGGCGGCGACCCCCGCAACCTGGGCGAGGTCGTCCCCCGGGGCGTCCTCCGCGTGCTCGACCCCTCCGGGAAGATCGACCTGCCCGAGACCGGCAGCGGCCGCCTGGCCCTGGCGGAGTGGCTGACCGACGGCCCCCCGCGCGACCTGGTCGCCCGGGTGATGGTCAACCGCCTCTGGCAGCACCACTTCGGCAAGGCGATCGTCGCCACCCCGTCCGACTTCGGCCTGCGGGGCACCCCTCCCACGCACCCCGACCTGCTCGAATGGCTCGCGGGCGACTTCATCGCCTCCGGCTGGTCGATCAAGGAGATGCACCGGCGGATCATGCGGTCGGAGACCTACCGGCTCGCCGCGACCCGCGACCCGAACAACGAGGCGGTCGACACCGGCAACGCCTGGTACTGGCGGTTCGACCGCCGCCCGCTCGACGCCGAGGCCCTCCGCGACGGCCTGCTCGCCCTCGGCGGCAACCTCAAGACCGACCGCCCCGGCCCGCACCCGTTCCCCGAGGTGAAGGACTGGACCTTCACCGCCCACCATCAATTCAAGGCGCTTTATCCGTCGGAACACCGGAGCGTCTACCTGATGGTGCAGCGGCTCCACCCCCACCCCTATCTCTCCCTGTTCAACGGGCCGGATGCCGGCGAGACGACCGCGGTCCGGGACAGCTCGACCGTCTCGCTCCAGGCCCTCTTCCTGCTCAACAACACGTTCGTCCACGACCAGGCCGAGCGGTTCGCCGACCGCCTCGTGGGCACCGTGGCCGACCCCGACGCCCGGCTCGAACGGGCGTATCTGCTCGCCTACGGCCGCACGCCGACCGCAGACGAACGCGACCGGGCCGAGACGTTCCTCGCTCGGTACGAGGCCAGCCTGGCCTCGGAAGGCTGCGCCGACGACCAGTGCGAGCCGGAGGCCTGGGCGGCCCTCGCCCGTGCCCTGTTCGCCTCGAACGAATTCTTCCACGTGGATTGATGTGATTGCCGCGATCCTCGATGCTCGACGGAGGGCCCTCGCCGATGGCGTTTGAACCGATCGACCGCCGGACCTTGCTCCGCCGCGCCTCCGCGTTCGCCACGGCCGGCGGGCTGGGGATGTACCGGCAACTCTCCCTGGCCGCCGCCGCCAACGAGGGGCACCCGCTCGCCCCCCGGCCGGGCCACTTCCCGAGCAAGGCGAAGCACCTGATCATCTTCTTCATGACCGGCGGCTTCTCGCACCTCGACACGTTCGACTACAAGCCGCAGCTCCAGGCCGACCACGACAAGGAGGTCGGCAAGCGCAAGGTCCTGGCCTCCCCGTATGCGTTCCGCCCGAGGGGCGAGACGGGCAAGATGGTCAGCGAGCTGTTCGAGCACGTCGGCGGCGTGGTCGACGACTT
The DNA here is from genome assembly GCF_040717455.1 of Tautonia sp. JC769. Lineage (NCBI taxonomy): Bacteria > Pseudomonadati > Planctomycetota > Planctomycetia > Isosphaerales > Isosphaeraceae > Tautonia > Tautonia sp. JC769. The sequence goes on from NZ_JBFEFH010000046.1 coordinate 9,343, forward strand.
CTGCTTCCTGCACACCGTCCACGGCGACTCGGCCGGGCACTCGGCCGCCACCCTGGGCATGCACACCGGGTCGGTGACGATCCCCTTGCCGAGCGTCGGCTCGTGGGTCAGCTACGGCCTGGGGACGCTCAACACGAACCTGCCCTCGTTCGTCGTCCTGGCCGAGAAGGAGCCGTACACCGCCTTCCAGGCCTGGGACTCGAACTTCCTGCCGGCCTATCACAAGGGGGTCCGCGTGATCCCCGGCGAGAACCCCCTGCCCGACGTCAAGAGCCCGGTCGAGTCCGTCTCGCGCCGGGAACTCGAGGGCCTGATGCTCCGCGACCTGAACGAGGCCCACCTGACCCGCCGCGACGGCGACAACCTGCTCGCCTCCCGCATGGCCACGTTCGACACCGCCTACGGCCTGATGCGCGAGGCCCCCGAGGCCTTCGACCTCGGCGGCGAGACCCGCGAGACGCTCGACCTGTACGGGGCCGACACCAGCGACCCCAAGTCGTTCGCCGCCCAGTGCCTGACCGCCCGTCGCCTGGTCGAGCGCGGCGTCCGCGTGGTCGAGCTGTTCGACGTGGGATCGAACACCAACTGGGACAGCCACAACAACATCGACGACCACCGCAAGCTGTCGAAGAACGTCGACCAGCCGATCGCCGCCCTCATCACCGACCTGAAGCGCCGGGGCTTGCTCGACGAGACGCTCATCGTCGGCTGCTCCGAGTTCGGCCGGACCCCCTGGCAGGACCTCACCCCGGTCGGCCGCGGGCACCACAGCCGATGCTTCACCTGCTTCCTGGCCGGCGGCGGCGTGAAGGGCGGGTTCAGCTACGGCGTCTCCGACGAGTACGGCAACGCCCCGGCCGAGAACCCGGTCCACGTGCACGACTTCCACGCCACGATCCTGCACCTGATGGGCATGGACCACACCCGCCTGACCTACCGCTACTCCGGCCGCGACTACCGCCTGACCGACGTCCACGGCAACGTCGTCCACGACATCATCGCCTGAGCGACCACGATCGATCGATCGGCCGACACCAACGCCGGGATCGGGCCGGGCCTCACCCGCCCCGATCCCGGCGTTGCCCCGCGCCGGTTCGGTCGGTCCTCAAACGTCGAGACGCCCAGCACCGGAGCTGATCTCCTGGGCTGGGCGTCTTATGTCGGTCGGGCCATATCCTGACCTTGCGAGCGGAGAGGGGGGGATTCGAACCCCCGATACCGGTTTCCCAGTATAACGGTTTAGCAAACCGTCGCTTTCAACCACTCAGCCACCTCTCCGGGTGGGGTCCGGGCCGGCTTCGGGAGCCGGGGCGAACCACGACAGTATTATCGAGGATCCGGGGCGGGTGTCAACGCACGACTCTTGAGATTTTTCCCCGGCTCGGGTCCGCCGGCGAGCCTCGGCGGCGACTGGGATTGACCCTTCGGGGAGGGGCGATAGAGTCTCGACCGGGATCAGAGGGAGGCTCGATCGAGCGAAGCTTGGCCAGAGAAAGGACGGGTCGTCGTGGAATCCGATCAACCCCAGCGTGCGCCGCAGGCGACCGACCGTCGCGCCCGGAGGCTCCGGAGGCTCAGGCGGGTGGCCGCGGTGCTGCTCGTGCTGGCCGTGGCCGCGACGGCGGTCCTGTACCGGCCCATCTTCCTGGGCAACGTGGCGGCGGTCGAGCCGGGCAAGGTCTACCGGTGCGCCCAGCCGAAGGCCAACCTCGATGAGCTGATCGCCGAGCTCCAGCCCGGCTCGATCCTCAACCTCCGGGGGGGCTGGTACACCGACGACTGGTACGCGGCCGAGGTCGAGGCGACCGAGCAATCCGGGATCGACTTCTACGACTTCCCCATGAAGGCCACCCGCCGGCCCAGCCGGGCGGAGCTTCTCACCCTGATCGACCTGCTCGACCGCTGCCGCTACCCGCTGGTCATCCATTGCAAGTCGGGAGCCGACCGCACGGGCCTGGCCAGCGCCCTGTATCGCCTGGTGGTGCTCGGGCACTCGCCCGACGAGGCCCTCGACGAGTTCTCGATCTTCTACTCGCACATCCCCCTGGCCGGCCCCGAGCGGCTGCACGAGCCGTTCAAGGAGTACCGCGACTGGCTCCAGGCCGAGGGCAAAGTCCACGACCCTTCGTTGTTCCGCGACTGGGTCGCCCAACACTTCCGCGATGAGCAACCCGAGTCCGAGCCGATCGCCCCCCTGAAGCCCGGCCCCCGGATGGGACCGCCCCCGGCCTCGCTTGCTTCGAAGCTGAACCGAGCGAAGGGGTAATGCGGATCGGTCGGGCGAGGAGCCTCGCGCCTGTCGACCAGCCCTGGAGTCCTCGGGCGGTTTGGGCCGATGCGATCGACACCAGGCGGCTCGGGTCGGCGAGACCCGCAATCGGCCGCAAGGCTCGTGTCTCGATCGGCCAGGGAGGGCGCCGCCATGCTCCGGGGTTTTGCTCGTGTCGTGATCGTGCTGGTCGGGTTCGGTTCGCTCGTCGGATCGGCGGACGCCCGGCAATCCGATCCCTTGATCCCCCCCGCCCCCGAAGGCCTGGCGGTCCGGTCGCTCGATGACCTGGTCCGGCTCGACCCGGTCGCGCTCGAAGCCCTGTACCGGCAATCGCCGCCGGCCCCGATCCCCAGCGGCCCGGTGACGGGACGCCCGGTCATCATGCCCGGCTCCCTGCTGGCCGTGCCGGCCTCGAAGGTCGGTCGGGCGGTCTGGCAGGGGAAGATCTTCGACCCGGCGCAGGGGATGGCCGTCAATCGCTTCTTCGGCGTCGAGGCGATCCACGGCGAACTCTCATACGGCCATTCCTGGCTCGACGGCGGCCCGGCCCTGATCCTCGACTACGAGCGGACCTCCCGCGTCTATGGTCCCTATCGCGACGAGCTGCGGGAGGTCGCGCCCGGCCTGATCCTCGGCTTGATGTACGATCGTCGCCCCCCGTGCCCGAAGCGCACGCGGTTCTTCGCGCTCGATTATGGCTGTCCCCCGGCGCACTGAGATGTCAGGGGGAATCGCCCGATCATCAGCCCTGGTTGCGAACCTCGCGGGGAATTGATCGGGACTCCTCAAGGAGCGAATCGCATCGGAAGCGGTCGGTGCGGTTGCCCGGGTGCAAGGGATGGCCAGGGCCGCTCCGGCTCGGGAATGGAGCCGGGGCCTTGCCCGGATCGAATGCGGCCGCACCGGCACTTCTGTCCACAACAAGGCGGTCGGGGTCGACTCGCTCAGACCGCCACCAGCGCCGGCTCGACCTCATCGACCGTGTCGACGATCAGCGAGGCGATCAGCCACTCGATCGGCAGGCCGAGCAGCTTGGCCTCTTGCTGCACCTGGGCGAACAGTTCCGGCGACAGGGTGACCGAGAGTTCCGAGGCATTCGAGTTCATCGTCGTGACTCCTCAGCGAAGCCCGCGGAGCGGGAGACGCGGCTCAGACAGGATGGCCAGCCAACGTCCCAGTCGTGTTGGGGGAAGTCATGCACTCAGTCATGACTCACTCATTACTCTCGGGGCGTTGTTCCGTGACGGGAGTTTGTCAGGATTGCTGTCCCGAGAGTTGCATTGAGCGTGCCAAGAGCGGACAAGAATCCGCCGGAATCGGGCCGAATGGCCGGAATAATCGAATGCGGCCGGCGGTTTAACGGACGTGTTGTAGGACTTCGACGCCCCATCGGCTCGAAAGATTCCCGAAAAGAAAGGGGAATTGCCCCCCGCCATCGAATTGCCGGGGCGCCCACGGCCCGGCGTGCGTCGCCGGGGGGGGCGAAACGAGGCCGACCGGCGATTGATAAACGCGGATCGGGGGCGAAGGGGCGATCGGAATCTCCCCCGACGCCAGTTTCCTGCGACCCGGCCGCCGGGGCATCGCGTCCCGTCCGGGGCGATCGGGCCGACGCGGCGGCACGCGGGCAGTGATCGCCCTCGGCCCGAGGGGGGGCCGTCGGCCGGGGCGTCGAATCCGGCGGCCCGGGGCGACCAAATGTGACTTGTGGACGCGTCGATCGCCCTGTCATGATGAGGTGCGTCTGGCCTGGATGAGTCGATCGGTCCGGACGACTTCGCGGTGGCGAGGCCGAGCGGACGATGCCCCTCGACCCGATCGGTTTTCGCGAGGCATGCGGGAGACTCGACCCGGTCAGGCGAGCCGAAGGCGGCCGGATCCCCGGCCCGCGACCCGGCCCCGTCGGGCCCGATCGGCCGATGAGCCGGCCGGCCGGGAGCGGTGCGTTCGTCCCACTCGGTGTCAGTCCACTCTCCATCTCCCCGTGGAGTGCTGCCATGAAGCCGACCTGGGTGAAGTTTCAGGCCGAGTTCCTCGACTACGTCAATTACCCCGACTCCGGCGCGGTGAAGACGCTGATCGGAGGGGGCGTCGACGCGGCGTATATCACGAACACCTGCGCCATCCGGCTCAGCCGGGGGCTGAACGAGAGTGGCGTCCCGTTGCCCGCCCATCGCAACGGGCTGCTGACGGTCCGGGGCGGCGACTCGAAGTATTACGCCCTGCGCGTGGCGGAGATGCGGACCTGGCTGCCGCTGGTGCTCGGCAAGCCCGTCGTCGATCACCGCAAGAAGGCCGGGACGGCGTTCGATACGTCGACCCTCTCGGCCCTGAAAGGGATCATCGCCTTCGACATCCGGTTCTCCGATGCGACAGGGCATCTCGATTCGTGGGATGGGTTGACCTTCTCAAGCGAGTATAAGGTTTCGGATTACTGGACACCTGCCACCCGGATCACCCTCTGGTCGCTGAGTTGACCGGCGAACCGAGCCGGGGCCCCCTTCCTCCAAAGGGGGGGGCGATGGGGCTGCGGGGCGTCCTCCCCCGGGAATCGATGCCGGGGAGGGGGCTCCGTTCGCCGGCGCGCCGAGCGATCGTGCTCGCCTTGCCGGTCCCGATCGAACCCGATACACTCGTATGCCATCACACCAATGAGCGATTGCGTTGACCGATGGCGCGAATGAGACGTCCTCCGGCGCCTCCGGCCGGAGCCTCCCCTTCCCCTTCGTGACGCCGCGAGCAACGACGGGCAGCACGACGCTCGCGGCCACCATCGCCCGCGATGTTCTCGACATCATCGAACGGACACGGAATGAATCTTCTGGATGGCGACGGGCGGGCGGATCGTCAGGGCACTTTCGAGGCGGAGGCCGCGGCCTTCGATCCGGCCGTCAGGGCCGAGGTGAGCCGGCGGCGGACCTTCGCCATCATCTCCCACCCTGACGCCGGCAAGACGACCCTGACCGAGAAGCTCTTGCTCTACGCCGGCTGCCTCGACGTGGCCGGCATGGTCCGCGGCCGGCGGAACCAGCGGGCGGTGACGTCGGACTGGATGGCCCTGGAACGGCAGCGGGGGATCTCGATCACCTCCACGGCCCTGAGCGTCGATTATCGAGGGGTCCGCGTCAACCTGCTCGACACCCCCGGCCACGAAGACTTCAGCGAGGACACCTATCGGACCCTGATGGCCGCCGACAGCGCCGTCATGGTGCTCGACGCCACCAAGGGGGTCGAGCCGCAGACCGAGAAGCTGTTCCAGGTCTGTGCCCGGCGGGGGATCCCGATCCTGACGTTCGTGAACAAGCTGGACCGGCCCGGCGGCGATCCGCTGGGGATCCTGAGCGAGATCGAGCGGGTGCTGGGCATCGCCGCCTCGCCCTTGAACTGGCCGGTCGGCCTGGGCCGGGACTTCCGCGGCCTCTGCGATCGCCAGACGCGCGAGGTCACGCTGTTCGACCCTTCGGCCCGCGGCTCGCTCGTCGTGCCGACGACCACCTGCCGGCTCGACGACCCGGCCGACACCGTGCTCTCGGCGGCCGATCGCGGACAGCTTCAAGACGAACTCGACCTGCTCGACGTGGCCGGGGCGCCGTTCGACCGCGGTCGCTTCCTTCAGGGCCAGGTCACGCCCGTCTTCTTCGGGAGCGCCCTGACGAATTACGGGGTCGAGGCCTTCTTCGACGCCTTCCTGAAGCTCGGCCCCCCTCCCGGTGCCCGCCGGGCCGAGGGGGGGCCGGTGCCGGTCGATCGGTCGGAATTCGCCGGGTTCATCTTCAAGCTGCAGGCGAACATGGACCCGAAGCACCGCGACCGGGTGGCCTTCCTCCGCGTCTGCTCCGGAAGGTTCGAGCGCGACATGGAGGTGACCAACGCCCGGACCGGCACGAAGCTGCGCCTGGCCCGATCGCACCGCCTGTTCGCCCAGGGACGCGAGACGACCGACGAGGCCTTCCCCGGCGACGTGGTCGGCCTGAACAGCACCGGCGACCTGCGGCTGGGAGATACGCTCTACGCCGGCCCCCCGGTCTGCTACGAACCGTTGCCGGAGTTCCCCCCCGAGTGCTTCGCCCGGCTCGATTGCGCCGACACGGGCCGCCGGAAGCAGTTCGACCGGGGGCTGTACCAGCTCGTCGAGGAAGGGGCCGTGCGCGTGCTCGTCAGCACCCGGCCGGGGGTCCGCGAGCAGTACCTGGCGGCCGTCGGCACGTTGCAGTTCGACGTGGTGCAGGCGAGGCTCGAATCGGAATACGGCGTGCCGACCCGCCTGGTGCCGATGGAGCCGAAGCTCGCCCGCCGGGTCGGCGGCGACGCGGCGGCGCTCAAGAGCCTCTGGCTGCCGAGGGCCTCGATCCCGACCTCCGATCGGGACGGCCTGCCGGTCATCCTGTTCAGCACGACGTTCGAGCTGGAGAGCTGCCGCAAGAACAACCCTGGGCTCCAGTTCGAGCCGCTCTCGTGAGCCGACGCGCCGCGGGCGGCGAACCGATCGGGGGACGGACACTCATGGGACGATCGCTCCACATGACTCGGATCGAGGAGACGATCGATCGACTTCGCGCCAGCGGGGCCGAGAGCGTGCTGGACCTCGGCTGCGGATCGGGCCGGCTGCTGGCCCGATTGCTCCGCGAGCCGCAATTTCGACGGGTGGCCGGCCTCGACATCGACCGGCGATCGCTGAGCCTGGCCGCCGGCGCCCTGCGGACGGAACTGGACCACGAGGATGGCCGCCTGGAGCTGATCCACGGCTCGTTCACCGAGCCGGACGATCGGCTCCGCGGGTTCGACGCCGCCGCGATGGTCGAGACGATCGAGCACCTCGACCCGAGGCGGCTCTCGGAGGTCGAGCGAACCGTCTTCCGGCACTGGCGGCCGAAGACGGTGGTCATCACCACGCCGAACCGCGACTTCAACGCCCTCTTCCCGCGCGACGGGCGTATTTTGCGGCACCGGGAACACCGCTTCGAATGGTCTCGCGAGAAGTTCTCGCGATGGGCCGAGGGGGTCGGCTCGCGCAACGGTTACCGGGTCGGCTTCGACGGCATCGGCCAGGAACACCCGGCCTTCGGCTGCCCGACCCAGGTGGCGGAGTTCTCTCTGGGAGCCTGAACATCGATGAGTGTCGAACCGCTGGTCGAGACGTTCTCGGGCCCATCCCTCGACCCCCGGCTCCGGTGGCTCAACCCGCCGGGGCGCTGGGTCGTCGATCGCGAGGCGTGCTGCCTGCGGGTCTGGCCCGAGGCGGGGACCGACTTCTGGCGGAAGACGCACTACGGATTCGAGGCCGACAGCGGGCACTTCCTGGCGGTCGACGCCTCGGACGATTGCGTGCTGACGGTCCGGGTCCGGTCGCGGCCGGTGCACCAGTACGATCAGGCGGGGTTGATGGTCCGCGTCTCGCCGACCTGCTGGCTGAAGACCTCGGTCGAGTTCGAGCCGGACGGCCCGAACCGCCTCGGAGCCGTGGTGACGAATGACGGCTACTCGGACTGGTCGACCCAGTCGCTTGCTCACGGGGTCGAGACGGTCTGGTTCCGCCTCCGGCTCGAAGGCGACGACTGCCTGGCCGAGTGGGGGCACGACGGGTCGACCTGGGAACAGCTCCGCATGGCTCCGCTCCGCGATCGGCCGGGCGTGCCCTCGGTCTCCTGCGGCCTCTATGCGTGCAGCCCGAAGGGGGCGGGATTCGAGGCGGAATTCGCCGAATTCACCCTCAGGCCGGGACGGCTGGGGCCCGAGGCGTTCTCCTCGCCGGGTGTGAACGCTTGAGGGCGATCGGGCGTGGAAATGTCCGGATGGATTCGCCTCGCGCGACGACGAGAAACCGTGAGGATCGAAAACGACCCCGCGGAACGTGTTGGTCCGCGGGGTCGTGATCCGACTCCCGGCGTCCCGGGGGAGATCAAGGAGTCGGGACGGGTTGATTCACTCCGGGTCGGGGGATCGGGGGGACCGAGCCGGGGCCGGGCGAATTCGGGGTGTTGCCGTCGGTGTCGAGGCGTTCGAGCCCTTCTTTCAGGTCTGGGGCGGGAATCACCCGGATCGAGAGGGCTTCGGCCCGGATCATCCGACCCTGACCGGCTTGATCGGCCTGGCCCGACTGGTCGGCCTGGCCGGGACGCGGCTCGGTCGGGTCTTGACCGGCCTGGCCGGGACGCGGCCGCTCCGGCTGGTCCTGATCCAGGCGGGGCCGGCCCTCGTCGGTGCGGGGCTGATCCTGCCGAGGATTGAGCATGGGGCGATAGGTCACCTCGACATACTGCCCGACGTACAACCCCCGATAGGATTGCGGGGCGGGCTGGCCGTCCTCGGCCGCCGGGGCCTCCGACCCGGGGCGCGCACCCGGCACTTGCTGGCCGGGTTGCGTGCCGGAGGCAGGCTCATCGGTGGCGTTGGGTCGGCCGGGGCGGTTAGCGTCGTCGTCGGCCCGGATCAGGGTCTGATCGGTCGCGAGGAACTCATACGAGAGCATGTCTTCTTGGCGTCGCTGTCCGGTGGCGGCCAGGGCGTCGAGGCCGGCGGGAGGCTCCTGGATCGCCCCCTCTCCCGGCCGCGGAGACTCGCGATCGCTCGGGGGCTGATCGGTTCGGCCCTGCCCGCCGGGCTGATCGCCGGCCATGCTCCGCGTGTTGACCACGATGGTCGCCCGCTGGCCAGCCGCTTCCGGGGACTGGAGGCCGGCCTGCTCGGGGCCTTCCGACGACGATTCCTGGCCGGTTTGCCGCGGCGAGGTCCCGACCCGGATCGAGGTGATCCGGCCCCTGATCGTCTGCTGCTGCTGCTGCTCCACCTGGCGGTCGTTGAGGCCCGGCCGTTCCGCCTGATCCCCCTGCCCCCGTGGCTGTTGCGGTATCTGGCGCTGTTGCGATTGTTGCCCCTCTGCCGGGTCGGCAGGAGTCTGCGCGTCCGTGGCCGTGGACAGGCTCAGGGCGATCGCGAGCGTGGCCGCTCCCTTCAGCGTGGTCGTCATCCGTCGTCTCCTGGCATCCTCGGGGTACTTTGATGGTCGTCTCACGTTGCCTCGGCTCCGTCCCATGGGAGGCGGGGGTGCGATCGGGTTCGTTCGCACGCGGCGGGAGCCTTGCAAAGCAAATGCCGAAATCGAAGCATCCTTATGCCTGAAGTCGTTGTTTTCTTGTTGTGCATTTGCGGTGCGGCCGAGATTCGACGAACGACGCGCAGGGCGCGTTTCTTCGATGGAATGGCGTTGCCGGTCCGATTCGGGGCCGGAGTCGAGGGGGGACGATCGACGGCGTGTACGGGGGCCCTGCGCCTCCGGTCGTCCCCGGGGACGACCGGATGAGAGGGAGCCGCGATGGGGGCCCGTCTTCAGGCCGAGGCGTCGGCCTTCAGGTCGATCTTCGGGAAGAGCGGGGTGACCTTGCCGTTCTCGAGCGGGGCGGTCACGCGCAGGTCGGGGCCGGGGGGCCGATGGGTCGTGTCGGCGTAGGACACGGCGTCCCAGGCCTGGGCCTCGCCGAAGTTGAAGGCGGCGTAAAAGACCTCGGCGGTTCGGGGGAGGAACGGCTTGATCAGGATCGCGACGACCCGAAGCGCCTCGGCCAGGTTCACGAGCACGGCCTTCGTGGCCTCGGGGTCGGTCTTGGCCAGCTTGAACGGCTGGGTGGCCTCGATGTAGCGGTTGGCGGCGTCGAGCACCTCGAGCCAGATCCGTTGCAAGGCCGTCGCGTACTGGAACGAGCCGACGAGCGAGCGGAGGTCGTCCACCAGGCCCGGCAGGTCCAGCTCGGCCCGCCAGGCGGTCGGATCGATCGACGACGAGCCCTGCAACGAGCCGTTGAAGTAGCGCTGGGTCATCGCCAGCGTGCGGCTGTAGAGGTTGCCCAGGTTGTTGGCCAGGCCGGTATTGTAGGTCTCGGCGAAGCGCTCGAAGGAGAACTCGCCGTCGCCGCCGAACGGGCACTGGCTCATGAAGTAGTAGCGGAACCCCTCGCTGCTGAACCGGCGGATCAGGTCCATCGGCTCGACGATGTTGCCGATGGATTTGCTCATCTTCTGCAGGACGCCGCTGGCGTCGTCCTTGCGGTAGACGAAGCCGTGGGCGAAGACCGCCTTCGGCAGGGGAAGGCCGGCCGACATGAGCATGGCCGGCCAGAGGGCGCAGTGGAACCGGGTGATGTCCTTGCCGATCACGTGCGTGTTCGCCGGCCAGTAGCGCCGGAACTTCGCGTCGTCGTTGCCGTAGCCGAGCGCCGTGATGTAGTTCAGCAGGGCGTCGAACCAGACGTAGATCGTCTGCTCCTCGTCGAAGGGGACGGTGATGCCCCAGGTAAACCCTTTGCGGCTGATCGAGACGTCCTGGAGCCCCGACTTGACGAGGTTGACGATCTCGTTGCGGCGGCTCTCGGGCTGGATGAACTCGGGGTGCGCCTCGTAGTGGGCGAGCAGGCGGTCCCGGAAGCCTGAAAGCTTGAAGAAATAATTCTCCTCTTCGACGATCTTGAGCGGGGTGTTCGGGTGGTTCGGGCAGGTGCCGCCGGCGGCCTGCACGTCCTCGATGGTCTTGAACTCCTGGCCGGAGGGCGAGACGGCCTCCTTGGCGGTCTTGAACTCCTCGCACCCCTCGCAGTAGAGCCCCTGGTAGGGGCGCTTGTCGATGTCTCCGGCGTCGTAGACGGCCTGGATGAACTGGCGGCAGCCGGCGTGATGCCGCCCCTCGCTCGTCTGGATGAAGTCGTCGAACGAGATGTCGAGCGCCCGCCAGACGTCCTTGAACTGCGCGGCCATGTCGTCGACGTACGGCTGCGGCTCGACCCCGAGCTCCTGCGCCCGCTTCGAGACCTTGATCGTGTTCTCGTCGTTGCCCATCAGGAAGTAGGTGTCGAGCCCTTCCATGCGGCGGAAGCGGGCCTGCACGTCGGCGCCGATCTTCTCGAAGGCCGTGCCGATGTGCGGCCGGCTGTTCGGGTAGTCGATGGCGGTGGTGATGAAGTAGGTCGAGGCTTGGCTCATGATTCGGTTCGATCCATCAAGGCGGCGTCCCCGCGGCGCGGAGGGGAAGCTCGGCCGGGGCTCGGGTCGTGCCGGCCGGATTGGACGGACACGCGGGGAGGCGGCGTTCGCCCCGCCGTCGAAGGCGATCATTCTAGCAAGTCGGGCGGCCGACCCACCAACCATCAGCCGCCCGGTCGCCCTCCCCTTCGGCCGCCGCCCCCGGCGATCAGGCCCCCGACCCCCCGGCGACCTTCTTGAAGTAGTCGTGATCCGGGAGCAAGACGACGACCGCCTCGTCGGAGTCGGTGTCGAAGTCCCAGAGATACCAGAGGCGGCACACGGGGCAGGTGGAGAGCATCCGCTCCGGGAACTCGTCGTCGGGCTGGTGCAGGGTCATCTCGCGGTCGCAGGAGAAGCAGACGATGCTCGACAGCGGCGTCTCACCGAGCGAAACCCCCATCACCGTGACCGCCGCGCTCGTGCTGACCCTGCGGAACGTGGCCATGCTCGGGGCTCCCGTGACCCTTCCTCGACGAATTGCGGGACCGGCGACGCGTTTCGGGGCTTCATCTCGGAGACTGGTCGGATTTCTTCCGAGACAAACGTCACGGGCAAAAATGAGGCCATCTCTCAGTTCCAGACGCCTCGAAGTGCCCGATCCGACCGGGGCCTGGGCGGGGTCAGCCGATCGGGGCGGCCCCGCCGGTCGCCTCTTCCATGATCTCGTGATCGGTCCAGGCGTCGACCGGGCGGGCCGGCCCCAGGACCCCCCGGCTCATCACGGCGATCCGGTCGCAGACGCCCATCAGCTCGGGGAGGTACGAGCTGACCATGATCACCGCCCTCCCCTCGGCCGCCAGGGTGCCGATCATCCGGTAGATCTCGGCCTTGCTTCCCACGTCGATCCCGCGGGTCGGCTCGTCGAGCAGGAGGATGTCGGCCTGCTGGTGCAGCAGGCGGGCCAGCGCGACCTTCTGCTGATTCCCCCCGGAAAGCGCGCCGATCCGCTGCTCCGGACCCTGGGTGCGGATGCGCATGGCCTCGATCCAGCGTCGGGCTTCGATCGTCCGCGACCGCAGCCGCAACCAGCCGAACCGGGCGTAGCGGCCCAGGGCGGACAGCGTCAGGTTCTCCTCGACCGACCGGGCCAGGGCGAGCCCCTCGGCCTTGCGGTCCTCGCTCAGGAAGCCCATCCCGTCGCGGATGGAGCGCCTCGGGCTCGTCGGCAGGACGCCCCGGACCCCCTTGATGGTGACCCGGCCCGATCGGACCGGATCGAGCCCGAAGATCGCCCGCAGCAGCTCGGTCCGTCCGGCCCCCACCAGGCCGCTGATCCCGAGCACTTCGCCCCGGTGCAAGGTCAGGTCGGCCCGCCTCGGCAGGCGACGCCCGGCCAGCCCTTGCAGGTCGAGCACCGGTTCCCCTGCCCGGTGCGGCACCCGAGGGAACATCTCCGTCAGGTCTCGGCCGACCATCGCCGCGATGATCCCCCGCAGCGAGGCCCCGGCCATCGCCCCCCGGTCGACCGCCCGGCCGTCGCGCAAGACCGTGTACCGGTCGGCCACCCGCCTCACTTCTTCGAGGAAGTGGCTGATGTAGACGATCGCCAGCCCGCGCGACCGCAGCCGATCGATCACGGCGAAGAGCCGCCCCGCGTCGCGCTCGGTCAACGAACTGGTCGGCTCGTCGAAGACGATGACCCGGGCGTCGCTGACCAAGGCCCGGGCCACCTCGATCAGCTGCTGCGCCCCCACGCTCAGCGACCCGGCGACGGCCTCGGCCCGGATGTCCAGGTGCTCCAGCAGCGCCAACGCCTCGCGGACGATCCGACGATGCGCCCGCCTGCGGACCAGGCCGAGCCGCGTCCGCTCCTGCCCGAGCATCACGTTCGCCTCGACCGACAGGTGCGGCGCGATCGCCAGCTCCTGGTAGATCATCGCCACGCCGTTCGCCAGGGCGTCTCGCGGGCCTTTCGGGGCGTACGGCTCCCCGTCGAGCGTCATGGCTCCCGCATCCGGCCGATAGGCCCCGCTGAGGACCTTCATCAAGGTGCTCTTGCCCGCCCCGTTCTCTCCGATCAGGGCATGCACTTCCCCCGGATACAGGTCGATCGACACGCCATCGAGCGCCCGGCTGGCGCCGAATCGCTTGGCGACGTCTCGCATCGACAGCAGGGGCCGCATGGCCTCATTCGGCGTTTTCTCGATCGGTGTTGCGTCCACGGGGCACCTTCATCGCTGTCATCGAACCACCACTCGGGCTCGCGCCCCGATCGGGGCATGATCGAAACCGCATCCACCCCACGCTCAACCCGGCGGCAGGCCGCCGTCCATGGTAAGGCGACGGTTTTGCCCTGACGACTGCCGAGCGACCTGATTTCTCGACGCCGGATCATCACTCCCCGCCCCGCCGGGCACCAAAAGCTGGCGCCGTCAATTCACCTCAGCGGGGCACGCTTCCCGTAGGACGGAAACGAAGGGGGTGCTCCGAGATGGAACTGCAAGCATGGATTGCGAGCGGGCAGCGGTCCGTTACTCAAACAATCTGTTGACTATTTTATTGTTCGGGCCGATAATCTGGAGAACTTAGTCCCCTTCGAATCGGAGAATTTCCATGAGTGCACTCGGTCGACCCATCGCAACGCGGCTGGAACGCCCCCTCGCCGACCTCAGGATTTGGGGCGGGACGCTCCTCACTCCGCTCCGCCTGATTGTCGGGTGGACCTATTTCTCTGCCTTCTGGCGCCGCCTGGTCCTGGAGAACAAGCTCCTGCCGGGCGAGCCAGGCTACATCGGCGAGAAGTTCAACCACTTCCTGCCCAATGCCCTGGGGATTGGGCCGATCATCGAGTTCTTCGTCAGTCACCCCGAGCTGCTCTGGTGGAAGCTCGTTGCCTTCACCATCGTTGAGGGGGTGGTTGGGCTGGCATTGATGGCGGGACTGCTGACCCGAGCAATGGGGGTCGCGACGAGCCTGCTGGCCCTCGGCATCCTGCTCGGGGCCGGCTGGCTGGGGACGACTTGCCTGGACGAATGGCAGATCGGCGTCCTGGGCATCGGTGGCGGGCTGGCCTTTGCCTACGCCGGCGGCGGCCGTTATTCTGCGGACTACTTGCTCGCCAGGCGGTTCGGCGCCGGCAAGCCGGGCCTCCTGTCGTGGGCCCGGGGTGTCGCGCCGTCCGAGGCCCCCATCATGGGAAAGCTGGTGATTGTCTCGAGTGTCGCCGCCTTCGGTCTCACACTGCTGACCAATCAGGTCTTCCACAATGGCGTCTGGGGAGACTTGCACAACAAATCGGTGCGGCCGGTCGTCGAGCTGTCGGAAGCCGAGGTCCGCGGGGACGAGCTGAAGGTGCGACTGTATCGGGTCGAGGGGGCCGATGTGTACGGCTCCTTCGCCATCGGCCTGCGACTGCTGGATGATGCGGGCGCGATCGTCGCGGAGTGGTCGGCCGACGAGCTCTCCCGGCTGCCCGACGACGCCATCGACAACCACTATGTGGCCCGCATTCAGCCGGGGACTCATAGCCTCGTCCTGCCGCTTGGTGCCAAGGCGGATGTCTCGCTCCGACATCCCGAGTTGACGCAACTGGGGGCGGGGGATTACCGCGTCGAGCTCCTGGATATCAGCGGCCTGAGCTGGACGACGCCGTTGCAGGTCGGCTCCAAGCATGTCCCTACAGGGAATCTCGACGATGGTCGACGCGAATAAAGACGAAATCTTCGAGAGCCTGGCCTCGATGGGGCAGGCTCTCGGGAATCCGCACCGGCTGAAGATGGTCAGCCTGCTCAGCCATGGCGAGAAAACGGTCGAGCGACTGGCCGGGGCCATCGGCCAGTCGCTCGCGGCGACGAGTGCCCACCTGAAGGTCTTACGCAATGCCGGCCTGGTGACGGCCGAGAAACGCGGCCGCCACGTCCACTATCGCCTGGCCGGCGACGAGGTCTCTGCCCTGTGGCTTGCATTGCGTGACCTGGGCGAACGCCTCCGGCCCGAGGTCCGCGAGGCGATCGGCTGGCTGTCGGGCGATGGTGACGTCCTCTGCCCGCTCGACGAACAAGACGTCTGGGAGCAGGTTCGGCAGGGTCGGGGCGTGCTCGTCGACCTGCGTCCCGCCGACGAGTACGCGGCCGGGCACCTCCCGGAGGCGTGCCATCTGCCGTTCGAGGAACTCGACTCCCGGGCTCGTGAACTGCCGACAGGCCGCGACCTCTTGGTCTATTGCCGAGGGCCGTACTGCCTGATGGCCATCGAGGGCGTGCGGCAACTGCGAACGCGGGAGTACCCCGCCCGGCGGCTCCGATTCAGCGTCCCGGAATGGAAGGCCGCCGGGCTGCCGGTCGTCTCCTCCTGAGGGCGAACTCCGCCCGAGTGGTGATGGTTTTCCCTTCAGCCCCCTGTCCTACAAGCTCGCCCAGCTTGCTTCGGGCTCGCCCTGGCGACGCCTCTGAGCCCGGGCAATCCACCGACGCTCATTTCAACGGGTGACTTGGAATCGTCATCGGGACGATCGGAACAACCCCGCC
The DNA here is from genome assembly GCF_040717455.1 of Tautonia sp. JC769. Taxonomy (NCBI): domain Bacteria; kingdom Pseudomonadati; phylum Planctomycetota; class Planctomycetia; order Isosphaerales; family Isosphaeraceae; genus Tautonia; species Tautonia sp. JC769. The sequence continues at coordinate 25,093 of NZ_JBFEFH010000046.1, forward strand.
CCTTCCAGTGCCCTGCTCGCGCCGAAGCGCTTGGCGACGTCTCGCATCGACAGCAGGGGCGCCTCGGCCTCGTTCTCCGGCGTCGTTCGATCGATCAAGGGTGCGTCCTCGGATCACCTGCGTCGGTTGGCATCGGATCGGGAATCGGGCGTTCGGGAGGCCCCTGGCTCGTCCGCAGGTCGAACAGGTTCATCAGGCTCTCGAAATCGACGGGCTTCACGAGGTGATGGTCGAAGCCGGCCTCCAGCGATCGGAGTCGGTCCTGGTCCTGGCCGTAGCCGGACGCGGCGATGATGAGCGAGGTCCTGCAGCCTTCCTCGCCCCTGAGCCGCCTGACGACCTCGTAGCCGTCCATGCCGGGCAGGCCGATGTCCAGGAGCACGATCTCGGGGCAGTGGCTCCGGGCCATCTCGAGGGCCGACGGGCCGTCGTAGGCGAGCTGGACATCGTGCCCGAGGAGCTTCAGGATGCGGGCGAGCGCCGTCACCGTGTCGACGTTGTCGTCGACGATCAGGACGCGGGCCCCCTGGCGATCCGCCCGGGTCGCGGGCTCCTTCGGGCGCGTCTCCTCGGCCGCCGACGGCTCCAACGCGGGCAGGCGGACCACGAACTCGCTCCCCTTGCCGGGGCCGTCGCTCGCGGCGGTCACGGTCCCGCCGTGCATCTCGACGAGCTTCTGGACCAAGGTCAGGCCGATCCCCAGCCCCCCCTCGGAGCGGGCGATCGTCCGGTCGCCCTGGGTGAACAGGTCGAAGATCCGGGGCATCAAGTCGGGCGTGATCCCCATGCCCGTGTCCCGGACCGTGATGACAAGCTCGGGGGGCTCGCGGCGGGCGGCCAGCGAGACGCGGCCCCCGGCGTCGGTGTACTTCGCGGCGTTCGTCAGCAGGTTGACGAGGATCTGCTCCAGCCTCAGGGGATCGGCCTCGAGGCGCAGGTCGTCCTCGGCCAGCGCGATGCTCAGCTCGTGGCTGCGCTCCTCCAGGAGCGGTCGGACGGCCTCGACGGCGGTGCCGACGACCGGGGAGAGCCGAAGCGGCTCCTTCCTGAGGCTGATCTTGCCCCAGGAGAGTCGAGAGACGTTCAGCAGGTCGTCGATCAGCCGGGCGAGGTGCTTCACCTGCCGCTGGACGACCTCCCTGGCCCATTCGAGGTCCCCGTCCGAGTTCAGCCGGTCGAAGAGCTGGACGGCGTGATTGATCGAGGCGAGCGGATTGCGCAGCTCGTGGGCGAGCATGGCCAGGAACTCGTCCTTGCGGCGGTCGTTCTCGGCCAGCCGCTCGGCCCGGGCGTGCAGCTCCCGCTCCAACTTCCGCCGGTCCCCCACGTCGTGGAAGACGAGGACCACCCCCTTGACCTGGCCTCCCGGCTCTCGGATCGGCGCGGCCGAGTCGTCGATGGCGTACTCGGTCCCGTCCCTGGAGATCAAGAGGGTGTGGTTGGCGAGCCCCACCACGACCCCTTCTCGGAGGCACTTCGTCACCGGGCTCTCGACCGTCTCGCGCGAGGTCTCGTTGATGATGCGGAAGACCTCGTCCAGCGGCAGGCACGACGCCTCGGCCTCGGCCCACCCCGTCAGCCGCTCGGCGACCGGGTTCATGAGGAGGACGCGGCCCTCGGTGTCCGTGGCGATCACCGCGTCCCCGATGCTCGAGAGCGTCACCCCGAGCCATTCCTTCTGCTCCCGGAGCTCCTCCTCGGCCTTCTTCCGGAAGGAAATTTCCCGGCCGAGCTGCTCGATTTTCTGGTTGAGCGTCAGGAACCGGCTGACCGACACACCCTTGGGCACCAGGCGCAGCAGGATGACGGCCTCCGAGAGATCCGAGGCCGGGTCGACGACGCTCCCGTCCGACCGGCACGCGACGACCTCGCCGTCGGCCCGCCGCAGGCCGAGCGAGCCGAGGACCGGCTCCGAGGTCCTCGCACACCGTCGGAGATAGGCCGAGACGGCCTCGGGAGGCTGGGCCGTGATGGCGGACAGGGGCCGCGATCGGAGGCTTTGCGGCTCGAAGCCGAGCCGGGCGAGCCGCCGGTTCGCCCCGAGCACGACCCCGTCGCCCGAGACGAGGAGATGGGCCTCCGGCAGGCGATCGATGAGCTTGAGGTACGCCTCGACGGGCATGGATGCGTCTACCCCCTGAAGTATTCGCGGCCGGTCGCGGCCTCGGCCTCGGGGGTCGGCTTCAGGTGGACCACCACGCGGCAGCCGGGGGCCCCCTCGGCGATCGTCTCCTCGAGGACCACCTTCGCGTAGCCGAGGTGATCCGACGCGATGCCGCCGAAGACGTTCGAGGTCATCATGCACATCGCAGGGCGGCCGACGACCTGCTCGGCGAAGGGGCAGGCCCGGTTGCCGAAGACGATCTTCTCGTCGTCCTCCTCGATGATGTAGAAGTCCCCCCGGATCCGACGCTTCAGATCCACGAGCACCGCGGCCACCTGCCCCCTGGAGAGTTCCGGCACGGCCAGGGCCGCCTTGTAGTGCTCGTTCAGGTGCTCGCCGACCTTCTGGCCGACGACGCTCACGAATCCCGAGGCCTCCTCCAGCCCCACCACCTCCTGGAGCGTGCCGGCCAGTTCCCGGATGAGCGTCCGGAGGAAGATGTCCCGCTCCAGCGGGATCGGCAACGCCTGCACGATGGCCAGGGCCGACGTCGAGTCCGGTCCGATGGATTCCACACGCTCCCCCTTGGATCAGTCGCCTCTTGAGTCAATTCGCGTCGATCTGCCGATCGCTTGATTCCTCCGGGCGCGATTGTACCACCGAACCGGCCCCCGAGTTGAGCCTCCCGGCGAAGGGAACCCCTTCACCGGGCCGACCTGAGCATCCCCGCCCCTTCCAGCGCCCGGAGCATGCCGAAGGTGCTCGACTCGTTCGGCGCGAAGATGCCGTCGACCTGCCCCCGGTATCGCGTCACCAGTTGCTGCGACTTCTCCAGCGCCGTCGCCGCCGTCGCCCCGGCGTACTGGTCGTTCGAGACGAAGGTGATCTCGGGGAACTCGCTCTGCATCGTGTCGAGGAACCCCTGTTCCCGCTGCTCGGTGCTGGCCGAGCCGACCGCGTAACGCAACAAAATCGCCCGGCCCTGCCCCTCAAGCAGTTCCCCCAGCCGGCGGGCCGCCAGGGCCCCTCCGTTGTAATTGTCGGTGGCAACATAGCTCACCGGCTTCGGCGAGTTCAGGGCCGAGTCGATGATGACCACCGGGATCCCCCGGTCCACCGCCTGCTCGACCGGGCCGACCAGCGCCCTGGCATCGAGCGGCGCCAGCACGATGCCATCAACCCCCAGCGCGATCGCGTTCTGCACCAGCTCAATCTGCTGCTGCCGGTCGTCTTCCTTCTGCGGGCCCTTCCAGAGGATCTCCGCGTCCATCTCGTCGGCGGCCGTCTTGGCCCCGGCGTGGATCGTCTGCCAGAACTCGTGCGTGGTCCCCTTCGGGATCACCATCACCCGCCATTTGCGCGTTTTCTGGCCCGAAAGGCTGGCGTTGGCCCCGTGCTCCAGCTTCTCGGGGTTCAGCAGGGCCGCGATCTCCGGCTCCTCCATGTTCTCGGGCGTGACCAGCGTCTCGCCCGTCGAGACCTCGGCCTCGACCTCCCGGCCTTCCAGGTGGTCGATGAGGGTCTTCACCCCCAGATACCCCATCCGCTGCGGGTTCTGAAGGACCAGGCCCTGGATCTCGCCGTCGCGGAGGGCCTCGACCAGCGGAGGACTCCCATCGAAGCCGACGAACGCGACCGCGCCCGACCCCGACGCCCCCCCCGACGGCGATGCCCCGGCCCCCCCCTGCTCCGGAGCCACGCCGCAGCCGACCCCACCCCACAGCACGGCGACAAGCGCCGGAACCCCCCAGCTTCGGCCGATCATCGGGATCGCCCTCCGTTGTCACTCGATTGTTCGACTCGGTCGCCCCGCGCCACCATTCAGAGAAGTTGAACCGCCATCGTAGATCGGGCGAAAAGGACCGGTCAACCCGCCGCCACCGAGACGCAAGCGACGACGCGATTGAAAATGCCCCGATGCGTAAGTCCCGGTCGTTGCACACCTTTTCGCCACAGTTTCCTCACAAAATCGGGTAGGGTGTTGACGACGCCCGATCCTCTGGTAGCATA
>NZ_JBFEFH010000047.1:0-28173 GCF_040717455.1 Tautonia sp. JC769
CATAATACCGAGGAATCGCGGCGGGTCAACACCCTCGCGGAAAATCCTCCGAAGGAAAGGGGCAGAGGTGGGCCTGGCCGGTCGATAACGAGTGTGCGAGCCATCGCATTTGCCGGGGAAATCCCGGGGAAATTGCGGCCGAATTCCGGTTCGTGCACGCGAGCCGGGAACCCAGGAGAATCGGCGTTCTCCTGTCCTATAAGAGCGAGAGAGCGAGCGCGAGCCTCGCCGGCCCTGATCGGATCTCAGGGCCATCGCGAGCAATCGCAAGGGTCCAGGGAGGGGTCAGGACGTGCCCGTCGCCATGCCCACGCAGACGGACTGGCTGAGAAGCGTCCTCTTCGATCGCGGCTATCTGGGCCGGATCAAGGGGGAGGGGATCAAGGTCTATCTCGTCATGGTCGCCGCCTGCGGCGGGCGGCCCGACCGGAGCGTGACCATGAGCCTCAGCCAGCTGATGGACCGCACGGCCCTCTCGTGCCCGACGGTCATCGACAGCCTCGCCCGGCTCGAGAAGCTCGGCCTGGTGGTGCCGACGACCCGGCAGCGGGGGAAGGTCAAGACCTACTACGTGGCCGACCCGCCGGACCCGGACCAGGACGAGGATCCGGGCGCCCTGTCCCTCTGATCAGATCAGAGCAATCGGCCCCTCCCTGCGCAATCGGGCACCCGGCGCCCCTCGCCGACGCCCCGAGCCCCCTTTCGAAACCCAAAGCGACCGCAAATACGGCCATGGACTGGTACTTCTTCCGCGTCGAGCACGACCTGCTCCGCTCCGAGGCGTTCCGATCGCTCGGCGGTTCGGCGATCAAGGTCTACCTCGTCATCGGCCTCTATGCGGACTTCGGCACCGGCTGGGCCTACCCGAGCATCCGGACGATCGCCAAACAAGGCGGAATGAGCCGCCAGACCGTGCTCGACGCCATCGCCGAGCTGGCCCGGGCCGGACTGCTGGCGACGAGCAAGTCGCCGGGCAAGGCCACCGCCTACAAGATCCTCCGCAACGCCCCGGAGCGGCCGAGCAAGGCCGCGAGCAAGGCGTCCCAGAATCCGCGCAGGACTGTCCCAGAATCTTTCGAAGGACCCCCAAGGGGTGGCCCATTTTCTTTAGATCTCGATGCCTTCGGCGTCCCAGAATCTTCAGGACCCGAGGCCCGGGAAATCGGCCGGGGCGGCCGAGCAGGTAGGCCCAAACAAGATCCAGTAACGAGAGAAGAAGAAGACAACACCAGCATCCCGATTCCGGGAACGCCCTTCCGGATCACGGCCGAGGGGAAGCTGCTTGTTGCTGTTGATCTCCAGGAGTTGTTGACGGAACAGGGACTGCCCAAGAAGCTCGCGAAGAAGCTCGTCACCCAGAAAGAACCCCAGGACGTGGCCAAGGTCCTGCTCAACGCCCTCTTCCTGCAAAGCCAGGGGAAGCTGCAGAACGGACCCGGCTACATCCGGGCCGGGATCGAGGACGGCTACGAACTCTTGCCGCAAGTCGCTACCAAAATTGAAGTTCGGCGCAGACAGCTTGAGGAGCATCTCCGGTCGGTCGCCGTCCGTCGCGATCGCGAACGCCGAGACGAGCAGCGCGAATCCGAGGAAGAGGCCATCAGCCTCCTGATCGAACGGCTGCACCCGGAGGAGCTGCAACGCCTCGTCGATCGCGCGGTCGACGAGCTGCCCGAGCCGATCGTCCGCCGCAACCCGACCCTCTCCAACCCCTTCGTCCGGGGCAAGGTCTACGAGCTGGCCGGCGGCGAGCCGCTCAACTGAGCCGGGCCGCCCGGTAGGATCTCGTTTTCACCCAAAGGTTTGCGCATCACGAGCAGGTCGCGGACCTGGCCGAGCAATCGGCCGTCGCGGCGGGCGCGCTGGACGTGCTGCGGCAGATACGCGCCGTCCATCGGGCAACTGATCCGCCGCACCGGCACGAAGCCGGCGCCGGTCAGTGCCCCATACCCGAGGAACCCGTGGTCGATGTAGCCGACCCCGGCGGGCAGGTCCTTCTCGGTCTGGTTCGCCAGCAAGAGGGCGACGTGCCCCCCCGGCCTCAGGGCGGCGAACGCATGCGCGGCCAGCGTGTTCAAAAAAGCGATCCAGCCGGTCAGCGGCTCGGGCTCGACCCCGAACGCCGCATACGGCCCGGCGAGCATGGTATGGTAGGGGGGATCGCAGAACACGAGATCGCATTCGCGAGCTTCAAGCGGAAAGCCATGCCTTACGTCGAGCTGTCGGATTTCTGGGCGTACAGGATCGAGGTCATACGCAAGGCAGCGGCGGCCCATGGCCTCGCAGACGTCGAGCGTCGTCCCGCCGCCGGCCATCGGGTCGACGACCAACGCCCCCGGCGCCGTGAAGTAGTGCAGCGTGTGGGAGACGATCCCGGCCGGGATCGAACCGGGGTGCGGGACGCCGTAGGACGGGTCGCGCCGGAACGCCCAGACGTCGTACGGCGTCGGCCGGAACCCGGTCGTCAGGCGGGCCCGGCGCCGCAGGTCCTTGTAGGCGGCGTGGACCGACTTGGTCCCGGCATCGAGCTGGGCCAGGCCGCTCCTCGCCCGGGCGTCCCCCGAGGCGGCCGCCTTCCAGACGGCCCGGGCCTGCCGGTACAGGTCCTTCCCCCCCAGGCCGATGGCCCGGGCGATCGTCTCGTCCGTCCGACCGCCCCGACCGTCGGAATTCCGACCATCGGCGCCGGCGTCAGAGCCGGCCTCGACGCCGCTCCCCCTCAGGTTGGCCGACCGTCGCCGGCGGGCCTCGGGCCCGAGCAGGCTCTCCAGCGCGTCGGCCTCCCGCATCAGTTGGCTGAACGTCTTGCGCCGCTGGCGGTTGTAGTCGAGGATCGCTCGGCGGCGGCCCGACCCTTTGGGGACCGCCCGGACCTCGCAGGGGACCGTCTCCAGCCCCAACCGCCGGGCGCAGGCGAGCCGCCGGTGGCCCGAGAGCAGCTCGAAGCCGTCGGCCTCGGGCGCGGCGACGAGCGGCACGAGGATCCCCCCCCGGCGGATGCTGTCGAGCAGTCCGTCGCCGTCGATCTCGCGGTCGGGGTCGCCGTAAAGGCTGATGCTGAATCGACTTGGGCGGATCGCCTCGATCGGCAGGTGATGCACGCCGGCGGGAGCGTCGAGGGTGATCATGGCGGGACGTCCGTGTCCTTGGGGGGCCAGTTCGAGCCGGTGCCGGACCTTAGCAGGGATCGCCCAGCCCGTCCAGACCGCTCGCGAGCGCCGGACGATCGCAACCGTCCTCGCGGTGGAAACCGCCCACCCCAAAAGGGTGGGTCGTCCCTGGGTGGCCCGGGTTGCTCGCCAACCGGGGCGGCGCAGCCGCAAGAGGCAGCGCCGGGTGCCCCGGGTTCCGCGCAGCGGACCCCGGGCGGAGTCGCATGGGCCTGCCCCCCCCTGGCCCGGGGTCCGCTGCGCGGAACCCGGGGCACCCGCCGAAACACCGTGAACCCACCGATTCAGACGGGATGCGGTATTCCAAAAAAGGCGACCTCCGAGACGTTGCAATCGCCCCGCTCGCAAGGGGTGCCGAGTGGGCAATCGTCCGAAAGTTCGGTAGCCTGGAGCGGCAATGACCCCCCTGCCCCACCCGAACCCGACCGAAGAACCCACGCCAACGACCATGCCCACGATCCTCGACGAGATCGTCGCCACCAAGCGCCGCGAGGTGGCCGAAGCGAGGCGGCGGATGCCGCTCGACGAGCTGGAAATCCAGGCGAGCGAGGCCCCTCCCGTCCGCAACTTCCGCGAGGCCCTCGAAGGCCCGGGGCCCATCCGCCTGATCGCCGAGGTGAAAAAAGCCAGCCCCTCGGCCGGCGTCATCCGCCCCGACTTCGACCCGGTCGCCATCGCCCGGACCTACCAAAGCCACGGGGCCGACTGCCTGAGCGTCCTGACCGACGTCCCTTATTTCCAGGGTCACCTGTCCTACCTGGCCCGCGTCCGGGCCTCGGTGGCGATCCCGATCCTGCGCAAGGACTTCCTCATCGACGAGTACCAGGTGGTCGAGGCCCGCATGGCCGGCGCCGACGCCGTCCTGCTCATCGCCGAGATCCTCGACGACGCCCAGCTCGCCGCCCTGCTCTCCCGGACCCGAGCCCTCGGCATGACCGCCCTGGTCGAGATCCACGAGGAGGCGAACCTCGACCGCGTCCTGGCCGCCGGCGCCGACCTGGTCGGCATCAACAACCGCGACCTCTCCCGCTTCGAGACCGACCTGGAGCACACCTTCCGGCTCCGCCCGAGGGTCCCCGAAGGCGTCCTCCTCGTCTCCGAGAGCGGCATCCGGGGCCGCTCCGACGTCGAGCGCCTCGAAGCCGCCGGGGTCGATGCCATCCTCGTCGGCGAGTCCCTCATGCGCTCCCCCGACATCGGCCGCGCCGTCGACGACCTGCTCGGCCTGCCTTCGAGCATCCCCCCAGAGGCTTGATCGCCCGGCCCCTTCGCTCGCCCCCGGCGATCCCCCGCATTGGGACGCCTTCGATCCGTTCAACCGAGGTCGCGCATGGCCCCGGCCAGCCCGGCAGGCTCGTCCCAGCTCGGCAGTTGGCCGAACCCGACCGGGGCGTTGGCAGCCGAATGGATGGCCTCGGCGATCTGATCGAGCGGCGTCTTGAACTCGAATTCGTCCAGGGTGATCTCCCCTCCCGGACCGGCACCGCCCGAAAGCCGGTCATCCTCCGCCTCTGCCCGGGCCGGCGACACGACGATCACCAATCGCCGGGCCATCCGGGGGCCCGTCACCCTCGCACCCAGGACATCCCCCCACGGGACATGAACCACCGTCTTCCGGAATCCCTCCGTGGAGACGATGAGCCACGCGATGCGGAGGACGGCGGGGATCATCGGGATCCCGTCGAGCGACGACGACCCGACCCGCACGATCTCGATGCCCTCTCGACAGAGTCGAAGCAAAGGCTCCCGCCTCGCCCGCAGGTTGAACACGGCCATGGCGAAGATGAGCAGCAACGGGATGCCCATCAGGCACATGGCAATTCCCGCATCCGTCCCCGGCCTCCCATCGGCCCTGACCATGATTCCGAGGAGGAAGAGCGGGCCGAGGCCGAGGCCGAACGCCGCGAAGATGCCGAAGGTGATCGCCTGGACGACGAAGATCCAGGTCTTGCCCATGAACGCTGTCGGCATCCCAGGAGTCTCCTCCCACTGCGCGCCGAGTCGATTCCGCGGCACGGGTGCCCTTCACCAGTGTCCTTCGCCTTGCAGGCGTTTCCACGCGTCGACCGATCCGAACCCGGGCAAATCCGTCGGACGAACGTGGCGGGGTGGCATGGCCCACGCTCGCGTGATCGTGGGAGGCGGGCATCGGCGATCGCCCCGGCCTCCCGAGTCGCGAAGACGCCCGGGCCTTGCCCGCGAGAACGTGGGCAGGGCGCCCGGCACATCGGCGAAGACGCCGGCACCGCCCGGGCGCGACGGTGAGCGGTCAGGAGCCTTCCAGCAGCGCCGTGTATCGCCGCTGCATTTCCGCAGGGTCCACGTCCTCGATCTGATGACCGAGCATCCACTCGTGGCCAAAAGGGTCGCGGATGGTGCACGATCGCTCGCCATAGAATGCGTCCGACGGCTCGCGGATCATCACGGCGCCCGCCCCGACGGCGCGGGCCGCAAGCTCATCGCAATTGTCGCAGTGGAGGTGGATCACCAGGCCGGTCGCACCCGGTGCTTGTGGCCCGAGGCAATCGTACTCGGGGAATTCATCGGACAGCATCAGGACGCTGTTCCCCAGTTCAAGCTCGACATGCCCGATCCTCCCGGAGGGTTCGCTCAGCCGGAATTTCTCCGAGGCGCCGAAGACACCGGTGTAGAACGCGATCGCGGCCTTGGCGTCCTTGACGCGCAGATAGGGAAAGACTTCGTGAATCCCGTTCATCGTGTGTGCTCCTGCCGACTCCGGGCGTGAAGCAGAGGGGCGAATCGCCGTGTTCGATTCGCCCGCCCGCCTGTGTCATCCCGTTCACGTCGCCTAGCCTTCCGGATTTCCGGTGATCTGGCAAGCGAAGATCCCGGAGAAACGGCCGGGTGCACCCCGCGGCGTGGCATGGCCGCGCCCGCGAGGCCATGAGAGCCGGGCGCTCGGGCCGCGGAGGCATCGGCGCCTGCCCGCCGTCTCGGCCGTTGCCTATCCGCTCGTCGCCCCCGACCCCACCCGGAAGGCGGTCAGCGAGGCCAGCCCGAACCAGAGCAGGTTCCAGGGCGAGAACAAGGAGGCCACGAACACCGCCCCGATCAGGAACGCGGGCATGGCGGCGAGGTTCGCCTGATACTCCCGGAGCATCCCCTGCTGCTGCTCGGCGGGCAAGGCCGCCCAGCGCCCCTCGGCCTCGGCCCAGAGGTCGGCCGGGTAGTCCGCGCGTTCCAACGCCGTCTCGACCGACATCCCCGGCGGCCAGTTCGGCTGGCGGCCCTGCGCCTCCCACTCCATGGCGATCTCGTCGGCCATGTCGCGGACGACCAGGAATTGCGTGTCCTCCCCCGGGGCGCCGGCCGCCATCCCCCCGAACAAGAGGGCGATCACCCCGAACTTCCCGACCAGGATGCCCAGCACCGCGGCCATCACCGCCACGACCCCGGGCGCCACCCCCACGTCCTCGTTCGCCCCGGCCCGGACCCCCATCCCGGCCAGCAGGCCCACCCCCCAGGCGATCCAGCCGATCTCATAATCGAACGAGTACCCGACCACCATCCAGATCACCGCGCCGATCGCCCCGCCGACCATCCCGCCGGCGAGCCACTTCACCGGATGCCCGGCCCCGTCCCCCCTCGGTTTCCGACGCTTCCGCGACGCCTTCGCCTTGGCCTTCGGTTGGCCCGCCTCGTCGAATCCCGCCGACCCGCCGCGCGACGGGTCGCCGTGCCTCGGCGGCAAGGGACGCAACGGCGCGGCCGCTTGCCCCTCATCGGCCAGGCCATACAGGTCGTCCGGCCCGTCGTCCGCGGCCACCGGAGCCAGCTTCGGCTTCGGCTTCGATGCCGGTGTCGGCGACGGCGACGGCGACGGCTGGGACTCGGGGAGCTTGAACACCTCGGCGCACTGCTTGCACTTCACGTGCTTGCCCGCCAGGCGCCCCGGGAGCGTGTACCACTGGCCGCAGTTCGGACAGGACGCTTCAAACGACATGGCGGCTCGCCCTCACCCGTTTCGGGAGCGAATCAGGACCCGGTTCGAGCCGTCTCGCCGCACCATGCGGCCCATCGCGACGCCTCCATGGGCGCCCAAACCCCGGCTCGCGCCCGCAGCATACAACGCCCCCGAATCGGAATCCATCACAAAAATCGTGATTGAGTGGATTCTGGCATCATGACGCTCATCGAAGCCACATGGACCACCTTCGCCCTCGACGCCTCGCCCCTCCCCAGGCACGCGGCGGCATCGTCAACGAGTGTAGCCGTGCACGCGTCTGCAAAAGACACGCATCTGAGCGTCATGACGCAAGAAGGGCCATCGGCGGCACGCCGGCCGCCGATGGCCCGTTGGAGACCGTTCCGATCGATTCGATCACGATCCGAGGGTGCGGTCACTCCCCGATCAATACTGGTCGGCGCTGAGCACCTCGCCGCCGTTGATCGTGCCGAGGCCCCACCAGGTATTCAGGTTGACCGTGTCCTTGATGAACCGGACCGAGCCGTCGGCCATGCAGACGTTCACGCCGCCCGGGTGCAGGCTCGCGGCGTTCGACGTGCCCCACATGTCCTGGCCCCAGGTCACCCAGTCGTTGTTGCCGCAGTTCCGCGAGTTCGGCGCGCCGGTGTGCTGGTACCCGCCGTAGTTCGAATAGGCCGGGTACACGCGGAACCAGCCCGAAGGCTCATGCGCGTTGCCGGTCGCCACGGTCGTCGGCGGCAGGCTCCGGCAGGCGTTGATCATCGCCATCACGGCGTCGGGCGTCTGCACGCCCACCTCGCGGCCCTGGCTCAGGCCGGTCCGGAACCACACACGCAGGTAGTCGTTCGGGTTCGCATTCCCGGCGTTCACGCTGCCGACGCCCGAGTGCGCCGTCAGCTTCTCGCTGAACGCGGCGGTGTTGCTCGTGCCGTCCACGATCTTCGCGATCGTCACGATCCCGGCGCCCCGCGCCGCCTCCGGCCAGGCCGCCCGGGTCGGCCCGAAGACGCCGTTGTACCCCCGGATCGCGTGCGGGCCGCCCAGGTTCCCCACGTAGTTCGCCTGCGAGACGTTCACCATCCGCCCGTCGGACGGGCAGGCGAACGTGCCGATCTGCGTGTTGAACACCGTCGTGTTCATGTCATAGAAAATATTGCCCGAGGCATTCGGGTGCACCCCGCCGGCGTTGTAGGCCGAGTACATCGTGCCCTGCTCGATGAACTGGAGCAGCGACAGGTGGCCGCTCGGCGTCCAGCCCCAGCTGTCGAGCGGCGACGGGTTCAGTGACCACGGCGCGAAGCAGCCGTGGGTGCTCTCGTAGTTGTGCAGCGCCAGGCCGATCTGCTTCAGGTTATTCGAGCACTGCGCCCGGCGGGCCGCCTCCCGGGCCGACTGCACGGCCGGGAGCAACAGGGCAATCAGCACCCCAATGATCGCGATGACGACCAGCAGTTCGATCAGCGTGAAGCCGCGAGTCTGCGAACGCTTCATCGAATGACTCTCCGATTCAAGGAAAAGGAAAAGGGAAGAGGCCGGATGCGAGACGGGACCAGTCGGCCGGAACCGAACCGGGCCGAACCGAACCGATCGAGGCTAGGACGACGTGGAGAGGAATTCACCGGAAGAACGAAGCGAAGTAAAGCGTGAACACTTTTTCAAACGCGATTCGATCGGCCGGGGCGATCGCCGTTGATCGGAGCCCCTCTGCGATCGAATCGGAGGGAGAGCGAGAAACGAACGAATGCCGGCCAGGCACCACCGCCGACACCCGGCCGATCGACCGAGGGGAGGGGCCATGCCACGGCGTGCCGCCCCCGATCGTCGTGAACGGCCGCCGCCTCGCGGCGCGACGGATCCCGGACTACTGGCCGCCGCCGGGGGCCTCCGGCCCGGCCGCCCCGCTGACCGCCCCATGGCCGCCCACCGTCGGGGAATGCGCCTCGGGGGCCGTCCCGGTCTGGGTCGCGCCGGAACCGCACCCCGACATCAAGGGCAGGCAGACGATCGCCGCCAGCGAAAGCCGAACAACCACGCGGGACATCAATCGGTGCATCATCACTCCTCTGCGGTGAGAGGGTTGTCGATTTCCCCGGAGAGACGGGGGCATGAAGGAAGACAGGCGTGGAGCCCGGACCGCTCGTCGCAGGACACAACGGCCGACGGGTTCCTCCGTCCGGCCCGGCACAAAGAAGATGCTCCCGGACCAATCGAAGAAGTTAGCACCTCCCGATTTCACCTGCAAGGACGTTTTCCCCGAATTCTAAAATTTCCCCCCGAGTTCGGGAAAATCGTTGCGAGTCGGTGCACGTGATCCCGAGTGCACCAGTCCACGCATCCGCCCATCCTCCTCCGCCATAACCTCCACGTCCTCCGCGATCCCGACCCCTCAACACGCATCGATAAGCCAGGTCTCCACCCTCCTCACCAACCTCCCTTCCTCCCCTCCCATCCGTGTCCCATCCGCGGCTCGAAACTCCCCATTTTCCCGTTTTCTCCGGAATTTGTGCTTAAGCCTCCCCTCCTCCCCGATGATTTCAAGCAGTGACGCCGCGCCCGGTCGCTCCGCAGACTGCACCTTGCACCACCCCATTCGAGGCGAACCGACTCCGATGAGCCCTCACCCCCTCCCGGCCGACCCCTCCGCCAACGCCACCACCCACGGCCTCACGGCCAGGCGCCCCCTCGACGCCGAGGAGCGCGAGCGCATGGAAGTCATCGTCGCGAGCTGGACCTCCAAGTCCAGGCCCGAGACGCCGCCCGAGGAGGCCCTCGTCGCCTCCGCCGCCATCGAGTACGTCCGTTATTTGCGCTGCGTCGAGGCCGAGGAGGCCCGCCTCAAGCCCGGCCGCCAGCAGGCGCTGCGCGACTGGCGCGAACGCAAGCAGCACGCCGTCCGCCGCCGCGCCCAGGACTTGAAACGTGAACCGGAAGCCGTCGTCGCCGACCTGCACGAGACCGCCTTCGGCATCGACTGGATGCTCCGCCACTGGCGGCACCTCCGCGCCCGGCTCAATACCAACACGCCCTGGACCGCCCAGGATTTGCTCCTCGCCATGAACCTGCTCGGCCATGAGCCCTCGCCGCCGAGCGACCGCACCAGCCCCGCCGGCCTCGTCTGGTGCCTCACCGCCGCCTCCTTCCCCAAACTCTTCCAGCCCGCGACCGAGACCCCCGGCAACCCCTCGGCCCTCGACCAGCTCCGCGCCCTGCTCGACGACCAGATCGCCCGGCTCGAAAGCCTCCGCCCGATCGTCTGGGACGACATCGACGCCCCCGAGGCCGCCGCCGTCGAGACCGCCTCGATGGTCGACACCTCGAAGGACGGCCAGCTCCGCCAGCGTTACCGCCGCGAGGCCTTCCGCGACTTCCACAAATCGCTGCACGCGCTCGACCGCCTCCGCGCCGAGCGTTCCAAGGCCCATGCCCGCGAGGCGAAGATCATGGACGCCTCTCGATCGCAGCACGCCGACCGCCCCGCCTACGTCCCCCCGCCCCCCGAATCCCGAAACGAACCCCCTCCCGGCCCCGAGAATTCTCCCGAGGATCGCCGTAACCCTCAATCGACCAACGCGATCCGCAATACCCCCGCCGAGCCTTCGACCACCCCCGCCGAGCGCACCGAGGGGCGCACCGGCGGGCGCACCGCGCCCGACCGCAGCCCGATCAGCCGCCCCCAGGCCGACCCGCGCAGCACGCTCGACGGCCCGAATTCGCCATAATCCGCCTGAAGCCGCCCCCCGAATCGACCGTCGACGGAGCAGAACCGGCCCCGTCCATGCCCCCGGTCCGTCTCCCGGGTTCAGCGGCCAGGCCCCGTCGCTCCCGAAGTCGGGGGTGCAGGCGGGCGGGCGAGGCCGACGGCCGGCCGGAGGCACCCGCCAGGGCTTCCCCCCTTGCGCCCCCTGCACTTGGCTACACGGGCAGCGGCGGGTCGGGGGCGTGCGGGTAGTCGGCCGGGGTGTAGGCGATGGCCAGTTCCGGGGTCTCGAGCGTCCGGCCCCCTTCGGCCCGAGAGGTCAACGCGCGGTCGAGGATCCCGGCGGTCAACAGGGTCCGCTCCACCGGATAGGTCGGCCGGCCGGTGTGGATCATCCGCTCGATCGCGTGCAGCAGGAAGGCGAAGTGCGGGTAATGCGGCTCCGTCCGCTCCTCGGCCCGGGTGGCCAGCACCTCGGCCTCTCCCCGACGCTGCACCGCCACCCGACAGCCCGTCACCACGCCGTCGAGCATCAGGATCGCCCCCTGGAACCCGTCCACGTACTCGAACAGGAACAGGGCCGAATCCCCCGATTGGAGCGCCTGCGGGTCGAGGCTCGACGCCTCGGGGGCCACCCTCAGGGCCGCCTCGAGCAGGTCGCGACGCACCCGGCCCCCGCGGATCGCCTCGCCGATCGCCTCGCCGCCCAGGCAGGCCACCGACCGGACCCCTCGCTCCCCCCCTCGCCGCCGTTCCACGACGCTCTGATAGAGTTCCAGCGTATGAATGCCGTAGATGTCCAGGCCCGAGTAGCCGACCCCGACCGCCCCCTCCAGGTCGCTCGCCATCGGCAGGGTCAGGTCGGGCGACCGGTAGCTGAGCGGCAGCGACGAGCCGGCCATGAACGGGATGCCGAGCCGCTCGGCCGTCTCGTACATCCAGAGCGCATCGTCCCAGGTCGGCCCCAGGT
Organism: Tautonia sp. JC769; assembly: GCF_040717455.1. Lineage (NCBI taxonomy): Bacteria > Pseudomonadati > Planctomycetota > Planctomycetia > Isosphaerales > Isosphaeraceae > Tautonia > Tautonia sp. JC769. Next base: position 11,787 of record NZ_JBFEFH010000047.1, read on the forward strand.
GCTTGTCGCTGAAGACCGGGACCACCCGCCCGTGCTTCTCGAACGCCCGGGCGATCCCCTCGAAGAACCTCCTGCGCGGGTAGAGGTGCTGCCCCTTCTCGTTGTACGGATAGGTGCCGTGCTCCCCGATGCTGATGACCCCCTCGACCGCGATCCGGCCGGTCCCGAGCGTCAACGCCTCCTCGATCGTCGGCACGATCGGCACGCCGTACCGCTCGGCCAGCCTCGGCCCCAGGTCGCCGGGCTCCACCTGGTCGAGGTAGATCGCCGAGAGGCTCAGCGCCGGTCCGGGCCCGCCGTCGTTCCGCCACCCCTGGAGAATCCGGCTCAGCAGCACATCCGCATGCAAGCCGTTGTTGTAGCGCGTCACCACCCCCGCCACCGGCTTCGGCTCGGGGCCGATCTGCCTCGCTCCGGCCAGGTCCGGCCACATGCCCGAACCCACGCCAATCGCCATGCCGGCCGACGTCCCCAGGGTTCGCAGCGCCGATCGTCGCGTCACGCGGAGGTCTGCACTCATCTCGCGGTTCCTTTGTCCCTTCCGAGGCTCGATGATCAAGGCGCCCATCGTAGCCGTGCTCTGGCTCCGGGGCCATGTCGTGGCGTCTCGGTCCGGGGTCGATCCGCCCGCCCCGCGATCCGCCCCGATCGCCCCGCGGAGGATGACCGCCAGGAGGTCAGGCGTGCACTGGCCGCCGAACCGGACGCGAGCTACCATGGCAGCAGAGGAACGCGGATTCGATCACGCCGGTTATCCAATGCCGAACGGCCGAACCCGATCGGCTGCCGGGCGTCCATGCCGGCTCGACGACGCATCCCGTTCCCGACCCGAGTGGCATCGATCGACGAAAGCGAGGGGATCAATGAAACGGGGATCGTGGATGACGGCGGGGCTGGCGTTGCTGGCCTTCGGGCTGGTGGCCGCCGAGACCTCGGTGGCGAAGGGGCAGTGGGCCGAGGTGTCCACCGTCCGCTACGGGCTGTTCGGCCGGCCGAGGGCGGTCGAAACCCGCCTGGTGCCGACGGTCGGCGTGGTCCCGACCACGACCATCCTCTCGTCGGGCACGATCATCGGCGAGCCGGTGGTCGCCACCCGCTACCTCCAGGCCGTGCCGACCGCCTCGGTCGTCGAGTCGCGGTACGTCACCTACGACCCGGGCCTCGTGCCCACGGCCTACGTCAGCCGGTCGTATCCGGTGGTCTCCACCGGCGTCGTCACCTCGGCCCCGGTCGTCCGGTCCTATGCGCCGGTGCCGACGACCGTCCGCGTGCTGGAGCCGTCGGTCTACATCCTGCCCTGACCCTCGGGCCGCGATCGCGCCGACCCTCGCCTCGCCCATCGTCGCGAGGTCGCTCGATCATCCCTCTCCCCGATCGCCGGGGAGAGGGTGGCCGCAGGCCGGGAGAGGGGTCCGATCGCGGGAAGCACCGCCCCGCGCCCTCACCATCCGTTCTCGCCGGTCACGGGCATGGCGGCGGCCTGAATCCGGTCGAGGCACTGCATCTGGAGCAGGCCGTCCTCCGAAGGGGCCTGGAGGGCACCCGCGGCGACGGACCGGGCGAACGAATCGACCATGCAGGCGTATTGATCGGTCCCCTCGAAGGTGAGGGTCTCGGGCTCGGTGCCGTGGATGTTCGAGCCGGAGTCGAACCGCAGGGCGATCGGCCGCGCGGGGGGCAGGTACGCCTCGGGCACCTTGATCGACCCCTTCGTGCCCACCAGCTCATATTCGCAGCGGAACGGCGCCTCGAAGCTGCAATCGACCAGGCCGATGATGCCGTTCGGGAAGACGAGCTGCGCCGCCAGGCTCAGGTCGACGCCCGACGGCCCGATCCGCTTGACCGACTGGATCGCCACCGGCTCGGACCCGGCGTACAGCCGGCAGGTGCTCACGCCGTAGCAGCCGACATCCCAGAGCGCCCCCCCTCCCCTCGCCGGGTCGGTCCGCCAGTCGGTCGGGTCGATCGAGAACGAGAAGGACGACCGGACGAACCGCAGGGTCCCCAGCCCCCCGTTTCGGACGAGGTCGAGCAGAGCCCTCGTCCGCGGCTGGTGCCGCCACATGAAGGCTTCCATGAGCATGACGTTGCGCGACTGGCAATGCTCGACCATCTGCTCCGCCTCGTCGGCGTTGACGGCCATCGGCTTCTCGCAGAGCACGTGCTTGCCGGCGTCCGCCGCGCGCAGGACCCAGGGCAGGTGCAGCTCGTTCGGCAGGGGGATGTACACGGCATCGACGTCCGGGTCGTCGAGCACGCCTTCATACGACCCGTACGAGGCCGGGATCCCGAACTCCTCGGCCCAGGACCGTGCCAGCCCCTCGTTGCGACTGCCGAGCGCCTGAACGGAGCCGGACTGCGAGGCGTTGATGCCGGGCACCAGGCCCTGGCGGGTGATCCGGGCACAACCGAGGATGCCCCAGCGGAGCGGCCGGGCAGGAGGTTCGGGCGTGGTGGACATCGGCAAGCAGGCTCCCGCGAGATCAAGAGGTCGGCGTATTCGGGTCGATGGGTTGCGTCAGAAGTCGGCGTTGCCGGGGGTCCGGGGGAAGGGGATCACGTCCCGGATGTTGGCCATGCCGGTCACATACTGGATCGTCCGCTCGAAGCCGAGGCCGAACCCGGCGTGCGGGACGGTGCCGTAGCGCCTCAGGTCGCGATACCAGGAGTAGGCGGCCGGGTCGAGCTGATGCTCGGCCAGGCGGGCATCGAGCACCTCAAGCCGCTCCTCGCGCTGGCTGCCGCCGATGATCTCGCCGATGCCGGGGGCGAGCACGTCCATCGCGGCCACGGTGCGGTCGTCGTCGTTCAATCGCATGTAGAAGGCCTTGATCTCCTTCGGGTAGTTCATCACCACCACCGGGCGGCCGACCAGCTCCTCGGTCAGGTACCGCTCGTGCTCCGACTGGAGGTCGATCCCCCACCGGACCGGGAACTCGAAGGTCTTCCCCTTCGCGATGGCCGCCTCGAGCGCGGCGATGGCGTCGGTGTAATCCATGCGCTCGAAGCTGGAATTGATGAACGCTTCCACGCGGTTGACGCAATCCTTGTCGATCCGCTCGGCGAAGAACCGCATGTCGTCGGCCCGCTCGTCGAGCAGGGTCCGGAAGATCGACTTGAGGAAGTCCTCGGCCAGGTCGGCGTTGGCGGCCAGGTCGGCGAAGGCGATCTCCGGCTCGATCATCCAGAACTCGGCCAGGTGCCTCGTCGTGTTCGAGTTCTCGGCGCGGAAGGTCGGGCCAAACGTATAAACCTTGCTCAACGCCAGGCAGTACGCCTCGACGTTGAGCTGCCCCGAGACGGTCAGGAAGCTCGGCTTGCCGAAGAAGTCCCCGCCGAAGTCGATCCCGCCCCCTTCGGCCCTCGGCAGGTTGGCCAGGTCGAGCGTCGAGACGCGGAACATCGCCCCGGCCCCCTCGGCGTCGCTGGCGGTGATGATCGGCGTGTGGATCCAGAAGAACCCATGCTCATGAAAGTAGCGATGGACGGCCATCGACAGAGTGTGCCGGACCCTGGCGATCGCGCCGAAGGTATTCGTCCTCGGCCGCAGGTGGGCGACCGTGCGGAGGAACTCGAACGTGTGCCGCTTGGCCGAGACGGGGTAGGTGTCCGGGTCGTCGACCGTGCCGACGACCTCGACCCGGTCGGCCTTCACCTCGACCGTCTGCCCCTTGCCCTGCGACGGCACGAGCGTCCCCTCGACCACCACGGCGCATCCGGTGGTCAGGTGGGCGATCTCCTCGGCGTAGTTCGGCAGGCTCGCCTCGGCGACGACCTGCACCGGGTCGAAGCCCGAGCCGTCGTGCACCTGGAGGAACGACAGGCCCGCCTTCGAGTCGCGCCGGGTCCGGATCCAGCCGGCGAGGGTGACGGTCGAGCCGGTCGGGACGTCGCCGGCCAGCAGGCTTCGAATCGCGGTCGAGGAGGTGCGCATGATGGGTCGCGTCGGCTCTGCGTCCAGGGCGATCGGCGGCCCCTCGGGGCGTCGAGGGGCACCGGTGGGGATCGAAGGCCCTCATTATCGTCGCGGGGCCCCCGGCTGTCCATCGGCCGGGAATCGGCCGGCCCGATCCCGCCGGGCGCGATCCCGCCCGGCGAGCCGGGGCGCAATCGGCCCGAGTTCCGGTCGATTGGCCGATGCGGGGTCATTAGAATACAACACACGGGGGAGACTCCCCCGCGAAGCCTGTCTCATCCCGCAACGGAGGAACACGATGACGACGCGATTCCTGGCAGTCGGTGCCGCCGTGCTGGTGTTGGCCGCGCTGGCGGCGGTCCGGGCCGGAGGGGACGAACCGAAGCGACCTCAGGCCCCCGGCCAATCCGCCTCAACCTCCAAGACGACGCCGACCAAAGGAACCAGGGTCATGAAATCCGATGCCGAATGGCGACAAATTCTGACCGATCAGGAGTTCTACGTCACCCGGCGCAAGGGGACCGAGCCGGCCTTCTCCAACCGCTACTGGAACCATCACGGCGACGGCTACTACCGGTGCGTCTGCTGCAACACCGTCCTGTTCGACTCGAAGACGAAGTTCGAGTCCGGGACCGGCTGGCCGAGCTTCTACGCCCCGGTCAGCAAGGCCGTGGTCAAGACCGAGACCGACCGCAGCGGCTTCATGATCCGGACCGAGGTGCTGTGCCGGGTCTGCGATGCCCACCTCGGCCACGTCTTCAAGGACGGCCCGCGGCCGACCGGCCTGCGGTTCTGCATGAACTCCGCCTCGCTCAAGTTCCAGGGCCGCGCCGAGGCCGAGGCCGAGGCCGCCGCCCAGGCCGTCCTCGAATCGGCCCCCTCGGCCGAGGCCGGCGATGAACCGGCCTCGGACACGGGCACCGACCCGGAATCGGAGCCGAAGCCGGGCGACGCCCCCTCGAACCCCTAAGCCCCGCAAATAACCCCGTTGAGGCACGCAGCCGCGCCAGAATGCCCCATTTGCCGAATTGCGCGGCTACTGTCCTTCCCGCATGCGATCCGGAGCGGGAGAGGACTCAGGCCGCCCGATCGACCGGTCGCGGGGATTCGACGAGGGGGGCATTGGGGACGGGAGGGGGTTCGGCCGCATGGGCGCGGACGCCGCCGGCCGAGCGGCTCGGGTCGCTCGCGGCCGAGGAGGAGGGGGAGGGGTTGGACCTTCGATCCCGCCTGGCCTGTGCGATCAGGTACAGGTTGCGGGTGTAGATCAGGACGCCGACCGCCTGGCCGACGACGATGACCGGGTCCTTCTTGTGGATGGCGTAGGAGAGCAGGGTCAGGCCGCCGGCGAGGCTGAACCACCAGAAGGCGATGGGCACGACCGAGTCTCTCCGGCGCTCGGAGGCGACCCACTGCACCAGGAACCGCGAGGTAAAGGCAAGCTGGCCGGCGAAGCCGACGCCGAGCCAGATTGCATCGGTCGAGCTGTACGCCCCGAACCACGACATGCCTCAAGCCTCCTGCCTGGCCACGTTCGCCTGCGATGGGGCGGTCGGTTGCGAGGGCTGCGACGGCGTCGACGCCACCTCGAACCGCACCGGCCGGCGCATCAGCCAGGCCACTCCGAACAAGTCGACAATGACGCGGATCGACCGATTCCGGAAGGAATAATGCGACTGGCCGTGCGGCCTCGGGCGGTGCCCGACCGGCTCCTGCCGGATCGCGCAGCCCTCTCGAAGCAGGAGCGGGCCGAAGAATCGATGCGACCCCTGGAACATCGGCAGGCGGAGGGCGACGGCTCGGGGAAAAATCCGGACCGAGCAGCCGGTATCGCGGATCGACTGGCCGAGCACGGCGTTGCGGACCCAGTTGGCCCATCGGCTGATCTGGCGCTTGGTCCAGACGTCCTCGCGCTTGCGACGCCAGCCGAGCACGGCGTCGAAGCCGGGCAGGAGGTCCCAGAAGCGGGCCAGGTCGCCCGGGTCGTTCTGGAGGTCGGCGTCGAGCGTGGCGACGTAGGCGCCCCTCGCCTCGCGGAAGCCGGCGACGATCGCCGCGGACTGGCCGACGTTCGAGGCCATCCGGATCGAGCGCAGCTCCGGGTGCCGAACCGAAAGCCGGGTCAGGACTTCGGGCGTCTCGTCGGTGGAGGCGTCGTCGACGAGGAGGATCTCGAAGCCGTCGAGCCGGTGGCCGTCGTCGGGCGATCGGCGGGCGAGCGGCCGGAAGGACCGGGTGATCTCGTCGAGCAGGGCCGGCAGCGCCTCGGCCTCGTTGCGGGCCGGCACGACGATCGAGAGGCTGATCGTCCCCGAGGGCCCCTGCCCTGCGGCGGCGGCCGGGACGGTCGGCAGGTGGGTCGATCCCCCGGGGCGGTGCGACGGGTCGGGCCTGATCGGCGACATCGGAGGGCCTCCCTGCCTCTGGCCTGTGGAATCGGGACGGCGGACCGCCCGCGCTCGCAGTCGGATTGCGGACCATCCTGGTCCGTGATGATTCGGCGGTTATGGCACGAATCGCCCCGGGCGTCCAGCCCAGATCGGCGGTCGCACCGGCACGCCGGCAGGCGATCGGGGGGCGATCGAAGCGCGACCAGCCTGGTCATCTCGGCCACACCGTCCGCCGGCCGACCATCGACAGCCGGTGCGGACCGCTGAGGCCCGCCCGGCCGGCGAAGGATCCGGTGAAAATGAGAAGTCGTCAACACACTCTGCAGGAAACGATCAGAAAAGATTCCTTGATTTCGATGCAATGGAGGAGCGGTTGGCACCGATCATGCGGCGTTTCGCCGGGCAAGACGCCGGGTCCTCGCCGGGGGCCGATCGTTCCGTGCACGCCTGAGGGAGTCTCAATCTCATGGCCAAGACGACTGGTGAAATTCTCGTCGAACGGCTGATCGACTGGGGTGTGGATACCATCTTCGGGTTGCCCGGGGACGGCATCAACGGCATCTTCGAGGCCCTCCGCGTCGCCCAGGACAAGATCCGCTTCATCCAGACGCGGCACGAGGAGTCGGCGGCCTTCATGGCGACCTCCTACGCCAAGTTCACCGGCCGGCTGGGCGTCTGCATGGCCACCAGCGGCCCGGGGGCCATCCACCTGCTCAACGGACTCTACGACGCGAAGCTCGACCACGCCCCGGTCCTGGCCATCACCGGCCACACCTTCCACGACCAGATCGGGATGCAGTATCAGCAAGAAATCGACATCATGACCCTCTTCAAGGACGTGGCCGCCTATAATGTAATGATCATGGGCGCACGCCATGCCGAGACGGTCGTCGATGCCGCCTGCCGGTCGGCCCTGAACTCGCGGAGCGTCGCCCACCTGACCTGCCCGGTCGACATGCAGGATTGGACGCTCGACGAGGATCCGAAGTCGATGAAGAAGATCCCCGGCCACACCTCCAAGAACTGGAGGCCGCCGATCGTCGTCCCGCACCGGGCCCAGATCGAGTCCGCCGCCGAGGTCATCAACACCGGCGAGAAGGTCGCCATCCTGTGCGGGCAGGGGGCCCGGGGGGCCGGCGACGAGCTGGAGCAGATCGCCGAGATGCTCGGGGCGCCGATCATCAAGGCCTTGCTCGGCAAGGACGTCGTCCCCGACGACTCGCCGTACACGACCGGCGGCATCGGCCTGCTCGGGACCTTGCCCTCGGAGAAGGCCATCGAGGGCTGCGACACCCTGCTGCTGGTCGGCACGAGCATGCCGTACCTGAAATGGTACCCCGAGCCCGGCCAGGCCCGCGCCGTGCAGATCGACATCGACCCCTCGCGCATCGGCCTGCGCTACCCGGTCGAGGTCGGCCTGGCCGGAGACGCCGGGGCGACGCTCGGCGAGCTGATCCCGATGCTCAAGCGCAAGCAGGATCGCACGTATTTCGACAAGATCATGTCCTACCGCAAGGAGTGGGACGACCGCATGCAGACCTATCAGGAGATGCAGGACGAGCCGATGAAGCCGCAGGTCCTGGCCGGGACCGTGAGCAAGCTGCTGAAAGACAACGCGATCGTCACGACCGATTCGGGGACGATCACGACCTGGGCGGCCCGCCACATCATGATGCGCAAGGGGATGCGGTTCTCCCTCTCCGGCACGCTGGCGACGATGGCCCCCGCCCTGCCCTACGCCATCGCCGCCCAGGCGGCCTATCCCGACCGCCAGGTCGTCGCCTTCGCCGGGGACGGCAGCTTCACCCAGCTCATGGGCGATTTCGTGACGGCCGTGAAGTACGACCTGCCGATCAAGGTGGTGATCGTCAAGAATAATTACCTCGGGCAGATCAAGTGGGAACAGATCGTCTTCCTCGGCAACCCCGAGTTCGCCGTGGACCTGCACCCGATCGACTTCGCCAAGTTCGCCGAGGCCTGCGGGGGCGAGGGCTACCGTTGCGAGCGGCCCGACGAGGTCCGACCGGCGCTCGAGGCGGCGTTCGCGTCGGACAAACCGGCGATCGTCGAGGCGACCGTCGACCAGTTCACCCCGCCGATGCCCGCCCAGGCGACCCCCGACCAGGCCTACAAGTTCACCAAGGGCCTGCTGCGAGGCCAGCCTGATGGGACCGAGATCGTCAGCACCGTCTTGAAAGACAAGATTCGCGAGTTGATCTGAGTGGGTCGCACAGGGAGACGGTGCCGATCTCCCGCCCGACACCGCGCGGTGTCGGGCGGGAGAGCCGGTTGTTCGAACTCGCTCAGTCAAGCGAGAACGACTCAAAATCAGAGTGAGTGAAGGCGGCTGCGATGCCTCGACCCGACGCCCGAATTGATCGCCTCAGTGCTTCGGCCTATCGGATTCCGACCGAGGGGCCCGAGTCGGATGGGACGTTGGCGTGGGACGCAACGACGATGGTGCTGGTCGAGGTCTCGGCCGCGGGGCAGACGGGAATCGGGTACACGTATGGCGATGCGTCGGCGGCCGATGTGAGCCGTCGCGTGCTGGGGCCGGTCGTCTCCGGTCGAGATGCCATGAATATCCCGTCGTGCTGGCAAGCGATGCGAGACGCAGTGCGCAACGTGGGACGTTCGGGGATCGCGGCCACGGCGATCTCGGCGGTGGATGTCGCCCTCTGGGACCTGAAAGGGAAGCTGCTCGATGTTTCGATCGCGGATCTGATGGGTCTGAGTCGACCAGGCATCCCCGCTTACGCGAGCGGAGGGTTCACATCGCAATCTCGGGATGAGTTGAAGGAGCAAGTCGGCGGCTGGGCGGCCGAGGGGTACTCCATGGTCAAGATGAAGGTCGGCCGCGATCCGGGGGCCGACGCCGATCGCGTTCGGGCCGCTCGAGAGGCCATCGGTGCGGAGGTCGCGCTGTTTGTCGACGCCAATGCTGCGTATTCACGGAAACAGGCGTTGGCCCTGGCTGAATCGTTCGCCGAGCAGGGAGTCTCCGCGTTCGAGGAGCCAGTGTCGTCGGATGACGTGGAGGGGTTGAGGTTGTTGCGCGATCGGGTGCCGGCCGGCATCGCGATTGTCGCGGGCGAGTATGCATATGACGCGCTCGACATCCGCCGGCTTCTCGACGGCGGCGCGGTCGATCTCATCCAGGCCGATGCGACGCGGTGCCTGGGGATCACGGGCTTCCTGCAGGCCGGGACACTGGCCGAAACGCATCAGATTCCTCTGTCGTCTCATTGCGCCCCGAGCCTGCACGCGACCCTCTGCTGCGCGGTCGCAGGGGCGATCCACGCCGAGGATTTCGTCGATCACGCTCGGATTGAATCCCTGTTCTTCGAGGGGGCGCCGAGGCCCGATCGAGGGGTACTCCGACCCGATCGGGCGCGGCCCGGCCTGGGCCTGGAGTTCAAGCGAGCCGATGCCGAGGCGTTTGCGGTCTGACCCGGAACGAGGCGTGCCGCAGCCTCGGCGAAGTATCCCGTCACGATGACCCGGAGTTCTCAGAGCCATGTCGATCAACGTGACCTCGACCGCAAGCATGCAGCGCGGTGCCGGGCCTGACGTCTACACGCAGGATCTTGATGTTCGGGGCCTGGAACGCTCGCTGCGTGACCGAGTGGACGGCGAGGTGCGCTTCGATGCCGGGAGTCGGGCGCTGTATGCGTCGGATGGTTCGAATTATCGTCATGTGCCATTGGGGGTCGTGGTGCCCCGGACGGTGGACGCGGTGACCGAGGCGGTGACCGTGAGCCGCCGGTACGGTGCCCCGATCGTGAGCCGGGGGGGCGGGACGGGGCTCACGGGCAGTGGGATCGGGGTCGCGGTGATCGTCGATCACTCGAAATATCTGAATCACACGAACTGGGTCGATCCCGAAGGTCGACGGGCCAGCGTGGAGCCGGGAAAGGTCTATGACCACCTGAATGAGGAACTGCGACCGTACGGCCTGGTCTTTCCGCCGGATACATCGACGCACGAGTACAACGCCATCGGAGGGATGCTCGGGAATAATTCGTGCGGCGTGCATTCGATCATGGGGCACGGCTCCGGCCGGACGTCGGATCAGGTTCGGGCGCTGGACGTGCTGACCTACGACGGGTGCCGGATGACCGTGGGATCGACGAGCGACGAGGAGTATGACGCGATCGTCGCCCGGGGAGGGCGGAAGGCGGAGATTTACCGGAAATTGCGGCGACTGCGGGACAGGTACGCCCCCTTGATCCGGGAACGCTTCCCGAAGATCCCGCGCAGGGTGTCAGGGTATAACCTCGACGATCTCTTGCCCGAGAAGGGATTTCATGTGGCCCGGTCGCTGGTCGGATCGGAAGGGACCTGCGTCGCGATCCTGGGGGCGACGCTCGACCTGGTGCACAACCCGCCGCATCGGGCCTTGCTGGTGCTCGGCTATCCCAGCATTTTCGAGGCCGCCGATCACGTGCCGACGATCATGGGATACGGGCCGGTCGGCCTTGAGGGAATCGACCGGATCCTCCGCGAAGACATGTTGAAGAAGGACATGAGCGTCGAGGACGTGAAGCGGCTGCCGGAGGGCAACGGGTGGCTCCTTGCCGAATTCGGCGGCGAGACGCATGAGGAGGCGGTCGCCAAGGCCGAGGCCGTGGAGCAAGCCCTTCGGAGGGCGCCGCATCCGCCCGTGATGAAGGTGGTGGCCGACCCGGACGACCAGCATATTCTCTGGCAGTTGCGGGAATCGGGGCTTGGGGCCACGGCTCGCGTCCCGGCATTGCCCGATACCTGGGAAGGCTGGGAAGATGCCGCGGTGGCTCCGGAGGTGCTTGGCGATTACCTGCGCGACTTCCGGGCGTTGCTCAACCGATACGAATATCACGGGTCGTTGTACGGGCATTTCGGCCAGGGATGCGTGCATACGCGAATCACCTTCGACTTCACCAGCATCGAAGGTGTTCGGGCCTATCGGTCGTTCCTCGATGAGGCGGCCGATCTGGTCGCCCGCCATGGCGGGTCGTTCACGGGAGAACATGGCGACGGTCAGTCGAAGTCGGCCATGTTGCCGAAGCTGTTCGGGCCCGAGCTGGTCGAGGCGTTCCGGGAGTTCAAGTCGATCTGGGACCCGATGGGGAAGATGAACCCCGGCAAGGTGGTCGATCCGTATGCCCCGGAAGAGTCGCTCCGGCTCGGCCCCGGTTACCGGCCTGACGACCCCCCGACCATCTTCAAGTACACGAACGATCATGGCAGCCTGGCGTACGCGACCGAGCGGTGCGTGGGGGTGGGCAAGTGCCGGAAAGACTCGGGGACGATGTGCCCGAGCTACATGGTGACACGCGAGGAGAAGCATTCGACCCGGGGCCGCGCCCACCTTCTGAATGAAATGCTGCGCGGCGATACGATCCGGGGCGGATTCTCGAACACCGATGTGAAGGAGGCGCTCGACCTCTGCCTCGCGTGCAAGGCGTGCAAGACCGAATGCCCCATGGACGTGGACATGGCCACGTACAAGGCGGAGTTCATGTACCACCACCACAAGGATCGGCTCCGGCCCAGGGCGGCCTATTCCATGGGGCTGATCCACTGGTGGGCCCGGCTCGCCTCGGCCGCGCCCACGCTGTCCAATGCGTTGGCCCAGGCCCCGGGGGTCGGGAAGCTGGCGCAGGTGATGGGGGGGATCACGACCCATCGCGACATGCCGGCCTTTGCACCGATGACGTTCCGCCGGTGGTGGGCGAAGCGGCCCCCGCGCAATGTGGGCAAGCCGCCGGTGATCCTCTGGGCCGATACGTTCAATAACCACTTCCACCCGCAGACGGCGATCGCGGCCGTCGAGGTGCTGGAGGATGCCGGGTTCGAGGTGCTCTCGCCCCGGGCCCCCCTCTGCTGCGGGAGGCCGCTTTATGATTTCGGATTCCTCGAAACCGCGCAGGGGATGCTCCGGCAGATCTTGGGCACGCTCCACGACGAGATCCGGGCGGGCGTTCCCATCGTCGGGTTGGAGCCGAGCTGTGTCTCGGTCTTCCGCGATGAGATGACCGAACTGTTCCCGCGAGATCATCTCGCGCACTCTCTGTCCCGGCAGACCTTCACACTGGGCGAGTTCTTGCGTGATTGCGCAAACGGCTACGAGCCGCCGCAACTGAACATGAAGGCGATCTTGCACGGGCACTGCCATCACGAGGCGATCATGGGCCTCGAGCCGGAGATGGAGATCCTGGGCCGTGCCGGGCTCGACTTCGACCGGCTCGATTCGGGATGCTGTGGCCTGGCCGGCTCATTCGGCTATGAACCGGAGAAGTACGAGGTGTCGGTGGGGGCCGGCGAACGGGTCCTCGCCCCCACGGTGCGCGAGGCCGACCCGATGGATCTGGTCATCGCCGATGGGTTCAGTTGTCGGCAGCAGGTGGCCCACCTGACCGATCGCGGGGCCTTGCATACGGCACAGGTCTTGCAGATGGCCTTGCACGAAGGGCCGACCGGTTCGCGCAGGCCGTTTCCCGAGCAGGCGTATGAGCCGCTCGGTCGTTGGAATCCGACGCCGCCCTGGGCCCCGATGGCCGTGGCCGCGGGGGCCGCACTCATGTTCGGCGGGGCGCTGGGCGGGGCGACGGCATTCGCACTCTCGGAGAATCAGGGTCGATGAGACACAAACTCTTGCATGAGTCTGATGGATTGCGCACCTATGCGTTGATTTTCGAAACCGGCGACGAGGTGATGTCGGGCCTGCTCGATTTCGCCAAGGCGATGGACCTGCGCGGTTCTCGGATCACCGCCATCGGTGCGCTGCAGGACGCGACGCTCGCGTATTTCCACTGGGAATCGAAGGAGTACGAGCCGATCCCGGTCCCCGAGCAGACAGAGGTCCTCTCGCTGCTGGGCGACATCGCGCTCGATGGCGAGGAGCCGGCCGTGCACGTTCACGTGGTGCTCGGGCGTCGCGACGGCTCGACGGTCGGGGGCCACTTGAAATCGGGCCGAGTCCGGCCGACGCTCGAAGTCATCATCGACGAGCAGCCGGAGCACCTGCACAAGGTCCTCGACCGCGAGTCGGGCCTGGCCTTGATCCGGCCCTGAGGGGCGGTCGAGCAGCGGACGACAGGGTCGATTGCCGTGTCCCTTCCCACCCTCGTGAGGAGGGAAGGGTCGGGACACGGCAATCGGTTTCCAGTCATGAGAACAGGCGAACGCGCCGTCACTCGTTGCTCGCGATGGGCTGGGCGCGGGCGGCCGATCCGGGCACGTCCTCGAACGAGACGCGAAGGCCGTCGGCCGATCGGGCCCGGCGATCGATGGCGAAGGTCAGGCGGTGGCGGCCGGGAGAGGCCGCCAGATCGATGGCCTCGGCGGGGGGGACGGGCACGCCGTCGAGCCAGATGAGCAGTCCGTCGCCCGAATCGAGCTTCACCCGGATGGCCCCGGCGGCACTCGTTTCGAAGGTGACCCGGGCGATCGACAGCGGCGGGGCGTTCGCGTAGGCGGTGAAGGCCGGGGCCTCGTCGAGCGGCAGGACGCCCGAGACGAGCGTGGTGACGGCCTGCCACGAGAATCGCGGGTCGTTGCTCGCCACGGCTTCTTCCAGGCCGGCGCGGCGAATCGCCTCGCCGCTCGGGCCGTCGGGGACGACGACCTCCCAGGATCGTGCGACGACGTCGGTGCCGATGGCGTAGGGGCCCGGCTCGCCCAGGGCGGCGAGGAAGGCGGTGAGGTTCAGCAATTCGGCGCGGGTCAGGGGATCGACCAGCCCGTTCGGCATGAGCGAGCCGCCGAGCGCACGCTCCTCGATCGACGAGGCCGGGATGGCGATCTCGGCCCCCTCGGCATCGCGGAGGACCAGTTGATCGGCCGTCTCGCGGATCGGGATGCCGTTGAGGATGCGGCCGTCGTCCGTGGCGACCACGATCGCGTGATAGCCTTCCTTGATGGCGCTGTTGGGGAGCAAGAGGGACTCGACGAGGTAATCGTCGGGCGCACTGGCGCCGATGCTTTCGAGGCCGGGGCCGACCTTCCCCCCCGCCCCGGCGATGGCGTGGCACTTGATGCACTGCATCTCCTCGCGCCGATAGATGCGTTCGCCGAGGGCCGGGTCGCCCTGGGTGCGGAGGTCGGCGACGAGCGCGGCGACCTGCTCGGGGGTGGCCGGTTCCGGATCGGCATCGAGGCCACCGGCACGATTGAAGGCATCGGCAAGTGAGGAATCGTCTCGGCGGGCCGAGCGGGCGGCCCGCGCGGCGAGCTTGGCGGCGTCGGGCGGCAGGCTGGCGCCGTCGAGGGCGGTGACGAGGGCCTCGGGGCCCCCTCGACGATTGGCCAGGGCGGCGACGAGGGCCGAGGGGTTGGCCCCGGACTCGGCGTCGCCCAGGGTGGCGACGGCCTGCGCGGCGGCGGCGTTCAGGTCGAAGGATGCGAGGGCGTCGATCGCCCCGGCGCGGACGGCGGGGGGAGTGGCCGAGGCGGCCAGTTCGGCGACGAGGCGGCGAGCGTCGGCGTTGCCCGACTCGGCCAGGGCGAGCAAGGCCGATCGGCGGGCCTCGACCGGGGCGTCGGCCTCGGTGGCCAGGCCCAGCACGCCGGAGGTCCGGGGGTCGAGCGTCCAGGCCCCGGCGGCACGGGCCGCGGCGGCACGGACGGAGGCGGGCACCTCTGGCTCGGCGATGAGGGCGGCGACCTCGTCCAGTCGTCCCGAGGGCCGGACGGACCGCTCCCGGGCGGCCCCTGCCAGCGCGTCGAGCAATCGGGCGCGGCGATCGTCGGGGGCGGCCGGGTCGAGCGACGCATCGAAGACGCGGCGAAGGTCGTCGGGCTGACCGAGTCGACCGATCAGGGCCAGTGCGTCGGGCTCGAACCGCTCGGGGAGCTCGCCGGCCCGGACGAGACGCATCAACGGATCGATCACTTCGGGCGAGCCGACCGCGAGCAGGGCGAACGCCAGCGGCTCGGGCCCGCCCAGGTCGGACGCACCTTCCGTCACGGAGGAAAGCCAGAGCGGCGCCGTCTCGACGGCGGTGAGGTACAGGGCGTAATCGAGGGTCGTATCCACGGGCAGTGCCAGGGCTCGCAGGGCGACCTCGGCCGCGTCCGGGTCGGGCACGAGGGCCAGGGCGCGGACGGCTTCGAGCCGGACGCGCGGGTGCTCATCGACCGCGAGCGGGGCGAGCGTGGCGACGGGATCGGAGAGGCGATCGTGCCAGGCCCCGGCCACGCGGACGGCGGCGGCGCGGAGATTCGGGTCGGTCGATTCGAGCATCGACGCGAGCAAGGCGGGATCGGCCTGGTCGAGCGATTGATGGAGCCAGAGGGCTTCGAGGCGGGCGTCTCCGTCGGTGGGTTCGAGGGCAGCGGCCCACCGGCTGAGGGCGGGCAAGACGGCCTCGGGGCCGCGTTCCTTGAGCAGGCGGCGAGCGGCCTCGCGGGTCCAGCCTTCGGGGGCGGTCAGGGTGTCGAGCAGTTCGGTGACGGGGGCATCGGCCAGGTCCGGACGCTCGACGAGGGGGCGGTCCCTGGCGGTGATCCGCCAGATGCGGCCGCGCTCCTGGTCGCGACGGGGGTCTCGGAAATCGACCTCGCCGTGCTGGATGATCGGGTTGTACCAGTCGGCCACGTAGATCGCGCCATCAGGACCCATCAAGACGTCGATCGGTCGGAAGCCGACGTGGGAGGAACGGATCAAAGGCGTTTGTTCCCGGGAGACGAAGCTGGAGCCGTCGGGTTCGAGCGCGAAGCGGACGACGCGATTGGCGCGGAAGTCGTTCGTCACGAGGTTCCCGGCGAGTTCCTCCGGCAGGTGTCGGCCGCTGGCGATGACCGCGCCGCAGTATTTCGGGCTGCCGGGGTTCAGGCCGTGGAGGAAACGCTCGGGGTTGCTGATGGCGGTATAGCTTGCCCCGGGGACGACGTGGGCGATCCCTTCGAACCCCGCGCCGTCGGTGGCGAAGTTCTGGCCGAAGCGGTCGTAGTGGTGCCCCCAGGGGTTGACGAACCCCCGGGCGAAGACGTCCAGCCGGCCATTCTCGGGGCGATACTGCCAGATGCCGCCGCCGCCGAGGCGGCGGGGGCCGAACGGCGTTTCGACGTGACTGTGAATATAGACCGATTGATTGAA
>NZ_JBFEFH010000048.1:0-21025 GCF_040717455.1 Tautonia sp. JC769
TCCACACGCCTCGCATCCCCCCAGGGGGGTGCGAGGCGTGTGCGTTTGCGCGCTCATCGTTCGTTGGCTCTGACCAGTGATTGCCTGATCTGCGATCACTTCAAGGTTTTGTCCGGCGTCACTTCCTCCCGGAGGACGGGCGGTTCCACCTCGACTCCCCATGACGTCAAGGTTCGGTATGCCTCCTCGCGGATGTAGTAGTGGCGGATTCCGGGCCCATCGTATTGCCCGGCTTCGGCGGGGCGAAACCTGGATGCCGGATCGTCGAGCAGCGGTTTGAGCCGCTCGACGTTCTCATCGGACTTGAAGTACCACAAGGCCTGGATGCCTTCGAGACGTCGAAAGTCGTCCTCGGAGCGCAGGGCTTCGATCGCCCGGCGTTCCAGGCGGTCATCGACCGGGACGTTTACCCTGAGCCCGTCGAGGGTCTCCCACCGTGTTCCTTTGAGGAGTTCCCGGGGGGCGTCGAGCCGAAAGGTCTGGAGTCGCCTCACGGCGACGGGTGTCTCACGCACCATTTCGCGAGCGGCTTCGATTACGAGGTCTCGATCGCGGAGGACCGAAAGATTCGCCGTGAAGACTTCCAGGTTTTCGTCCGCCAGGTCGATCACCGCCGCGGTCGGATCCTCCTCCTTCACGAACACCAGGAGCCGGTGGGGTTCACCTTCCCATCGGGTGAGGAGCGACGCGGGACCAGGGAGGCGAGCCCCCAGTTTCGTGTAACATTCCCCCCGAGGGACTTTCAGCGTGTCCTCGACGATGATGGCGGCTTCGTGCCCGTCGGGGTCAGCCTGGTCCTTGAACGTTTCAAGCGTCCCGACGAAGACGAGGTCGGCGTTGGCGGCCAGGCTCTCGATGCTCTCGGTGTCGCCGAAAACCGGTTGGGCCTGGGTTGCGGTCGCGCTGAGGAGCGAGGCTCCCAGCGCAACGGCCAGGCCGATCCGGGAACGGTTCCTCATCGATCTGACTCCGACCGAGGACCGGGGGCAGGCACCTTCCATGCTAATCGCTGGCCAGGCTGTCCTGATCGAGGTCCTCGATCCGGTGCTCGACGGCCCGGCGGACCTG
Organism: Tautonia sp. JC769; assembly: GCF_040717455.1. NCBI lineage: Bacteria > Pseudomonadati > Planctomycetota > Planctomycetia > Isosphaerales > Isosphaeraceae > Tautonia > Tautonia sp. JC769. The sequence continues at coordinate 1,069 of NZ_JBFEFH010000048.1, forward strand.
CTCCTCTTCCCGGAGCTTCTGGGCAAGCTGCTCGATGCGCTCGACCGGGGTCCCCGGTTCCAGGAGCATCCAGCAGGGTTCGTCGGGATTCAAGGTCGAAAGCCTCCCGTCGCTGCCCAGGCAGATCGGCGCGACGTGACAATCCTGATGTTTGTAATGCCAGCCGAGCTTTTCCATCGCGATCGGATCGGGATGGACCGGCCGGGGGTCGTCGCTCGTGTAGTGGTGGACGACCTGCGCCTGCAGGCCGACCACCAGCAACAGCTCGTGAATGATCCGCGAGGAACCGTCGTCGTCGAACTCATCGCGGAGGACGATCGCTCGCATGCCGGTCGGGGCGGCGAAGGCCGGCTGGAGGAGTCGAAGGGCGTAGTGCTCCATGGGACGACCTCGCGATGCGGATGGAGAGGGGTGCCGAGCCGGGTTGTGAGGGAAGGGAGCGAGCACGGCCCACCCCCGACCGTCGAGCACGCGATGGCTCAGGGCGCAAGGGGTCGGATGCGGACGGCCCGGAAGGCGACCGGGCCGTGGTCCCCTTGCAGCAAGATCGGGCCGAGCGGCTTCTCTGCTTTCGTCCGCCAGGCGTGGCCGGTCGGGTAGGGAATCTCAAGCTGCTCGTGGATGACCTGCCCGTTCAGCTCGGCCCGTTCCAGCAGGGCATGCGCCGTCTTCTTCCCCGAGTCGTCGAACCGAGGGGCCCGGAAGGTCGCGCGGAGCACCTGCCACTCCCCCGCCGGGCGCGAGGCGTTGACCTTCGGCGGGAACCCCTCGTCGATATGCCGGTAGCGGGGCAGCAGCTCGGCCCTCGGGTAGACGCCGCCGTTCCCCCTGGCGTCGATCTCCTTGCCGTAGCTGTCGTACATCTGGATTTCGTAAAGCCCCTGGAACTTGACCCCCGCGTTCGAGTCCTCGGCCATCATGTACTCGATCTCGATCTCCACGTCGCCGAATTCCCGGACCGTCTCCAGGTTCCTCGTGCGCCCCGGGGGGTCGTTGATCAAGACGCCCGAGCCGGGCTCGGCGCGCAGGTGCTTCGGGTCGTCCTCATTGATCGCGGCCGAACCGACAATCTGCCAGTCTCCGAACGGGGCGCGGAAGGCGTCCAGCCCGGTCCCCTCGCCGAACACGGTGATCCAGCCGTCGTCCGTTCCCTGCTCATCCGGGCAGGCCGACGCCCGCGGCGCCTGGGCGATCAGCAACACGGCGGCCACGAGGGGGATGACTCGGAGACTTCGCATCAGACAGTCACTCCGTGGGGCGAGAGACGACGCTGCCTTCAGGGTCGTTTCGGGCTGGTCACGATCCCTCCGCCCGTCGATGGTACGGGGGCCGATCGCCCGATTGCAAGGAGGTGCCGACACCCACGAGCCGGCTCCTCCGCCTCACGAGGTTTCCGCCCCCGCCGCCACCTCCGGCCCCCCCCTCGCCCCCGGGAAGTCGCAGAGCGGGATGCTCGGGTTCGGGTCGGCCAGCACCTCGGCCAGGGTCGTCTTGCGGAACGCCTCCTCCACGCTCGCCAGGGCATTATCGAGCCGGCGGTGCAAGGGGCAGAGGTGCTCGCCGTGCGAGGCCAACCCCAGCGGACAGGTCCGGATCCGCCGGATCGGGTCCACCGCGTTGACCACCTCCAGGATCGTCAACGCCTCGGGCTCCTTCGCCAGCGTGATCCCCCCGCCGATCCCCCGCTGCGACCTCACGATCCCGGCCCGCTTCAGGCCCTGCAGCACCTTCGCCAAGTACGGCGCCGGCACCTTCGTCGCCCGCGCGATCTGCTCCGTCGTCCGGGCCGCCGGCGCGCAATCGGCCAGGTGCACCGTCGCCCGCAAGGCGTACTCAACCGTCTGAGAAAACATCGGAACGCAGTCCTCAACAGGAAACCGGAAAACAAGACCTTGAAATCCGTTATTGTCCCCTCTACAGTGGACGCATCGGAAAGGGGATGTCCTTGTCCGAATTTGGGGTGATTCCGGTCTCCTCGACGGGCGGGGCTGGGAATCGCCGCCAACAAAGGGTCCCGGGATCACGCTCCAGAAGCGATCGAGGAGGCGAGATGACGACGACAGACCGCAAGCGATGGTTGTTGGGGGGGATGGCCGGCCTGATGGGGGCCCTGGCGTTGACGGTGGGCTGGGGCGCGTCGGCCAGGCAGGCCGAGCCGGTCCAGGCAGAGCCGGTCCGGGCCGAGCCGGCGCCTGCGGCCCCGCAGGAGGACGAGGATCCGGCGCTCGAGCGGGCCAGGCAGCAGGTCCAGATGCTCGATGCATTATACAAGACGGCGGTCGTTTCGATCACCGACAAATATCAGCGCGGGCAACCGGCCATCATGGTCGCCAAGGACGTCTTCGAGGCGATGGAAACGCTCGGACACCACTCCGCCCGACTCGTCGACGCCACCGGCATCCCCCTGGGCGAGGGGAACAACCCCGAGACCGACTTCGAGAAGCGCGCCGCCGAGGCCATGCAGCGCAACGAGACGTACGTCGAGGAGGTCGTCGGCGAGGGCCCCGATCGTCGCCTCCTGGCCGCGACCGTCGTGCCGGCCGTGCACCAGCGCTGCGCCACCTGCCACTTCGTCGAGGAAGGAGACTTGCTCGGCTTCATCCGCTACGAGATCCCGATCCGCTGAGCCGCCTCCAGGGCCGACACCTCGGCGCTCCGAACATGCAACGAATCAAAGCCTGGCCGGCCGGCCGACCCCTGAATCGGCCGCCGGCCCGGCGTCTTCCCTCGGCTCCCGGCCGGCCCGTCACGCCAGCTTCACGACCACGAACGTGACGTCGTCGTCCTGGTGCGAGTCGCCCCGGAATCGCTTCAAGTCCTCGGTGATCGCCTCCGAGATGCGCTCGGAGGGCTCGTCGCGGTGGGCCCGGATGACGTCTCGCAGCCGGTCCTTGCCATATTCCTCGTCCGACGGGCTGCGCGTCTCCCAGATCCCGTCGGTGCCGAGCAGCACGATATGCCCCGCCCCCAGGCCGTCCCAGACGGCTTCCTCATACGCTGAGTCGTCCATCAGGCCGAGCGGCAGGCCGTTGATGTTCGGCAAATCGAGGAACGAATCGGTCCGCCGATCATAAACGATCGGCGCGTCGTGGCCGGCGCTGGCCCATCGGATCGCGTGCCGGGGGGCGTCGACGACCATCAGGATCATCGTCATGAACCGCTCCCCCCCCGTATCGGCTTCGAGCTGGCGGTTGACGTGGGTTAAGAGCTGCCCGAGCGACCCGCTCTCCGAGGCCCTCGTGCGCAGGACCCCCCGCGCGGTCGCCATCAGCAAGGCCGCGGCGATCCCGTGCCCCATCACGTCGCCGAGCACGACGATCAGGTCCCCCTGGGTCGTCTCGTCCAGCTCCAGGAAGTCGTAGTAATCCCCCCCGGTCTCGTCGCAGTAGGTCGAGTGGCCGGCGATGTCCAGCCCCGGCAGCGTCGGCGTGTCTTCCGGCAGGAGTTTCTGCTGGATTTCCATCGCCAGGGCCAGCGATTGCCGCAGCCGGAGGCGATCTTTCAGCGCCTCGGCCATCCGGTTGATCTCCGTCGAGAGCATGGCGAATTCCCGGGCGCCTTCAACCCGGACCGGGTGGTCGAGGTCCCCTCCGCCGATCCTCCGGACCCCCTCGACCAGCTCCACGATCGGCCGGACCAGCCGGAGCGACGCCGCGATCCCGAGCGCGAGCGTCAGGCCGACGACCACCAGGCCGATCCAGGCCGCCTGCCGGCGCAGCTCCCGGACGCCCCCCATCACGTCGGCCTCGGGCACGATCACCGCCAGCCGCCAGTCCAGCCCCTGCGCCGTCGAGAGCGGTTCGACCTCGACCCGGTACCGCCGGCCATCGAGCGTCAGCTCGAACTGCTCGCGGTCGACGATCGCGCCGAACGACCCGGACTCCCCCGAGACCCGTCGGGCGATCGCCCGGATCATCGGGTCGTCCGCCCCGTCCGCCGCCACTTGCGACCCTCCGGGGCCGATCACCGGCACCCCCGAGGAGGTCGCCAGCAGGCCCCCGTCCGGCCCGACCAGGAACGCCCGGCCCGTCTCGGAGACCTCCAGGCCGCCGAGGAACTCCGAGACGGCCAGCAGGCCGACGTCGGACGAGAGGACCCCCAGCCGCCGCCCGCCGGCATCCTCGACCGGGCGGACGAAGGCCAGGCCCAGCGTCGCCATCTCGCTGTTGCTGCGCACCCAGGGATAGACGGCGCTCCAGGTCGGGCCTCCGGCCCGCTCGGCCGCCTGATACCAGGGACGCCCGCGCGGGTCGTACGCATACGAGCCGATGCGGTCGCCCGTCGCCCCCGAGCCGTCGACCACCCGGAATTCGACGATCTCATCCCCCGCCGAGCCGTCCTTGAGGGCGTACTCCATCCCCGGCTCCCCCGGATAGCGGATGACCCAGGTGGCCGACCCCTCGGGGGTGCCGAAGGTGATCGAGTTGATCGCCCGGAAGGCCGAGAGCTGCCGGACCAGGTCGGCCCGCCAGGCCCCCAGGTCGGCCGGGTCCAGCTCGCCGGCGGCGATCATCGAGGCCGTGAGCTCCGTCACGTGGACGGCCGTGGCGAGGTAGCCGTCCAGTTGCTCCTCGACGCGACGGGCCGCCTGGTCGACCACCTGGCTCGTCAGGTCGTCGACCACGCGCTTGCCCTGCCACGACGCCAGCAGGCCGAACCCCAGCACCACCGCGGCCACCGGGATCAGGACGAGAATCGGACCGATGGTTCGGATCGAGACGGATCGCAAGACACAGGACCTCGGGCCGGGGCCAGGGGGATCACCAGCACGCAATCGGGCTCGCCGATCAATTCGACCGGTTCCCGCCTTCCCTGGCCGAACCGGGCCGGACGGGGCCGGGCAAATGCCCGTCCCGTCGAGACCCCTCGCTCCCGATTCCGCCCGGGCCGGGGGATCAGGGAACGATCCTATCGCCCCGGGTCGTCCGGGGCCAATCATTCACCGGGCCTTCTCCGATCGCGCGAGAACGCGGACGACCCCCTGTCACCGAATCGAGGGGCGCCGGGGCCGGCCGGGCCGCCCGCAACCCCCGCTCCCGTCCGACATCGGGCCGATGGGAAGTCGTGCCATTTATGCCGATTGCGCGGAGAGAAAGGATTGATTTGCCCGGTCGACTGCCTAGGCTGAGTCAAGTGCGCGGCCTTTCCCCGGTCGCGCACGACGTCTCAAGGCGGGCCTTGATCCGGATCGCTCCGGGCGGGCACGCCCCGCCCGGGCCGATGGATTGCCCCCGTCGAGCCTGAGACATCGGTAATCACCGTTGAGACATTCTCACCAGGGAGGACATCTGATGACCCCAATCCGACGCTCGTGGTGCGTGGCCGCGCTGTTCGTGATGGTCGTGGGCCTGGCCGCCGCCCCGGAACGGGCCGATGCCCAGACGATCCTCGATCGCGTCATCAATTACAACGCGAACACGGGCGAATTCGAGACGCTGATCGCCGCGGTCCTGGCCGCCGATCCCGCGATCCTCGACGCCCTGGGCGGCCCCGACCCGCTCACCGTCTTCCTGCCGACCGACGCGGCATTCGCCCGCATCGGGGTCACGCCCCAGAACGTCGGACAGCTCGGCGAGGACGCGCTGACCGAGATCCTCCTCTATCACGTCACCCCGCGCGCCCGGCCCCTGGTCGACCTCTACTCCGAACGCAACGTGATGATGCTCAACGGCGCCAGGACCTCGTTCTCGATCCAGAGCTTCCACCGGAACCAGATCAGCGTGTTCATCAACGACGCTCGGATCTTGAACCACGCGGTGCTGACCCGCAACGGCGCGATCTTCGTCATCGATCGCGTGCTGCTGCCGCCGATGCAGTAAATGCCCTCCGACAGGGCATCCCCCCGCTCGAAAAAAAAGCAACGCAACGAGCAAGCCATCCTCCGCCGGACCGGCCTTGGAGTTCCCTTCCGGCGGGGGCGGCCCCGGGCCCCGGTTCGCTCCCTTGGCTTGCTCGCCTTCGCCCTCGTTTCAGGAGACGGCCCGGCGCCGGCGGAGCTGGGCCTCTCGGCTCGGCAGCTTCACCTTCCAGGCCAGGCCGAGCCGGGCCAGGACCCAGATGAACCCGTAGCTCACGTCGAGCTTCCACCAGTCCAGGCCGTGCCTGGCCGAGGTCGGGAAGGCGTGGTGCGCGTTGTGCCAGCCTTCTCCCCAGGCCAACAGGCCGAACAGGACGTTGTCCCGGCTCTCGTCGTTCGTCTCGAACGGTTGCGATCCCCAGATGTGGCAGGCCGAGTTGATGCTCCAGGTGATGTGGTGGACCAGGAAGATCCGCACCGGCCCCCCCCAGATCAGGCCCGTCAAGGCCCCGGCCCACGACCCCGTCAGCAAGCCCCCCAGCGCCGCCGGGATCAACAGCCCGAGCGCCACCCAGGCGGCGAACATCGCGTCGACGATCCGCAAGGCCCGGCTCTGCCTCAGGTCGGTCACGTAGCGGTCCAGCTCGAACGGGCCCGGCCGGACGATCCAGCCGACGTGAGCGTGCCAGAACCCCCGGAGCACCCCCCGCACCCCGTTCTCTTCCGATCCATGCACCGGCGAGTGCGGGTCTCCCTCGGCGTCGGAATACTGGTGGTGCCGCCGGTGCAGCGCCACCCACTCCATCAGCGACCCCTGCACGGTCATCGAGCCGAGCACCCCCAGCACGACCTTCACCGGCGTGCTCGTCTCGAACGATCGGTGCGTGAACAGCCGGTGGAAGCCGACCGTAATTCCCAGGCCGGTCAGCAAGTACATCCCCAGCAAGAGCCCCAGGTCGACCCAGTGGAACCCCCACCCCCAGACGACCAGGGGCGTGGCCAGCACGACGACCAGCGGCACGGTGATGACCGACACCACCACCCACCGCACCGTCATCGACATCCGGGCGACCGCCTCCAGCGGCGACAACGGGTCGGATCCCTCGGCCCGTGCCGCGGCCCCTCGCCTCGTGTCCGCCACCGGGATCGCCCTCGCCTCCCGGACGGTCGCCGCCGACGGCCGCGACGGTCCGCCGATTCCGGGCCGGCGGGGGGTCGGTTCGATGGGTTCGCTGATCGTGAGCGATTCGGCCATGACGGTGCAAGCCTCGTCCTTGAAGTGCCTTCGAGATTGGGCGGGAGGGGGTTGAGGTCGTCCTGCCCCGCCCCGGTCGGCCTCATCCCCGGGCTCCCGGGGGCCGATCGCCGACGGCCCCGATCGACGCGGGTCGCCCGGGCCGGCCTCGAAGCTCGTCCCGCTCAAGGGCCGGACGTCGGGCGGAGGGGCGGGGATCGGCTTGGGGTTGGAAGACGTCCTGTCCTCGTGTTCAACTCCTGAGGCCGACGGTGCCGGGCGGCCGGGGCGACCCCGATCGAGAATGCGTCGGATCGGATTACGCCTTTCGGGGCTTGCGTCTTCGACTCGTCCGCGGCGGTCGGGAGGTCGGGTCGGATGGTCCGGAACGAAACGATACGGAGCAGTTCGGCTCGGTGCGGGACCGGGCACCGGGCGGGCAACGCTGCCCCCTTTCGCCGGCTGTTCCCGGGCGGATCGTGAGAAAAGGGAGGGTTGGCCTTCCCTTCTTCGATCTCGATCGGGTCGCAGCGCCGCGGTGACACCCTACCAGGAACCCGAGAACTCCGATAGGGCCCTTTTTTTCCCCCTTCGTGCATCGATCCGATCGATCCGGGGCCGACCCTCCCTCCCCCCCGCTCGCCCGGGCCCTTCGCCCTGCTCAGGGACTCCGGACCGTCGCGGCGGCCGACGACCACCGGCGCCGGATCCACTTCTCCGCCCCGATCACGAGGGAGATCGAGGCCCCTGCCACGACGATCCTCCCCCACTCATCCGGGCCGATCGGGGCGCTCGAGAACGCCGCGTTCATCGCCGGCAGGTACGTGAACGCCAGTTGCAGCGCGATCATGATCGCAACGCCGACCACGATCCAGGGGTTCGACCACAGGCCGACCCTCACGAACGAGTCGCGCAACGACCGGCAGTTCAACAGGTAGAAAATCCCGCCGACCACGAACACGTTGACCGCCACCGTGCGGGCCTCGGCCAGCGATCCCCCCCGGGCCTGCTCCCACTCGAACAGGCCGAACGACCCGGCCAGCAGCAGGAGGCCGACCAGCGCGATCCGGAACACCAGCGGCCGGGTCAGGACCGGCGTGCGCGGGTCGCGCGGCGGCCGGAGCATGATCCCCGGCTCCTTCGGCTCGAAGGCCAGCATCAGGCCCAGCAGCACGGCGGTCGTCATGTTGATCCAGAGGATCTGCACCGGCAGGATCGGCAACCGCGCCCCCGCGACGATCGCCACCAGGATCACCAGCCCCTCGCCGATGTTCGTCGGCAAGGTCCAGGTGATGAACTTGACCAGGTTGTCGTAGACCCCTCGCCCTTCCTCGACCGCCGCCTCGATCGACGCGAAGTTGTCGTCGGCCAGCACCATGTCGGCCGCCTCCTTGGCCACCTCGGTCCCGGTGATCCCCATGGCGATCCCCAGGTCGGCCTGCCGCAGCGCCGGGGCGTCGTTCACGCCGTCGCCGGTCATCGCCACCACGTTCCCCCGGGCCTGCAGCGCCTCGACCAGCCGGAGCTTCTGCTCGGGCGAGACCCGGGCGAACACCGCCACCCGGTCCGCCTCCTCGATCAGCGCCCGGTCGCCCAGCCGGGCCAGCTCCTGGCCGGTCAGCGTGAGCAAGCGCCCCTGCTCGTCCGCCGCCCCTTGCAGGCCGATCTCCGTCGCGATCGCCGAGGCGGTCCAGGCGTGGTCCCCCGTGATCATCTTCACCCGGACCCCCGCCCGCTGGCAGGTCTCGATCGCCGAGACGGCCGCCGGCCTCGGCGGGTCCATCATCGCCTGCAGACCCAGGAACGTCAGGCCCCCCGCCACGTCCGAGGCGTCGAGCGTCCGCGCCGATCCCGGCAGGGTCTTCCGGGCGAACCCGAGCACCCGGAGCCCCCGGCGGGCCAGCTCGCCCACCCGGCGATGCACCTCCTCGGCGTCGAGCGGCCCCACCCCCCCGTCGCCCTGGAGCGCCGTGTCGCACCGCCGCAAGACCTCCTCGATCCCCCCCTTCACATAAACGAGATGAGATCCGCCCCCTCCGGCGACGTGATGGAGCGTGGCCATGTACTGATGCTGCGACTCGAACGGGATCGCGTCGAGCCGGGGGAACGCGTCGGCCAGCCCGTCCGGGTCGAGGCCCGCCTTCCGGGCGGCGACGATCAGCGCCCCCTCGGTCGGGTCCCCCTCCACCTGCCACTGCTCGTCGCGCCGGACGAGCCGAGAATCCTGGCAGAGCACCCCGGCGCGGAACGTCTCCCACAGCGCCTCGTGGCGGCCCGGCTCCAACGGCTCGCCGTCCCGGAGAACCCGGCCCTCCGGGTCGTATCCGGCCCCCGAGAGCGAGACGAGCGTCCCCCCGGCGATCGCCTGCTGCACGGTCATCTGGTTCTGCGTCAGCGTCCCCGTCTTGTCCGAGCAGATCATTGTCGTGCTGCCCAGCGTCTCGACGGCCGGGAGCTTGCGGATGATCGCATTGCGCCGCGCCATCTTCTTCATGCCGACGGCCAGGGTGATCGTCACGGCCGCCGGCAGGCCCTCCGGGATCGCCCCGACGGCCAATGCGACCGACGCCATGAACATCTCGATCCACGACCTCCCCCGCAGCAGGCCGACCGCGAACGTCAGGGCCGCCAGCCCGAGGATGACGTACAGCAACGTCCGGCTGAAGGCCGAGATGTCGCGCGTCAAGGGCGTCTCCAGGCTCGGCGTCGCGGCGATCAGCTCGTTGATCCGGCCGATCTCCGTCTGGTCGCCGGTCGCCACCACCACCCCCGAGCCCGTCCCGAAGGTCACGAGCGTCGACGAGTAGGCCATGTTCCGGTGCTCGGCCAGCGGCGCCTCCCTCGGCAGGACCCCGGCCTCCTTCGACGCCGGGACCGATTCCCCCGTCAGGGCCGACTCGTCCGCCTGGAGCGACCGGCACCGGAACAATCGCAGGTCGGCCGGCACCTTGTCCCCCGACTGCAGGAGGACCACGTCCCCCGGCACCAGCTCGCCCGCGGGCAGCCGACGGGCCTCCCCGGCCCGGATCACGGTGGCCTCGCTCGACATCCCCCTCGCCAGCGACTCGATCGCCCGCAGCGCCTTCGACTCCTGCACGAAGCCGATGACGGCGTTGACGAGCACCACCCCCAGGATCACCCCCGCGTCGACCCACTCCTCGAGGATCGCCGTCACCACCCCGGCCGCGATCAGGATGTAGACCAACGGCTGGTGGAACTGCATCGCGAACAGCACCAGCGGGCTCGTCCCCGGCCTCGGGGCGAGCACGTTCGCCCCGAACTGCTCCCGACGGTGCCCGATGGCGAACAGGTCGAGCCCGGCGGCCGGGTCGGTCTCCAGGTAATCGAACACCTCCTCCGCCGGCAGGTGGTGCCAGTGCTTCCCGAGCAGTTCCCGCATGGTGGTCCCGCGCCTCGTCCTTCCCGCACCGATCCCCTCGCCCCTCCGGACCGCGCCGGCGAGCAATCATTCCCGCCCTGCCCCGAAAAGGGAAGATCCCCGCCGCCCGGCCGCCGCCCCGTCCTCGAAATCCCGATCGGCCGCCCGCCCTTTGACCGGGGCGACCGCCAACCCGCCGCCCCTCGTGTTGGTACAATCCCGGGGAAGGCCGAATCGGGGCGGGATCAATCCGACCGGTCGGCCGGACCAATCCCCCGAACGCCCCTCTTGACGATTGAGACCCCACCCATGAGCCCCGACCAGACCCCGATCACGCCCCGCACGCGCCGTGCCGATCGCTTGATGCCGCCCCCCTCCCCTCCCCTCCCGCCGAGGATCCTCGCCCTCGCCCCCGCCCTCGCCCTCGCCCTGATCCTGGGCCTCTCCCTGCCCGCGATCGCCCAGGACGGGCCGAAGCCCGGCGATCGCCTCCCGCGCACCGGAGACGAGATCGTCGTCGCCGGCCAGCTCTTCCACACCACGGCCCCGGTCGTCCTCTGGACCGACCCCGGCGGCTACGACGCCTACCGCGTCGAGCGCCGATTCGCCCCCCTGGCCGAGGCCGGCTGGAAGGCGTCGGAGGCCGCCGGCCTGCGCTCCCCCGTCCGCTTCGGCCTGCGGGGCAACCGCCTCTCCCCCGAGCAGGTCGAGCAGGTCCGCGGCGGCGGCTGGTCCCTGCCCCTGCTCCAGGAAGTCGTCGACCAGTTCGTCCTCCACTACGACGTGGCCGGCACCAGCCGCAACTGCTTCCGGGTCCTCCACGACGGCCGGGGCCTCAGCGTCCACTTCATGCTCGACCTCGACGGCACGATCTATCAGACGATGGACCTGAAAGAATCCGCCTATCACGCCACCATCGCCAACCAGCGCTCCATCGGCATCGAGATCGCCAACATGGGCGCCTATCCCCCCGCCAACGCCTCGGCCCTCGACCGCTGGTACGCCCGGGACGCCGACGGCACGACCCGCCTGACCATCCCCGGCGGCCCCGAGGCCGCCGGCATGAAGGACCTCGACGCCAGCTTCCGACCCGCCCGCGACGAGCCGGTCGTCGGCGTCGTCCGGGGCATCGAGCTGAAGCAGTACGACCTGACCCCCGAGCAGTACGACTCCCTCATCAAGCTCACCGCCACCCTCTGCACCGTCTTCCCGAAACTCGACTGCGACTACCCCCGCGACGAGGCCGGCAACCTCATCACCGACACCCTCTCCCGAGAGGACTGGCAATCGTATCAAGGCATCCTCGGGCACTTCCACGTCCAGACCAACAAGGTCGACCCCGGCCCCGCCTTCCAGTGGGACACCGTCATCGACGGCGCCCGCGCCCTGATGCCTCCCGATCCGACCGACCCCAACTGACCCCCATTGCCCCTCCTGCCCCTCGGGAATTTGACGGTTTCGGCCGCCCTCCCCGCGCGTTACGATGAATCGGTGAGTCTGGCAGTGATGGACCCTTGAGCCGCGTCTTGACCTGCCTGGCGCGATCCCCTGTTCCCCGCCCTTGCGAGGAAACGGGCCGCCGCCAGGCCGGGTGAAGCCCGCCACGCTCTCCCAACCCTCTTCCCCCGCGGTTTGCGGGGAAACGGGGCGCCTCAAGGCCGGGAGAGACTGGCCGCTCTCTCCCAACCCTCGCCCCCATTGGGGGAGAGGGCGGCCGAAGGCCGGGTGAGGGGGCCGCGACAGGACGCGGGGCTCGGCGTCGAACGCGAGGACCCCTCACCCCAACCCACTCCCCGCTCGCGGGGAGTGGGGGCCGGACAAAACCCTTCGCCCGCGCCTTGCGGTGGAGAGGGTGGCCGAAGGCCGGGTGAGGGCGCTGCCTTGCGACTCGTCGGCGCTTTCGCGACCGGCGAGCCGATCCGAACCGCTCGCACCCATCACCCCCAGACGATCGGCCGGGAGGGGTCCCGGCCGTCCCTCCCGTGGCAATCGACGTCCCTCCCCACCACGCACCGACCGACGACGACGGCGGCCCTCAACCTGGCCGCCGCCCCGGGCGATCGGCCGCCGGGGTTCCCCCTTTGCGGAGTAAAAGGTCCCCACCATGACACCCTCGAACTCGAACCCGTCGCGCCGATCGTTCCTCAAGCACACCGGCGCCGCCGCCTCGGCCTCGGCCCTGGCCGGCATCGCCGTGCCGGCCGTCCACGCGAGCGAGCAGAATACGATCAAGGTCGCCCTCGTCGGCTGCGGCGGCCGCGGCACCGGCGCCGCGGCCAACGCCCTGTCGGTCCAGAACGGGCCGATCAAGCTCGTCGCCATGGCCGACGTCTTCGAAGACAAGCTCGGGAACAGCTACAACTACCTCGAAGACAAGTACTCCAGCCAGATGGACGTGCCCGAGGAGCGCCGGTTCCTCGGCTTCGACGGCTACAAGCACGCCATCGACTGCCTCGACCCCGGCGACGTGGTCATCATGACCACCCCCCCCGCCTTCCGATGGCCGCACTTCAGCTACGCCATCGAAAAAGGCATCAATACCTTCATGGAGAAGCCCGTCACCGTCGACGGCCCCACCACCCGCCGCATGATCGAGCTGGGCGAGCAGGCGAAGGAGAAAAACCTGAAGGTCGGCGTCGGCCTCATGTGCCGCCACTGCGACGCCCGCAAGGCCCTCTACGAACGCATCAAGGACGGCGAGATCGGCGACCTGCTCACCCTCCGCTCCTACCGCCAGGTCGGCGGCGGCGGCCTCATCGGCCCCAACTCGGGCGACATGTCGGAATTGATGTACCAGATCCGCAACTTCCACGGCTTCATGTGGGCCAGCGGCGGCGTGATCATGGACTACATGATCCACAACATCGACGAATCGTGCTGGATGAAGGACGCCTGGCCCGTCACCGCCCAGGCCAACGGCGCCCGCCTCTACCGCGAAGACAAGGTCGATCAGAACTTCGACAACTACTCGATCGAGTACACCTTCGACGACGGCACCAAGCTGTTCGTCTACACCCGCAACGTCCCCCGCTGCCACCAGGAGTTCGCCAGCTACGCCCACGGCACCAAGGGGTCGGCCGTCATCTCGACCAACTCCCACACCCCGGCCAAGACCCGCATCTACGCCGACCAGCGGATCGACCAGGGCGAGCCCGTTTGGGCCTTCCCCCAGCCCGAGCCGAACCCCTATCAGCTCGAATGGGACCACCTGATCGCCGCCATCCGCAACGACGACCCCTGGAACGAGGTCAGGCGCGGCGCCGAGGCCAGCCTCGTCACCGCCATGGGCCGCATGGCCGCCCACACCGGCCGCATCGTCACCTTCGACGAGATGCTCAACCACGAGCACGAGTTCGCCCCCGAGGTCGACCAACTGACCGCTGACTCCCCCGCCCCGCTCCAGCTCCTCGCCAGCGGCATCTATCCCCAGCCCGAACCCGGCCGCCTCCGCGACCGCGAGTTCTGAGCCGCTCCGCCCCTCTTACCGGCCGATCCCCCCGCCTCGCCTCACGGCGGGGGGATCGGCCGATCCCCTGTCTCTCGGACGGAGCGATCCGTGGACGATCTTCGTCTCTTGATCGACCTCCATCGCGATGCAGCCCGCCAGGGGCCCGGCGGCGACGCCGAGACGGAACTCGTGCTCTCCCTGGCCCGGGTCGACCGATCGAAGCCCCTGGCCATCGCCGACCTCGGCTGCGGCACCGGCGCGTCCACCCTCGTCCTCGCTCGCCTCCTCAACGCGACGATCACCGCGGTCGACCTCTCCCAGGTCTTCCTCGATGTGCTCGACGCACGCGCGAGCGAGCAAGGGTGTTCTGAGAAAATCACAACCCTTTGCGCATCGATGGATGACCTCCCCTTCGCGGATGAGCACTTCGATGTCATCTGGTCCGAAGGCGCGATCTACACCCTCGGATTCGCAAAGGGCGTCGAAGCCTGGGATCGGTTCCTGAACGTCGGCGGCCTCCTCGCCGTCTCGGAGATCACCTGGACCACCGGTTCCCGGCCGGCCGAACTCCAGGCACATTGGGAGGGGGAATACCCCGAGATCGACGTCGCCTCCTCCAAGCTTCGCGTCCTGGAACAGCATGGTTACACGCCGATCGGCTATTTCGCCTTGCCCGAGCATTGCTGGCTGGACAATTACTACCGGCCGATGCAACGTCGCCTGGGCCAATTCCTTGCCCGGAACGGCCACAGCGCCGACGCGCAAGCCATCGTCGACGCGGAAATCCGAGAAATCGAACTCTATGAACAATACCGCGCGTATTACAGCTACGGATTCTATCTCTCCCGGAAGTCGGATCGTCGCGCGCCATCTTCGCGCTGAGCCCCCGCTTCCCCGCTCGTAGTCGAATCGGATTGGCCCGCCTGCCCCTCCGCGAGCAATCCAGGCGGCGGGAGCCATCGGAGTAGGGTGCGTTGAGTCCGCGAAAACGCACCTCCCCCGCCAGGACGGTCGGAGCGGTGCGTCTTCGAAGACTCGACAGCACCCTACGATCCCTGCGATTCCGCCCGGTGGATCTTCCCCGCCCCTCCCCTCACTCCCCCTCCCCCGTCACCTCCCGCACCGTCTCGAAGAACGCCCGCTTCCGCTCCGTATTCAGGTCCCAGCGCACCGGCGGCGACTGATACCCGTCTTCATAGTTGTTCTCCCCCGGATCGAAGAACCCCCACGACGCATACTCCCCGATCGCCGCCGCCATGTTGTTCGTCGGCCGGTCGAAGGCGAAGTGGTCGTCCTCATTGAACAGGATCGGCATCGGCCGATAGCCCGGCACCTCCCGGCACTGGCTCACCATCTCCCCGATCCGCGCCGGGTCCTTCACGCCGTTGCCGTGCACGAGCAGGAAGTCCGACGAACGCACCACGTTCTCCCTCGGCACCGTCCCCCCGCCGTAGCTCGTCCCCGCCAGCAGCCGCCGGCCGTCCCTCGTCCGTTCCTTCACCCGATCGATCAACTCATGCACCCGGTCCGGCTTCAGGATGTCGTGATCATACCTCACGTTGCATTCATTATTCACTTCGATGATCACGTTCGTGTAACCGCGATCAAACACCCAGTCCACCGCATTGTCCACCGCCCGCAATACCGCCTCCTCATCCTTCAATCGCTCGTCCTGGCCGAAGTAGAAGATCCCCAGGATCGCCACCATCCCCAGCTCATCCGCCCGATCGAGGATCCGCCCCAGCCGATCCATGTACTCCGGCCTCAGGCTCCCGTCCTCCTCGATCGCCGAGTTGTGCCAGGGCTGCTCCCCCGAATACCCCTCCGGGCTCCCCCCCTGCAGGTTGATCGTGAACGCCAGCAGACCGTGACTCCTCCACTCGGGCATCGCCTCGATGAACTCCCTCGTGTTCCGCTCGGCGTCGTACTCCCCCGAGTCCGGATACGCCCACCGATGCCTCGTCTCCGGGTTCAGGTCGTCGAAGATCCCCTGCACCATCCTCGAATTCATCAGCAAGCCTTCGATCTTCGACCCGTTCCAGGTCCTCCCCTCGTACGTCGGCGACCCATTGAGGAAGAACGCCCCCCCCTTGATCTCCACCCTCGTCTGCCGCCCCGGCGCCTCCTCCGCCCCGACGCCCGAATTCGCCACCAAAACCACCACCAGCGCACCGTTGATCCATCGCATCGGGAGCGGTCCTTTCATCTGCTCATGCCCACCCGCTGGAACACCGAACCTCCGGCCCCTTCCCCGATACCCGACCGCCCCTCCCGATGCAACGCCCCGGACCCGCTCCCGCCCGCCCCCGACGTCACGAGGGCAGGTGGAGGAAGTTGTACGCCACGCTCGGATCGCTGCCGATCGAGAGGGTCGTCGCCAACCACGAATGCGGCTTCCATTCCTGCGTGCCGATGTTCACCGGCTCGGGGTCATGAACGTAAAGCCGGGACGACGACACCCCCGTGATCACCACCACATGCCCATACGATGCCGTGCTGGTGACCTTCAGCCCCGCCGTCCAGATCGGCCCGTAATCGCTGAGCCAGCCGGAGATCGCCTCGATCGTCGGGCTCATCGGCGGGACCTGCCGCAGCCCCATGAGCTGCGCGAATCGGACCATGTCCGTCAGCGGCAACCCGTTATTGGCCTTGTACAGCTGGACCGTCTCGTCCACCTGGCTCGGGTCGGGCAAGGCGCCCTCGGTCATCTGCACCCGCTCGCGACGCCACCGGATCAGCATCTGGGCGCTGGCATACCAGCACGCCATCCCCTGATCCTGGGGAATCAGCGGCACGTTCTGAACCACATAGGTCGCGACCATCGCTCGGTCCTCCGCTCCGGAACACATCCCAGACGCCACGGAATCCCGTCGAGCCTCGCTGGCCCGCCGTCCCCCGGAACTTCAGCCGCGGGAGACGGCCTCCCTCCCGCCCATTCGGCGGTTTCCATACGCATGGCATCTGCTCATTCTTGCGAGCTTTCCATCCTCTCGCAAGCGGACTTCCCCCGAAATCCCGCCCGAATCCCCAGCAGAGGGCCGGCGATCAGACCATTCATCATGGTGGCTGCGTGTTCACGTTGTGTGCCCGCGCAGCAAGGCCCCGCCCGTCTCAGGCGACGTCAAGCCGCCTGCCCGCCGCGAAGACCCCCGCAGGAAACGCGAGGGTGCCTCCGACCGCCCCCCATTGCGTCCCGCGACCGATCCCGAGATCGAGCCGTTCGCCCGGCTCATGGATGTTCATTTCAAAAGGTCCTCGGTCCCGGGCGGCACGCCCCGACTCCCGATGGCCATGATCCGTGTGGGGCGATGCCCGCCGGGGCCTCGCGACCCCTCCGGTCGATTCTCGGCAGACCCAAGACGGGGGCGAGCGCCATGTCCTTCGAGCAGCCGCGCGGATCCGAGCCGGAATCGCTCGCACGGGCCAGGCGGGTCGTCGCCGCCTCGTTCTTGTTCGACCCGAAGGACTCGCTGTTCGTCCACGGCCTCTCCCTCTTCCACGGCTGGCTCCCCGGCCTCCTGCTCTGGCTCGTCTGGGGGCCGGGCTACGACCGGCGGGCGTTCCCCGTCCCGGTCGTCCTGACCTGGGCCATCCTGCCGGCCAGCTCCTTCCTGGCCCCCGCCCCGCCGGCCCCTTCCCGAGAACCCGAACGCCGCGGTCAACATCAACTCCGTAACTCCGTCCACGGGATGAGCTACGAACGGCCGCAGACCTGGATGCGCACCCCTGGCTCTGGCTCTCGGCCCTGATGATCGGCCTGCCGGCCTGCCTCTACCTGCCGACCCACCTCGTGCTCCGCCGGGCCTTCCCGCCGCCCCGCCCCCCCGCCGTCGGCCTCCCGGGGACCTGTGCCCTCCCCCTCGTGACGATGGGCCGCATCTCATCGCGGTCGATCACGCCGAGCCAGGTCTCAACTGCCGCCGGCGCGTGCGGGGGCGTCCTCCCGGCCAGGGGCCCCGAGCACGGGCGGGGGCTCCCGTGCTCCCTCCCTGCCCCGACTCAGAAGCACATCTCCCCGGGCTGATCCGCCGCCTGCCCGATCCACCTCGCCAGCAATTCCGAGTCGAGCGTGTCCCCCTCAAAAATGTGGACGTACCGCACGAACTCCTGCTTCGAGGCGACCGGCGGCACGGGGTCGAGCGTCGCGCCCCGGAAGAACGCCACCTTCACGTACTTCGTCAGGCAGTGGAACGCGAGGAACCACCCCCTGCCCTCGATCCCGTAGAAGGGCGTGTTCCACCTCACCGCCTTGCGGACCCTGGGCACCGTCTCCACGATCAAGGCATCGAGCCCCCGCCCGACCCCGTGTTTCCAGCCGGGCATGGCCGCGATGTACGCCTGCACCGGGGCGTCGCCGTCCCCCTTCGCGATCTGCGGGTTCCCGCCCGCGAGCAGCTTCGGCGTCGTCTCGCCCCGCCCCGCATCCCTGGAATTCTTCCGTGCCACCTTCCCCGCTCCTCTCTTCTCGATCTGATCTGATCTGATCCGTCCGCCCAGACTCCCGCCGCCGACCGTCCGCCGGGCCCCTCGTGTCGACCCCGCCGGACGGGCGGGGCGATTTCGAATCCCAGGCCGGGCTCAGGATGACCCCCGCCTCCCCGCCGCCGGCCCCCCCGCGAACCTCGGGCCGAGGGCCCCGGCGATCGCCCCCGCCGCCGTCGCCAGCGCCAGTTGGGGGAGCGTCCACACGAGCAAGGCGAGGGATCCGAGGATGAACCGATCCTCATCGCGGACGGCCGAAGGCGCGACGGCCGCCGTGACCGTC
Organism: Tautonia sp. JC769; assembly: GCF_040717455.1. NCBI lineage: Bacteria > Pseudomonadati > Planctomycetota > Planctomycetia > Isosphaerales > Isosphaeraceae > Tautonia > Tautonia sp. JC769. Next base: position 19,692 of record NZ_JBFEFH010000048.1, read on the forward strand.
ATCCAGAAGCTCGCGATCTCGGCCCGGTAGGCCCCGCCCATGACGACCCACGCCACGATCGCGACCAACAGGCCGGACGCCCCCGCGAACCCCAGCCAGAACCCCCGGGCGCCGGGCGGCCCGACCACCAGCCGCAGCAGGCCGAGCTGGCACGCCAGCCCCATCGGGCCGGCCTGGAAGACCAGCCCCAGATCCCGCTCGTACACAGACCGCAGCAGCGCGAGATTCGCCGCGACGGCCGCGATGACCACCATCAGCCCGGCGATCGACGCCCGAGGTCGTCCCACGTCTCCTCCCCTCCGCGTCGCCGCCCCTCGCCCCCGACGCTCGCCCCGGCCGCCCCCGCTACGCGGCCTCGGGGTCATCGAGCCACCGGATCCATTCCCGGGCCGCGATCCCCACATCATCGATGTCCCGACCCTCCGCGTCAATGAACACGTCCAGGTATTCGCACGACACGAAACCGACGTTCGCCCACCGGCGCAGGAAGTCGCCGAGGCCGCGGCCGATCACCTGCCCCTCGTCGATCCGGTAGGTCTTCTCGTGGTCGAGGAACACGACCTCGCACGGCGACGTGTCGAGCCTCAGCACGGTGGAGTCGCCCCCCCCGCCCTCGAAGAGGTGCAGCGGGAAGACGGAGGGCATCCTCCTGAGCGACTCCGCGTCCCCCGCATCCGCAAAAAACGTATCGTGGATCTCCTCCTGGAACTGCTGATAGAGGTCCAGGAGCGTCGTCTCCCGCGACGCGCCCAGGAACGGCACCTCGCCATTGCCGCCGAATGCCCCGACATCGACCCCCGGCCGGAGCCATCGGTCGGTGCCCGCGACGCCCAGGTTCCAGGAGAAGGACCATCCGCCGGCGAAGCCCGTGACCAGGTCGATGAGGTCCTGCGGCAAGCGGAGTCCCGTCCGGTCCGAGAACGCGTCGACCTGCGCCCGATCCACCGGCGGCATCAGATCCGGCGACCTCACCGTCGCCCCCTTCGCCTTCAGCCGACCCTCGACCCACGCCATCCTCGACGTCAGATGCCGCCAGTCCGATTCGGCGAATCCCATGACATCCCCGCCCCCCCGACCCCTCTCGCCCCGCGGCCCCGCCCGCCGAGCATCCGCCTCGATGATCCCAGACCATGCCGCGTCCCGGCAAGGCGGGCGGGTGGCACAGGTGGCCTCACCAGTGTCCCTCCCGGTCGATGTCACCACGGGCCGCAGGCCCACCGGCCTTGTCCGACCGTGTTCGCCGGGCTGCAAGGCCCGGTGACGTCGGCATCGGATGACGGAGGCCATCCCGTCATCACCGCACTCCGCACACTGGTGAGGCCACCAGTGCCACC